>NZ_OEPW01000007.1:0-215913 GCF_900240235.1 Alistipes sp. cv1
GTGCGCCGGTCGCCGGCAGAAGTAGCAAGCTACTTCTTCCGCTGCCCCTCGACTTGCATGTGTTAGGCCTGCCGCTAGCGTTTATCCTGAGCCAGGATCAAACTCTCCATTGTAAAAAATTTAAATCATTAGAGTCCTGACTACTTGAATTTCCTGAAATAATTTAGGAATTGATAAATACTACATTTACTTGTTTTTCTCAAATATTACCAATAATTCAAAGAACCTGTTTCATGTTGCGAAAAGTTCGCAAAGACCGCTAAAAAAATCGCTCTGATTTTAAGAGCGAATCGGACTGCAAAGATACGGCGGATTTTTAAATTTCCAAATGTTTCTTTGCAAAATTTGCAAATTTTATTTTCGACAACCTTTTGAAAGAACTGCTTTACTTTCGTTTAGCGGGTGCAAATGTAGAGACTTTTTTTTATCCTGCAAATTTTATCCGATCTTTTTTTGTTTTTTTTATTCATGCATTCATCTCATCCGTCCATTTCAATACATATAAAAATCTGTATTATTGTATATTAACTACAATTATCAATCCTTCAAATATTCATCTTTTTTAAATTTCATTCTTTCTCAAAGGTCTGCATTCTTTTAAAGCGAATCGTCAATAGAGATCATTGGAATATTCAATCTCCAACCGATAAATACTTAATCGGAATCGATCAAACATCTGGCAATACAAATCAAATAGGCAACTTCGCTCTTTTAGTATTTAAGGTATATATAGACATTATATTAATCGAACTATTACCTTTACAATATTTATAACATTTGCATTTAGTCGAATGATAAGTTTTGCAAAGAAATACGGTATAACACCCGTTATCATGACTGAATATCCGGATTTTCACTTGTTCAAGAAAAACAGCAGATCCTACAATATCGAAAGATGGCCTTGTTACAGCATAACGGAAGTATCCAAATTAGACGAATTAAATACACCCTATTGTTTTGTTCTTAATCCGGATATGACAATGAGTGCTGTTTCCATTCCAGAAAAAGCACTTCCATCGGTCACCAGTCTTTACTTGCAGGGAATTCTCGACCGTTTCTTTACAGTTGACCAAAACAATTGACAAACCGTTGCACTGCACCCAAAAGAACATTTAAGGAATCTTCATTGAAACAACAATTATTCCCTCATCCATGAATAAGGCCTCTGTTTTTACAGAGGCCTTATTCATCTAAAAGAGAGAAACATCAATAACTCCTGGCAAAAAGGACGCGGCGGTGCGAAGGCTTTCCGCTGACGATGCAGACTCCCTCTTCGGCGGGGGCGTCGACCGGAATGCACCGGATCGTCGCTTTCGTCTCGTTCTTGATGCGCTCTTCCGTTTCGGGCGAGCCGTCCCAATGGGCCAGGATAAAGCCGCCTTTGTCGTCGAGCACCCGTTTGAACTCGTCGTACGTGTCGACCCGCGTAATCATACCGTCGCGGAATTTCAGCGCTTTATCATAAATATTCTGCTGTATCTCGCCGAGAAGCCGTTCGACGGCATCTTCCAGCCCTTGTTGCGGAACGGTCGCTTTTTCGAGCGTATCGCGGCGAACCAGTTCGATCGTACCGCCGGCAAAGTCGCGCGGCCCCATCGCCAGGCGAACGGGGACGCCTTTCAACTCGTATTCCGCGAATTTGAAACCGGTGCGGACATTGTCCCGCGCATCGATTTTAACGCTGATTCCCCGTTTTTTCAGTTCGGCGGCAATCTCGTCCAGCCGGGCCAATATCTGCGCCAACTCTTCGGAGCCTTTGTAAATAGGGATCATCACGACCTGTATCGGAGCCAGCTTCGGCGGCAGCACGAGCCCGTTATTGTCGGAGTGCGCCATGATCAGGGCCCCCATCAAACGGGTCGAAACGCCCCACGAGGTCGCCCACACATAATCGAGCTTACCCTCCTTATTGGTAAACTGCACGTCGAACGCTTTTGCGAAATTCTGTCCGAGGAAGTGCGACGTTCCGCTTTGCAGCGCTTTCCCGTCCTGCATCAGCGCCTCGATCGTCAGCGTGTCGTCGGCCCCGGCGAAACGTTCGCTGTCGCTCTTGTGCCCCACGATCACCGGCAGCCCCATCCACTTTTCGGCAAATTCCTTGTAGACGCCGATCATTTTTTTCGCTTCGGCCATCGCTTCCTCCCGGGTTTCGTGCGCCGTATGCCCCTCCTGCCACAGGAACTCGGCCGTCCGCAGGAACAGGCGCGTACGCATCTCCCAACGCACCACGTTAGCCCACTGGTTGCAAAGAATCGGCAGGTCGCGGTACGACTGAATCCAATTTTTATAGGTATTCCAGATAATGGTCTCGGAGGTCGGGCGGACGATCAGCTCCTCCTCGAGCCTGGCATCGGGATCGACGATCACGCCCTTGCCGTCGGGATCGTTTTTCAGCCGGTAATGGGTCACCACGGCGCACTCCTTGGCAAACCCCTCGACATGATGCGCCTCCTTGCTGAAAAACGACTTCGGGATAAACAGCGGGAAATAAGCGTTTTCATGCCCGGTATCTTTGAACATCTGATCCAGCGCACGCTGCATCTTTTCCCAGATCGCATAACCGTACGGTTTGATCACCATACATCCGCGAACTGCCGAATTCTCGGCCAGTCCCGCTTTTACCACCAGATCGTTATACCACTGCGAATAGTTTTCGTCCCGTGATGTCAACTCTTTCAGCTCTTTTGCCATATCAAACTACTTTTCAGTCTTAAAATACTTCGGTTTGTGAATTTACAAAGGTATAGTATTTTTCCAAAAATCGTAAAAATTGAATATCTTTGGCAACGAGGCCGGATCGGTTTTTCCCTGGAAAAAGGAAAAACATTCGACCCGCGCCACGCAACGTTCGGAGGGCGCAGATGCATCTTTTAAAAACGGCGCGCGCGCCCTCCGGAACCGTGAAATTTATTTCCGGAGCAATAACTTTCGGGTATAATTTTCGTTATACCTATATATGATGGAATGCGGCGGCGGCGAAAAGGCCGCCATTCCGCGAAACAGAAAAAATAGAGTGCCATGAAAAGCCGAAAATTAATAACCGTATTGGGCAGCGTGGTCGTTGCCACGCTGCTGGGAGGATGCAGTGCAACCGTCTATTCGAGCACTTCATCCGCTGCCACCGACGATTTATACGTAACGCACAACCGGAAAGCGATCGCCGCCGAGAAGCAGCAGCGTCTCATCCGGCAGCAGGAAGCGCAGCGCGCCGCGGAAGAGGCCGAACGGGCCCGCCGCGAGGAAGTGGCCCGGGCCGTATCCGAACTGAACGACCGACAAGAGGACGAATCGCGCAGCAGCTTGATCGCGGGCGGTTACGGCGGAGATTCTTACGCAAGCCGTCTGAAAAGTCTCGGTTCGCTGAGCGACGACAGGCAGAGCGACGTCCAAAACGAAAATGCCAACACCTCGGGACGCTATGCCTCCGCCTACGATCCGGCCTATTACGACGTGACGGTCCTCGGCGACCAAGTGCTCGTAGAACCCAAATACGCCCCCTCCTTGTACGGCGACTGGGGAACAGCCAACGTAAACATCAATCTCGGACTGTGGGGATGGAGCTCCCCCGCATGGAACTGGAGCAGCCCGTGGTGGTGGGGATGGAGCCCGTCGTGGAGTTGGTATTCGGGATACTACCCTTATAACAGTTGGAACTGGGGATGGAATTGGGGATGGAACAGTTGGAACGGCTGGTACGGAGGATGGTACGGCGGCTGGTATCCGCCCTATTACGGAGGATGGTACGGCCCGCATCATCACTGGGGATACGATTATTACCCTAAATACAATAATAAGAACACGGTTTGGAACCGTCCGAGAACCGGAACGGGCGGCACGGTATCTTCCGCAGGGCGGGGGTCGTCGGGACCCAGCTACCGCCGGGGAGGAACCACTTCATCGACCTACCGGCCCGGAACGACTACCGGCTCGTCGCTGAACGGCGGCTCGTCGTACCGCCGGGGCGGTACGACCTCGAGCGGCAGTTCGATCGGCAGCACCGGTTCGGGAACGTCTTCGGGCAGTTCGTCCTACCGGCGCGGCGGAACCGCATCGGGGCCGACTACCACCGTAAGCCCGTCGGTTAACAACAATTCGGGATCGTCGTACCGGCGCGGAAGCACCGCTCCCTCTTCGGGCAGCAGCTACTCGCCGAGCACCGGGTCCGGCTACCGGGGCGGAGGAGGAGGATACACCGGCGGCGGACAATCGTCGGGCGGCGGCGCAAGCTATCGGAGATAATCTTCGGCCGGCTTCCGGCAACGACAAACCTCGAACACGAAACTCAACATCGAATTAATCAAAGAACGAATTATGAAAAAAAACAAATTCGTCACGCTATGCGTCATCGCGGCGCTTCCGTTCGCAACGGCGACCGCCCAGACTCCGGGCGACCTACTGAATCTATCTCAGTACAACTATTCATTCGGAACGGCACGCAGCGCGGCGCTCGGCGGAGCTTTCACATCGCTCGGCGCGGATCTCTCTTCGATGAACATCAATCCGGCAGGTCTGGGAATCTACCGGGGATCGGAAGTCGGCATATCGCCGTCGCTGACCTGGAGTAACATGGAAAGCGGCTTTCAGGGACGGAGCAACGACTATTCGCGCACCCGGTTTTCGCTGGGCAATGTCGGGGCAGCGCTGAACCTCTACCAGGGAACAGGCGCGCTGACCAGCTTCACGCTGGGCGTAGGTTATACGAAACTGGCCGATTTCAATACCACGTCGGCGGCTTACGGACAAGGGATCGGACAGTCGATGACCGAAGTATTCGCGGAAGATATCCGCGGAGTCAGCGAATCGACGCTGCGAATGACTCCCGAAGACCCGATTAGCCCGTTCCAGAGCCTCGCTATCGGACAATGGGGTGGAATTCTGGCCTACAACACCTATGTGCTCGACCCGGTAGGCGACAACTATTACGCCCCGTGGAACAACCTTTCGAAAGACGCGCGGATCAACCCGTCGCTGTACAACATCAACAAGGGAAGTATCGGCGAATACGACATCTCCGGCGGATTCAACTTCCAGAATATCCTCTACCTCGGGTTTACGGTCGGGATTCAGGATATTTACTTCCGGAACGAAAACAATTACAGCGAAACTTACAGCAACAATACGCTGCCGCTGAATCGCCTGAATTACATCCGGACGCTGCGTCAGGACGGCACCGGCGTGAATTTCAAGTTCGGGGCCATCCTCCGTCCGGTCGACAACCTGCGGATCGGCGTGGCCGTCCATACGCCGACCTACGTCAGCATGAACGAGGAGTACACCGAATACATGTCGGCGGAATTCAACACCCAGCAAAACTGGCAGGAGAGCCCGTACGCCCCCAACCAGTACAACATCAACACCCCCACGCGGCTGCTCACGGGTATTTCGTTCACGCTCCCGGGCGTAGGGCTGATCACGGCCGATTACGAACGGGTATGGTACGACAACATGAAGATCCGAAACATGAACGGAAACAACTGGGAATTCGAACAGGATCTCAACCAGGACATCAAGTCGTTCTTTCAGCCGGCGAACAACTTCCGGGTGGGCGTCGAGGCGACTCCGCTAAAAAACTTCTACGTGCGGGTCGGCTATGCCAATTACGGGGAGTGCATCCGGACGAAGGACGCCTTCATCAACCAGGCGAACGTCCGTTCTTACGAGAACTATTCGGCCGGCTTGGGATTCCGTTTCCAGAATTTCTACCTGGACGCGACCTATATTTACACCGCGTACAAATACGCTCCCTACCAGATGTTCTATTTCTACGACGATAAAGATAAATACACCATCCAGTCGGGAGCCGTCGATACCAAGCAGAACCGCAACACGATCACCCTGTCGGCGGGACTCAAGTTCTAAACGCCGTCCCTGTTATACGACACTCCCGGAACCGTTCGTAACGCGTTCCGGGAGTGTTTCGTTTCATATCTCCACCAGGTTGTGCTTGATCGCATAGACGACCAGGTTCGCCGTATTCCGGCATCCGGTTTTAGCCAGGATGTTCGACCGGTGCTTATCGACAGTGCGTTTCGAAATGAACAGCGCATCGGCGATCTCGTTGTTCGACTCGCCGCGGCAGATGTGCAGCAGGATCTCCGACTCGCGTTGCGAAAGCTGTTCGGGGCTGTCCTCCGGCACCGACGACGGAGTCGATTTGAGATTGCTTACCAGATTGAACAACAGCTCCTGCGAGAAAAAACTTCCTCCGTCGACCACCGTTTCGATCGCGGCTACGACGTCCTTGATTTCTGAATTTTTCAGAATAAAACCTTTCACGCCGAGCGACACCATTTTGAAATAGTAATCCTCGTCGCCGTACATCGAGAGCGTGATAATCCGCAGGTCGGGCCAACGTTTCAGCGCTTCTTCGGCGGCCACGATGCCGTTCATTTTCGGCATCTCGATATCCAACAGCACGACGTCCGGAGTTTCGCGCCCCAGCAGTTCGAGCAACTCGCAACCGTCGGAAGCCTCGCCGGTCACTTCGAAATTCCGGATGCCCGACAACAACGTCTTAAGTCCGTTGCGGAACAGCGTATGATCGTCCGCCAACACTATTTTACAAGTTCTTTCCATAACCGTCCTTTTTTTACACATGCACCTCGACCACCGCATTCATTCCGCGGCCGGGCATGCTTTTCAACGCGAAATCGCCTTTCAGCGAACTGACCCGAGACTGAATGTTAGCGATTCCCATTCCTTTCTGTTCGACCTTCGCTACGTCGAACCCGCATCCGTTATCGCGGTAATCGAGCCGCAGCACGCCGTCGGCGTAAACCAGCGAAACGGTAGCGACCGAGGCCCCGGAGTGTTTCAGACTGTTGTTAATCAACTCGCACACGATCCGGTACAGGATCACTTCGATATCCATATCGAAACGTTCCGTCCGCAGGTTCGTCGAAAAATTGATCCGCATCGCGCCGCGCGGCAGCCTATTGATGAAATTCGAGATCGCCCGCGATAACCCGAAATCGTTCAGGATATGCGGGCTGAGATTGACCGAGATCTCGCGCAGGCTGCGGATCGCTTCGTCGATCACGTAGTTGGCATTGCGCAGTATCTCGCGGTTGCGTTCATCCGTATCGCCGGACGAAAGCGCCGAAATAGACATCTTTGCGGACGAAAGCAACGGCCCCAATCCGTCGTGCAGATCTTTCGAAAAACGCTGCCGTTCTTTTTCCTCGGTACGCAACACGGTGTTCAGTATCCGCCGTTCGCTGATCCGCCGCTGACGCTCGGCACGGGCGATGTAATTGAAAATTTTCTGCACCAGGAGCATCCCGACCGCGAAACAGAGCGAAGTAACGATCCCTGTCCAGATAAAGAACTCCGACGGCAACCGCCACTCCTTCAGATCGGTGATCTGAACGTACTCCCCGAGACGCAGAAACGCCATGCAGGTCAGCGCGACCGTAAACAACATCCACGACAGGTTGTATTTGGTACGGCGCGTCAGCCCGATAGCGACGATCGCCGCAATGATTTGCAGGATGACGGATATGATCAGCAGTATCTCTTTAACCATTGCAGAATAGCCGTTTAACAGTGGAACGGAGTTCGAATATTTTGTAAATATACAAAATTTTCAGATTAACCGTCCCCGCCGCTGGCGAAGCGTCCTGTCCCGGCTGCCGAAAACAACTATCCGCCCGGCGGGGACGGGAACGACAAAACGGGGAACCAGCCTGCTGGTTCCCCGTCGTATAGAATCTTTCGTATCCGAAAAGCTATCCGGACTATTTGGCCACCACTCTTTTCTTCTCTTTGATACGGGCTTTTTTACCGGTCAGTTCGCGCAGGTAGTAAATACGCGCACGGCGAACGACACCCACTTTATTCACCTCGATACGGTCGATATGCGGCGAGTAAACCGGGAAAATACGTTCCACGCCAATACCGTCCGAAATTTTACGAATCGTGAACATCTTCGTAATACCGCTGCCCTTGATCTGAATGACCGTGCCGCGGAAACTCTGGAGACGTTCCTTGTTACCCTCGACAATCTTGTAGGTCACGGTAATCGTGTCGCCGCTTTTGAACGAGGGAACTTCCGGCTTCACCCACATCGAATCCTGGGCGATCTTGATTAAATTATCCATCTCTTTTCAATTAAATTTATAGTGGGAATATTGCGGGCCCCTACGTCCTCGCAAGAGATTCCTGCACTTTGGGAGGGCAAAGATAACGCTTTCCGTTGAAAAAACAATATTTTGCACTCGAAACCCGTGATATTTTCGAACTTTCAGGGAATTCCGGACGGACGATCCGCGCCGTCCGGCCGGAAAATACCGCTGCAATTCGTTAGCAGTTCAATGCGGCTCCCGCCTTGAACCACTTGATTTGCTGTTCGTTGTAAGTATGATTGGCTTCGAACGACTCGGACGTTCCGTCGCTGTGGCGCAGCGTAACGGTCATCCGGCTGCCCGGCGCAAACGTTTTCAGGCCGGTCACTTCGATCCGGTCGTCCTCGCGGATGCGGTCGTAATCGGCCGGATCGGCGAACGTCAGCGCCAGCATACCCTGTTTTTTCAGGTTCGTTTCATGGATTCGCGCGAACGACTTGACAAGCACGACCTTCACATTCAGGAAGCGCGGTTCGAGCGCGGCATGTTCGCGCGACGATCCCTCGCCGTAGTTCTCCTCGGCCACGACGATCGAACCGATCCCCTTCGCCTTATACTTTTTGGCCACAGACGACACGCCGTCGTAACTGCCGTCCAGCGTATTGAGCACCGAATTGGTCTGTCCGTTGAATTTATTGACGGCTCCCATCAGCAGGTTGTCCGAAATGTTTTCGAGGTGTCCCCGGAAGCGCAGCCACGGCCCCGCCATCGAGATATGGTCGGTCGTGCACTTGCCGGACGCCTTGATCAGCAGCCGCAAATCGGTAAAGTCGTTCCCGTCCCACGCGGCAAAAGGCTCCAGCCGTTGCAGACGATTCGAACCGGCGGCGATCGCCACCTCGCCGGAAGCGTGCGGATCGGGCGCGACGTACCCGTTGTCTTTCACGTCGAACCCGGAGGCGGGCAACTCGTCCCCTTTCGGTTCGTCGAGCATCACGGACTGTCCGGCAGCATTTTGCAGCGTGTCCTTCATCGGATTGAACGTCAGGTCGCCGGCGATGGTCAGCGCCATCACCAGTTCGGGCGAAGCCACGAAAGCGTGCGTATTCGGATTGCCGTCGGCCCGCTTCGCAAAGTTCCGGTTGAACGACGTCACGATCGAGTTCGGACGCGTGTTGTCCGGCTCGTGCCGCGCCCACTGCCCGATGCACGGACCGCAAGCATTGGCCATCACGGTGCCGCCCGCCTCAAGCAGCGACTGCAAGATTCCGTCGCGTTCGGCCGTATAGCGCACCTGCTCCGAACCCGGATTGATCAGCAGCTTCGCTTTCGTCTCCAGCTTTTTGGCGGCCGCTTGACGCGCCACCGAAGCGGCGCGGCTCAGATCCTGGTACGAAGAGTTCGTACACGATCCGATCAAGCCGACTTCCATCCGCTGCGGGATCCCTTTTTCGCGCACCCAGGCGCCGAATTCGGAGATCGTATGCGCGGCATCGGGCGTAAAAGGCCCGTTGATATAGGGTTCCAACGACGACAGGTCGATTTCGATCACCCGGTCGTAATATTTTTCCGGCTCGGCGGCCGTTTCGGCGTCGGCGCGCAGCGAACCGGCTATGCCGTCGGCCAGCGCGGCCACTTCTTCGCGTCCGGTAGCGCGCAGGTAGCGCGCCATCGACTCGTCATAGGCGAACAGCGAAGTGGTGGCCCCCACCTCGGCGCCCATATTGCAGATCGTCGCCTTGCCGGTCGCAGACAGCGAAGCCGCCCCGTCGCCGAAATATTCCAGAATCGCATTGGTTCCGCCCTTGACGGTCAGTATCCCGGCCAGTTTCAGGATCACGTCTTTCGGCGAAGCCCAGCCGCTGAGCCGCCCGGTCAGTTTCACGCCGATGATCTTCGGCATTTTCAGCTCCCACGGCATCCCTGCCATCACGTCCACCGCATCGGCCCCGCCGACGCCGATAGCTACCATGCCGAGCCCGCCGGCGTTCGGCGTATGCGAATCCGTCCCGATCATCATGCCGCCCGGAAAAGCGTAGTTTTCCAACACGACCTGATGAATGATACCGGCCCCGGCTTTCCAGAAACCGAGCCCGTAGCGATTGGCCACGCTTTTGAGAAAATCGTACACCTCGCGGTTCGAATCGTTGGCGGTAGACACATCGGAAGCGGCCCCCCGGTCGGCCTGAATCAGGTGGTCGCAGTGCACCGACGCCGGAACGGCCGAACGGTCGCGGCCGGCGTTCATAAACTGCAACAGCGCCATCTGCGCCGTGGCATCCTGCATCGCCACGCGATCCGGACGGAAATTCACGTAATCGACCCCTCTGCGGAACGCTTTCGCATCCGACGCATCGTACAGGTGCGCATAGAGGATTTTCTCCGCCAGCGTCAGCGACGTTCCTTTCACTTTCCGGGCCTGCTCCACCCTGGCGGCGAACGAGCCGTAAACTTTCCGAATCAACTCAATGTCAAATACCATTTTCTCTATATTTATTAAATTACCCTGCTTTTCGATACGGGCATAAAAACGCAAAACGGAAATTCTCCCGTTTTGCAAAGATAATCAATTTATCAAAAAGAGTCCCCGCTCCCGACGGATTTATCGGCTCTGCGGAACGGTCATTTCGCGATCTGCCCGGCCGTGTGCCTGAGTATCTCGGCCCGTTTCCGGTCGCGGGCTTCCGAAACGAAAGCGATCAGCCCATCCGGGTCGTCGCAACTGACGATGTAGGTATCCTCGTAAATATCCTCGATCAGCACCAGGTTGTTCCGCTCCGCCGCATAGACCTTGTACAGCGTCCACTCCCGGAAGCTGAAATAGTAGCCGTAATATCCCCAGAACCCGTAGCTGCCGAGCAACGGCCACAGCCGGCGGAATTCGCTGCGTTCGATCCGCCGGATCAGTTCGATATCCTCGATGTGAATCCGCGTCAGGTCGACGATGCAATGGATCTCGAGCGCCGCGTCGTCCAGCAGGATGTAACGCGGAATGGACAGGATGTACAGCGTGATGATGCAGACGACGAAAAAGAGTCCCCAGGCCGGCAGGTAATCGCCTCCCAGGACGAAATGAAACCAAACGAACAGCCCGGCGAGAATCAACAACAGGGCCGCCGTAATCCGCCGGCAGCGCCGGTCGTAGCGGTATTTATATTTTTTTTCCATCGGTACTTCCTCCCTAAGACGGCTGGCGATTATCCTTTCCCGGCCGCGTTTCTGCGTTCCTCCCTTTTTTTGTCGTTGCGCTCTTTCTCCCGTTCGGCCCGGCCGGCTACCATACATAGGAAAACGGCGAAAACGGCCGCAGCCACGCCGGATTCGACCAGCATCGACTGCATGTTCTTGCCGCTGTGGAACGCCCATGTTTCCGCCCCGTACGTAATCGCGAAAATCACGACGAAAAAAAGCGCGGCGTACAAAAGAAAATTCAGAACCACTTTCATAACGAATCACCTATTTCGGTCATCGATCCAATACGTTTTACGAACGTTTCCGGCGACGATCTTATTTTACATCAAATGTGAAAAAACGATTTTCCGACGAAAAAACTACGCCCCGAAATACTCCTTAAGATACGTATGGAAATTTTTCAGCGTTTCGTCCATCGACACGTACGATTTGCCGCCGGCGGCGTTACGGTGTCCCCCGCCGTCGAAATAACGGCGCGCGAACACGTTGACGTCCACGTCGCTGCCCCGCGAACGGAGCGACACCCGGATGCTGTGCTTCGTCTGGATAAACATCGCCGACATGCGGATACCCCGGATCGACAGCGGATAATTGACGAACCCCTCGCTATCGCCCTGTATGAAGTTGAAGCGCCGCATCTCCTCCTCGGTCAGGGACACGTACGCCACGCCGTACCGATAGTCGGTCACCATCTTGTCGTTCAGCATGTACCCGAGCAGCCGCATCCGTCCCTCCGAAAAATTGTCGTACACGCTGCTGTTGACGTACGGCACGTTCACTCCGCGGTCGATCAGCACCGCTACGGCCCGGAACAGATCGGAAGTCAGGTTGCTGAAACTGAAATTGCCGGTATCGGTCATGATGCCGACATACAGCGCCTCGGCCATCGCCTGGTCGATCGCATCGGTTCCGGCCAGCGCCTCGATCAGCTGATAGACGATATAGGAAGTCGAACAGGAGTGCGTATCGGAAAACTGCACCGTATAACCGTCCACCGGCGGATGCAGGTGATGGTCGATCAGTACGCGCTGGGCCGTCGTATTGGCCGTCGCCGTATCGGTCACCCGGTCGAGCCGGTTGATCTGATTGAAATCCATGCAAAAGATCACGTCCGCCTCGCCGATGAACTTCGCCATCTCCCCGTCCGCATCCTCCTTGAAAACCCCGATATACCCGATATCGGTCATCCATTCGAGAAAATAAGGGTACCGGTTCGGCGCGATGCAGCGCGTCGTATGCCCCAGACGTTCGAGGTACGCGCGCCACGCCAGCGCGGCGCCGATCGTATCGCCGTCCGGATTGGTATGTGAAAGAAGCGCCATTTTTTTGGGAGCGCCGCCCAATATCTCCCGCAGTTGATCCAGTTTCTGTTCCGTAATTACCATAAAAATTTTTCTTTTTTTAATCGAACGGCCCGTCCGTTCCTCCCGGAGCCGTAAATATCATCCCCCGTATCCTTCCTTCCGGCTGCGGTTCGCCCGCCGGCGTATAAGGCCCGCGCAGCAGGTCGTCCGCCTTCGACGTCGCGGCGGCCGGCGAACCGGCTATGTCCGCCAGGGCGTACTGCAATACGAACTCGTCCGGATCGCCCAATTCGAGCATCTGATCCTGATTATCGTCGTCGTCCGCCGGAAAATCGGGATCGAAACCGTCCGCGTAATCCGATTCGTAATCGCGGTTGAAAGCCCGGCCGGTAATCGGACGTAAAACGATCCCGTAAACGTTCGACCGGATCTCCGACGATCCTACGTTTTTTCCTTCCGTCGTCGTTCCCACCACCTTCACCGGCATATACGGCCGCAGGTTGTTGATCACCAACTCGCTCGACGAAGCCGTCCACGGGCCGGTCAGCACATAAAGCCGGGCGAGATTCAGGTTGCAGCCGCCCACCTCGCCTTCCGGCAGGAACCGCAGCACCGTCTCGCCGTACAGCGCATGCAGGTCGTCGTTGAAACGTTCGATGCAGAAAACCTGTCCCAGCGCGCTCTGCGGCGCGATCATGCTGCACAGCAACCGACAAGTATTGACGTAACCGCCGCCGTTATAACGAAAATCCAGCACCAGTTCGTTGATATGCTGTCGTTTGAAATCGGCGAATACCGCTTTGAGTTGTTCGTCGTACCGCCCGTCCGACGCCCCGGCAGGCTCCGACAGGAATTCGTTGTATACGAGATAACCGATCCGCCGGGAACCGCGTACGATCAGCGTATCGGTCAGTACCGGAGAGACGTCCAGCGTTTCGGCGGCGTCCATCGAAACGGATTTCTCGTAAACGGTTTGATAAATTTCGAACCCGCCCTGCATCGTTTTTTCCATTCGCTCCACCCACAGCGTCACCGCTCCGCCCCGCCGCAGTACCGACGTGTTGTTCGACCCGATCGGTTTTCCGTCGACCAGACAGATCCAGTCCCCGCGCCGTATTCCGGCTCTATCGGCGGGCGATCCCTTCACCACGAACTGCACCCGGGCCGCCACATACGTTCTGGAATAGTCGGTATAATAGCACTTGTATTCGATCCCGTAAGTGGCGACCTTGCCCGAAACGGCCGTTTTCGACGTTCCGCTGCGCTCCATAGACGAGTAAAAATAGTTATCCGTCCCGGTATGTTTCCCGTCGTTGTCGGTCGGACGCGAGGACAACAGTCCAGTGAAAAAGTTTTCGCACGACTGGTTGTAATCGGGAGTTATCGTCTTCGTATAATCGTTATAGAGGTACTGCCGGATCATCTGCGAATAGATCCAGCGGTTGGCGGCGGCATCCGTAGCAGGATCGGACGCTCCCCCTTCCGAAGGGCCTTTGGCACAGGATATCAGCGCCAAACCCGCCAGCACGGCAAACCACCCTTTCAGTCCGTTCATAACTCCGGTTTTAATCCGACAATTCCGTCCCCGGACGCCGACCGCCCGAAGGCGGCCTGATCCGGCATTTTACAAAAATAGTAAATTATCGGCAGATCGTCGCAAAAAATCACTTTTCCTTTCGCCCGTAATAACGGCACCACGGAGTCAGGCCGCACTGATCGCATTTGGGTCTACGGGCCAGGCATACGTAACGCCCGTGCAGGATCAGCCAGTGGTGCGCGATCGGGAGCAATTCGGGGGGAATATGCGCCGTCAGCTGATGCTCGGTTTGCAACGGCGTTTTGGCCCCCGTGGTCAGCCCCAACCGGTCGGACACCCGGAACACGTGCGTGTCCACCGGCATCACGGCCTCGTTGAAAACGACGATCCCGATCACGTTGGCCGTCTTGCGCCCCACGCCCGGCAATCGCTGCAACTGATCGAGGTCGGACGGCACCTCTCCGCCGAACTCCGACACCAGCATCCGCGCCATGCCGGCCAGGTTTTTCGCCTTGTTGTTCGGATAAGAAATACTTTTGATATAAGGATAGATCTCCTCGGGCGTCGCTTCGGCCATGCGTTGCGGGGTCGGGAAACGCTCGAACAGCGCCGGAGTAGTCATGTTGACCCGCTTGTCGGTGCACTGCGCCGACAGGATGACCGCCACCAGCAATTGGTACGGGTCTTTGTAGCGCAATTCGCTCTCGGCGACGGGCATATTCTGCTGAAACCATTCCAGGATTCGGGCGTATCGTTCAGTCAGTCTCATGGCAAATCGATTTTAAATAGTTCGAAACCGGATAGATTATTCTATGACAATGACAAAGTTACAATATTTTTCCAAGGATCGGAACGAGGATCGCCGTAGCCAGCCCCATCAACCCGATGGCCAACCCGCTGATAGCCCCCTCGACGGCCCCCAATTCCATCGCGCGGGCCGTTCCGAGCGCATGAGCCGCCGCGCCCATCGCCAGTCCTTTGGCGATCCGGCTTTCGACGCCGACCCGGCGGAGCACCCACGGCCCGACGATGCCGCCGAACACGCCGACCACGATTACCGCCACGGACGTCAGGGCCGGAATCCCGCCCGAGTTGGCCGACACCGACAGCGCGATCGCCGTCGTAACCGACTTCGGTTCGAGCGAAGCGACTACGGCAGGCTCGGCCCCCATCCAACGGGCGATCAACGCGACGCTGACGATCCCCACGGCGCTGCCGACCAGGATCGCCACGACGATCGAAATCACGTTCCCTCGGATGTTGTAAATCTGATCGTGCAGGATATACCCGAGCGCGACGACCGACAATCCCAGCAGAAAATCGATCACCTGCGTCTGCCGCATGTAATGCTCGTATTCGATCCCGCTCAGCCGCAAAAAGGCGATCAGCACGACGATCGAAACGAAAATCGGATGCAACAGCGCCCAGTTGACCTTGCGGCGCAACCACATCGCGCCGATGTAAACGCCGACGGTCAGCGTCAGCAGGAACACCTGCGAATCAGCGATCTCCTTTATCATCATCTTCTTTTTTAGACCGTTTTTTCGACTCCAGTTTCTGCTCCACCAGCCCGACCACCGCGATCACCAGCACCGTGCTGACCAACGAAGCCACGATGATGGCCAGCATGTAGCGGCTCAGCAACGTGTAGGACGTGATCAGTCCGACGCCGACCGGAATAAAGAACAACATCATGTTGTCGAGCAGGAACATCGACACCTTTTTCACATGCCCCGGACGCACCCACTTCAGCGACAGCGCACAGAAAAGCAGGATCATCCCGATCACGCTGCCCGGAACGAAATTCCCGATCAGGGCCGCGACGAAGCATCCCAGCAGATAAAACAACAAAATCAGAAATATACCGTACATTTTCAGGAACTAGTCATAAATAAAATACAATACGCCGAAACCTTTCGGTCGATTTTCATCCGCCTTACCCATTCCATTCCGTCCGACGGCCGGCACAGGCTGGACGCGACCCGTCACCCCCGCCGCAACGGGGTCAACTTCGCGAACCGCCGGAGCAGCGTTTTCCGTCCCGCTCCGTCGAACTCGACCGTAATTTTCACGTCGCCCGACCACTCCTCGACCTGCGTCACGCGTCCCGTTCCGAATTTGTCGTGCCGCACCAACATTCCGACCTCGAACTCGTCTCCCGCGCCGGCACTTTCCGCCGGACGGGGAGCGGACGGAATCCGCTGCTCCGGTTCGACCTGCGGGCGGCTGCCCACGCTGCGGAAACGGCTGTCGGGCACGACCGGCGACATCTCCCGGACAGGAGCCGCCGCATGTCGAAACCATCCCTGCGCAGGACGTTCGGACGAACGTTCCCCGCGGGACTGCTCCCGGCCGGAATAATACGTCCGGGCGTTCCCCGTATAATCCTTGCGCCCGGCTTCCTGTTTCCGGTAACCGCCCCGGCCGCCGTATGCCGTCCGCACCGGAGCGTCGTTCCCTCCTTCCGGCGCCGACAGGTCGTCGGCGTCGAACTGGATGTCGAGAAACTTCGGGTCGATCTCGCCGAGAAAACGGCTGGGCCGGCAAAAAGTCATTTCGCCCCATTTAAAACGCGACTCGGCGAACGAGAGCACCGCTCCCCGTTTGGCCCGCGTCAACGCCACGTAAAACAGCCGGCGCTCCTCTTCGAGCCCCTCCTCGTTGCCGAGGCTCATCATGCTCGGGAACAAGTTCTCTTCCAGTCCCGCCACGTACACGTATTCGAACTCAAGCCCTTTGGCGCCATGCACCGTCATCATCGTCACTTTGTTGCGCTCTTCGGGCTTCTCGTTGTCCATATCGGTCAGCAGCGCAACGTTTTGCAGCCATTCGTCGAGCGTCACGCGCGCCTGCGCATCGTCGCCCGATTCGGCCGCGATCCGCTTTTGTTCGTCGGTATAGGCCCTGACCGAGTTGATCAGCTCTTCGATATTTTCCAGCGCGCTGACCGCTTCCGGGGTCTGCTGCATTTTGTAGGTTCCGATAATTCCGGAACGGACGGCGATTTCCAGACCGAGCTCGTAAGCTTCGGCCGTGGCCCGCATACCGGACAACTCGCCGATCATCCCCGCAAAAGCGGTCACTTTTTTACCGGCGGCCCCTTTCATCTCCATATCGTCCGACGAAAGCGTGCTGACCGCTTCCCACAGGCTCAGATTCCGTTCCGCCGCGGCTGCCGCAATCCGGTTCACCGTCACGTCGCCGATCCCGCGCGCCGGGGTGTTGATTACCCGGCGGAACGCCTCGTCGTCTTTCGGGTTCACGACCAAGCGCACGTAAGCCAGCAAATCCTTGATCTCCTTTCGTTGGTAGAACGACACGCCGCCGTAGATTTTATAGGGAATGTTTCGCCCGCGGAGCGACTCCTCGAGCGAGCGCGACTGCGCATTGGTACGGTACAGAATCGCTATCTCGCTGTAAGAAAGATCCTTTTCTCGCACCGTCGAAGCGATGTCGCCGGCAATCAGGATCGCCTCCTCCTTATCGGTATAGGCCTTGATCACCTTGATTTTTTCGCCCTGCTCGGCAGTCGAGAAGGAGCGTTTGCGGATCTGCTTCGTATTTTTTTCGATGATGCTGTTCGCCGCATCGACGATCGTCTGCGTCGAACGGTAATTCTGTTCGAGCTTGAAAATCCGCGCATCCGGAAAGTCGTTGCGGAACCGCAGGATGTTTTCGATCTTCGCTCCGCGAAACGAGTAGATGCTCTGCGCATCGTCGCCGACGACGCAGACGTTCGAATGCTGCTCGGCCAACCGCCGGATAATCACGTACTGCGCGAAATTGGTATCCTGATACTCATCGACCAGAATGTAGCGGAACTGCGCCTGGTAGCGGGCCAGCACGTCCGGAAAATCTTTGAACAGGATATTCGTATTGAGCAGCAGGTCGTCGAAATCCATCGCCCCGTTCTGCCTGCATTTCTGCACGTAGAGTTTATAAATATCGACGAACTGCGGTCGGCGGCGTTCCCGGTCTTCGGCCTGCAACGAAGCGTTCGCCTCGTAAGCGCCCGGCGTGATCAGGTTGTTCTTCGCCAGCGAGATCCGGGCGGCGATATCGCCGGGCTTGTAAGTCTCGTCGCTGAGATTCATCTCGCGGATGATCTGCTTGACCAGGTTGCGGGCGTCCGACGCGTCGTAGATCGTGTAGGAAGAGGGATAGCCCAGCTTGTCGGCCTCGGCGCGCAGGATGCGCGAGAACAGCGAGTGGAACGTTCCCATCCAGATCCGGCGAGTGGCCTGCGGCGACAGCAACTGCCCGATCCGTTCGCGCATCTCGGCCGCCGCTTTGTTCGTGAAAGTCAGCGCGAGGATCGTATCGGGGGCTACGCCCTGTTCGAGCATATAGGCGATGCGGCAGGTCAACACGCGGGTTTTGCCGGAACCGGCCCCGGCCACGATCAGCGACGGACACCGGAAGTTGACGACGGCCTCGCGCTGCGCATCGTTCAGTTTTTGGATATATTCAGACACAACGATCGACATTATTAACGCCGCAAAGGTAAGCATTAGAATCCGGAAATTTTCGCAAAAACGTCCCTTCGGAGAGCAAATCCCTCCGGCGGACGGCGCGCAAACGACCGCCGAAACGGATAACGGTCTGAAATTTGGCACAAGAGGGCATAAATTAAAAATTTTACAATAAATTTGCGTGTCAATCGTTTAAATCAATGCCCGAAACAGAGAACGGCATACGGATTATACGTAATTTTTCAAGATATGAGTGAAGTAATCAATATCAAGGAACTCAACGAGCGGATCGAGCGCGAAAGCGTCTTCGTCGATACGCTGAACCTGGAGATGAGCAAGGTGATCGTCGGCCAGAAACACCTGGTTGACACGCTGCTGATCGGCCTGCTGTCGAACGGCCACATCCTGTTGGAAGGCGTCCCGGGACTGGCCAAGACGCTGGCCATCACGACGCTGGCGCAGGCCGTGAACGCCCACTTCAGCCGCATCCAGTTCACCCCCGACCTGTTGCCGGCCGACCTGATCGGTACGCTGATATACAGCCAGAAGACCGAAGAGTTTTCGGTGAAGAAGGGGCCGATCTTCGCCAACTTCATCCTGGCCGACGAAATCAACCGCTCCCCGGCCAAAGTGCAGAGCGCGCTGCTCGAAGCAATGCAGGAGCGTCAGGTTACCATCGGGGACACGACCTACAAACTGCCGGAACCGTTCCTCGTACTGGCCACGCAGAACCCGCTCGAACAGGAAGGCACCTACCCGTTGCCCGAAGCGCAGGTCGACCGTTTCATGCTGAAAGCGCGGATCACCTATCCGAAGAAACAAGAAGAACGCGACATCATGCGACTGAACATGCTGGGCGGCGGGCTGCCCAAACCGAACCGGGTCATCGCGCCGGAAGACATTCTGAAAGCCCGCGAGGTGGTCAGCGACGTCTATATGGACGAAAAAATCGAGAAATACATCGTAGACATCATCTTCGCCACGCGCGAACCGTCTGAATACAACATGGCGAGGCTCGCTTCGCTGATCAGCTACGGCGGCTCGCCGCGCGCGAGCATTTCGCTGGCGAAGGCGGCCAAAAGCTACGCCTTCATCAAGCGGCGCGGCTACGTGATCCCCGAGGACGTGCGCGCCGTATGCCACGACGTGCTGCGGCACCGTATCGGACTGACCTACGAAGCTGAGGCCGAAAACGTCTCCACCGAAGAGATCGTCACCGAAATCCTCAACAACGTCGAAGTACCTTAGTCCGTAAACCGTCATGGAGAGCAGCAGCGATATTCTCAAACAGGTCCGCAGGATCGAGATCAAGACGCGGGGGCTGAGCAACGATATCTTCGCCGGCAAATACCACAGCGCTTTCAAAGGGCGCGGTATGGCCTTCAGCGAAGTGCGCGAATACCGCGTGGGCGACGACGTCCGCGATATCGACTGGAACGTCACCGCCCGCAGCCGCCAGCCGCACATCAAGATCTACGAGGAAGAGCGCGAGCTGACGATGATGCTGTTGATCGACGTCAGCGGTTCGCGCATGTTCGGCACGACCGAAAAGCTCAAGAAAAACACGATCACCGAGATCGCCGCCGTGCTGGCCTTTTCCGCCGCGCAGAACAACGACAAGGTGGGCTGCATCTTCTTCAGCGACCGCGTCGAAAAGTTCATCCCGCCGAAAAAGGGCCGCGCGCACGTGTTGATGATCATCAAGGAGTTGATCAGCTTCATGCCCGAGAATAACGGCACGGACATTTCCGAAGGGCTGCGCTACCTGACCAATATCCTGAAAAAACGTTCGACGGCCTTCGTACTGTCCGACTTCATGGACACGGCCGACGGTCACGCCCGGTTCGAAGACGCGCTGAAAATCGCCTCCGGCAAACACGACATGGTCGGAATCCGGGTCTACGACCGCCGCGAACAGCAGCTTCCGGATGTGGGAATCCTCGAACTGAAAGACGCCGAGACGGGCGAAAAAGTGTGGGTCGACACGGCTTCGCGCGCCGTCCGCGACGCCTACGCCCGTAACTGGGAACAGACCAGCGCGCTGATCGATTCGTCGTTGAAACGCTGCCGGGTCGACAACGTGAAGATCGCGACGGGAGAAGACTATGTCACGTCATTGATGAAACTCTTTAAACGCCGGTAACCGGCGCCAAGCTGACAAACCGTATGTTTTACGTTAAAAAAATATTCACCGTAGCTCTGCTGCTGATCGCAGGTTCGCTGTCCGCACAACCGAAAACGCCGTCCGTCGAGGCGCGGTTCTCGGCCGACTCGGTGTTGATCGGCGACCAGTTCCGGCTCGACATCGAGGTCGACAAGGACGTGATGGAGGTCGTCGAATTCCCCGTTTTCGACAGAGGACATCTGGGCGGCGATTCGACCGACATCGAAATACTCGCCGAAGGACCCGTCGATACGTTGAAAACCGACGGACGCCGGATTACGCTGAAAAAATCCTACTTGCTGACCTGTTTCGAAGAGGCCGACTACCGTATCGGAAAGTTCCCGGTGCTTTACATCAATAAAAACATAATCGACACGTTGTGGTCGATGGATTCGCTGCGGATTTTCGTCAATACGCTGTCGGTCGACACGGCCACGCAGACGATCCACGACGTCAAGCTCCCGCTCGAAGTTCCCGTCCGGTTCGGCGAATACGGCGGCTACTTGCTGACGGGTCTGCTCGGGGCCGCGCTGATCGCCCTGGTCGTCTTCCTGCTCGTCAAACGGTTCCGCGGCAAACGGCAGTCCGGCGGCAAACGCGTCCCGGCCGAACCGCCGCACGTAACGGCGATCCGGCAGCTCGAAAAACTGCACTCGCAGAAACTATGGCAAAGCGGGAAACAAAAAGCCTATTACACCGGCATCACCGACATCCTGCGCGAATACCTGAGCACCCGTTACCCGGTCAAAGCGCTGGAAATGACTTCGCAAGAGATCTTGGACAGGATGATCCGCGAATCCTTACCGGAGAAATCGATCAAGCGGCTCAAAGACATCCTGATCACCGCCGATTTCGTAAAATTCGCCAAATTCACACCGGATGCGGATCAGAACGAAACGGTCTACACGGACGCTTACTATTTCATCGAAGAGACCAAAGCGGTCGAGGTGGAACAGCCCGCCGCCGAGATCGAACCGATCAAAACCGAGGAAAAGAAGGAGGACGACGCATGATACGCCATACGATCATAACCTGTCTGCTGCTATTGGCGGCCGGGACGGCGGCGGGACAGAAATACCCCGAACGCCGCGACATCCGTTCGGGCAACAAATTTTACGGGAAAGCGGAGTACTCCGAAGCCGAGATCTCCTACCGCAAAGCGCTGGAAAAACAGCCCGATTCCTACGAAGCGAACTTCAACCTGGCCGACGCGCTGTACAAACAGAAACGTTACGACGAAGCGGCCGGACTGAACGAACAACTGGCTGCCGACTCGGCCCGTCTGGACAACGCGGCTTCGGCCTATTTCAACCAGGGAAACGCCCTGTTCCAGCAGCGCAAACTGCAGGAAGCCCTCGAAGCGTACAAAAACTCGCTGCGGTTGAATCCGGCCGACATGGAAGCAAAGTTCAACTACGCCTACACAAAAAAACTGCTCGACAAAGACAAAAACGATCAGAACAAAAACGATCAAAACAAGGATCAGAACAAAGACCAGAACAAGGACAACCGGAACGACCAAAATAAAAACGATAAAAACGATCCGAACCAAGACCCGGATAAAGACCGAAACAAAGACAATCCGGATAATAATCAAAACGGCAACGATCCCGACAAACAGGATCAGCAGCCTCCGTCCGGCGGACAGCAACCGCCGCAGGGGGGCATGAGCCGCGAAGAAGCCGAGCGGATGCTCGACGCCGTCCAGGGCAGCGAGGACAAGACAAAGAAGAAAGTGGACGAAAAGAAGGCGGTGACCGTCGGAAACTCGGGAAAAAACTGGTAGGGCCGTCCGGTGAAAAAATCTGTTTAAATCAGCAATCGACGTGGTGGACATAACAAAATTCGCGAATCCCAAATTATTATGGCTGTTGCTGCTGCTGCTGCCGATGGTCGCCTATTACATCTACCGGATGCGGCAGGGGAAGGCTACGATGCGGATATCGACCGTAGCCGGCGTACGGCGGCTTCCGCACGGGCCCAAATACTACCTGCAGCACCTGCCGTTCGTTCTGAGATGCCTGGCGACGGCGCTGCTGATCGTGGCGCTGGCCCGCCCGCAAAGCACATCGAAAAACACCAGCAGCTCGACCGAGGGGATCGACATCGTGCTGGCGCTCGACATCTCCGGCAGTATGCTGGCAAGGGATTTCCAGCCCGACCGGATCTCGGCCGCGAAAGAGATGGCCGCCAATTTCATCATGGACCGTCCGAACGACCGGATCGGCCTGGTGGTATTCGCCGGCGAAAGCTTTACGCAGAGTCCGCTGACCACCGACAAAGCCTCGCTGGTCAATATCCTCGGCACCGTCAAAAGCGGCATCATCGAAGACGGCACGGCAATCGGCAACGGGCTCGGCACAGCGGTCAACCGGCTGCGCGAGAGCTCGGCCAAAAGCAAGGTGGTGATCCTGCTCACGGACGGCGTCAACAACAGCGGGCAGATCGCTCCGCTGACCGCGGCCGATATCGCCCAAACGCTCGGCATCCGTGTCTACACGATCGGCGTCGGCAGCGAAGGGACGGCTCCATACCCGGCGCTCGACATGTGGGGCAACATCAGCTACGTACCGATGAAAGTCGAGATCGACGAAAAAATGCTGACCCAAATCGCCGAAAAAACGGGCGGCAAATATTTCCGGGCGACCGACAACAACAAACTGCGCGACATCTACGAAGAGATCAACCAAATGGAAAAAAGCCGCGTGGAGGTGGAAAACGTCACCCGTTATTACGAACGGTTCGCCCTTTTCGCGCTGGCCGCGCTCGCGTTGCTGGTTTGCGAAATGTTGATCCGTAAACTGTGGCTGCGCCAGATTCCGTAAAACCGTACGACTATGTTCAGATTTGCAACACCCGAATATTTCTACCTGCTGATCCTCGTCCCCGTGCTGATCGGCGTCTACTGGTACTCGGTACGCGTCCGGCGACGGGCGTTGGAACGCTTCGGCGACCCGGAAACCGTCCGGGGACTGATGCCGGAGGCCTCTCCGAAACGGGTACGCACCAAGTTCACGATCTTCGCGCTGGCGCTGGTCTTCATCGTCATCGGCCTGGCGCGACCGCAGTTCGGTTCCAAGCTGAAAGAGGTCACGCGCACGGGGATCGAAATGATGCTGGCGGTCGACGTATCGAACAGCATGTTGGCGCAGGATTTCGAACCGAACCGACTCGAACGCACCAAATTCGCGATCGACCGGCTGATCGAACAGCTTCATCAGGATAAAATCGGACTGATCGTATTCGCCGGCGATGCCTATATGCAGCTTCCGATCACCTCCGATTACGTCATCGCCCGCACGTTTGCGAACAACATCTCCCCTACCATGGTTTCGAGACAGGGAACGGCCATCGGCGCGGCCATCGACCTGGCGTCCCAATCGTTTTCGTCGGGTAGCGACGGCAGCCGCGTCATCGTCATCATCTCGGACGGCGAGAACCACGAAGACGACGCCATTGCCGCAGCAAAGGCCGCCGCCGAAAAGGGGATCAAGATCTATACGATCGGCATCGGAAGTCCGGAAGGCGCCCCGATCCCGATCGACGGGAATTTCATCAAGGACGAAAAAGGAAACATGGTCGTATCGAAACTCGACGAAGCGACGCTCGAACAGATCGCCCTGTCGACCGGAGGCGCTTACATCCGCGCCACGAACCGCAGCCTCGGACTCGACGAAATCGTCAAGAAGATCAACGAAGTCGAGAAAAAACAACTATCGTCCAGCGTTTTCGAAGATTTCAACGAACAATACCAATACCTGATCGGAATCGGACTGCTGCTGCTACTGATCGAATTCGTCATGCTCGAACGGAAAAGCCGTATCCTGAGCCGTCTGAATATCTTCCGAAAACAATAAAGCCCTCCGAAAGCATTTTCCTTCCGGTACGGCCGATCCGTCCAAAGCCGGCAAAAATCTTTTCGAATTTTGCCGGCTTTGCAGTTTTCTCGTCTTCCAAGATCCGCTTCCCGGGCACTGTGTCCGATTGTGAATATCGACCGACAAAACAACCCGAACAAAATGCATAAAATTACTTTTTAGGCGATTTTTTTCGCGGGCGCACATGAATCTATGGAAAATCAAGTAAATTTGCGAAATATTCGATTTTTATTCAGAAAACTAAACCCGACGACAGATGCCGGTACGCTACTTCAAATACGACCAACCTTTCGCGCTCGAAAACGGAGAGAAGCTTCCCGAGCTGACCATCGCCTACCACACGTTCGGGACGTTCAAAGGGAACAACGCGGTCTGGGTCTGCCACGCGCTGACAGCCAACTCGGACGTAGCCGACTGGTGGCCGCATACGGTCGAGCAGGGCCGGTTTCTCGACCCGAAGCGTTATTTCATCGTCTGCGCGAACATCATCGGCTCGCATTACGGATCGACCGGTCCGTTGAGCATCGATCCCGCGACCGGGAAGCCGTACTACGGCACATTCCCCTTCATCACGGTACGCGACATGGTCAACGCCCATTTTCTGCTGGCCGACCACCTCGGCATCGCATCGGCTCACGCCGTCGTCGGCAGTTCGATCGGCGGATTCCAGGCCCTCGAAATGGCGCTGACGCGACCGAACTTCGCCCGAAAACTGGTATTGATCGCAACGGCGGCCCGCAGCCAGCCGTGGGCCATCGCTTTCAACGAATCGCAGCGCATGGCCATCGAAACGGACGCCAGTTTCGGACAGGAAGACCCTGAAGCCGGGAAAAAGGGTATGCGGGTTTCCCGGTCGATCGGTCTGCTCAGCTACCGCGGTTCGTCGGCTTACAACGCCACGCAGCAGGAAAACGACAACCTGTACAAAATAGCCGGATTCCGGGCGACGACCTACCAGCAATACCAGGGTGACAAACTGTGCCGCCGTTTCGACGCCTACTCCTACTACCGCCTGACACAGGCTTTCGACTCGCACAACGTCGGACGCTACCGCGGCGGCATCGAAAGCGCGCTCGGATCGGTCGCGAGCCCGACGATGGTCGTGGGAATTTCGTCGGACATGATCTTTCCCGTCTCGGAACAGGTCTTCCTGTACCGTCACATCCCGCAATGCCAGCTACGGCTGATCGACTCGCCGTTCGGCCACGACGGGTTCCTGGTCGAATACGACAAGCTGAACGCGCTGCTCAAACCGTTCATCGGTACGCCGACGGCCCGGTAACATCCCGTTATTTTCACCGGGAATGTTGCTTTTCGGCATTTTTTTTTCGATATTGCCGCAACCCGGATCAAATCGGAATACCTAAAATATTTAACCAAACTGATATGAAACTTTCTACTTTTTGCCGGATTCCGGCCCGCCGCATTGCGAAAACAGGCATCTGCACCCTCTCCGTACTACTGGGAACGGGGCCTTTCGTATCGGCGCAAACCGTTACGGACCGGTTCGCGCCGCTTCCGGCAGGCGCCGTCCGGCTGACCAATTTTCTCGAAAACGACATCCGGAACTCGATCGAACATTGGAACAAAGGCGAACTGCCCTACCGCGAATTCGTGGAATTTTTCCGTTCCCAGGCTGCGCCCCAATTCGCCCTCGGCGAAATGTGGGGCAAAGCGGTGCGCTCGGGCTGCATGTTTTACCGATACACCCAGGACCCGGAACTCAAAAGCATCCTGAAGGCGACGGTCGAAGACCTGCTTTCGGTACAGAATCCCAACGGCAGCATCAGTTGTACGCCCGAAGAGCAGCAGCCCGGCGGGGAGAACGGCGACCTATGGGAGCGCAAGTACGTCATGCTCGGACTGGATGAATACTATCGCTGGGTCGAACAGAACCCCGCCGTACTGGAGGCGTTGAAAAAACACGCCGACTGCCTCATCGCGCAAATAGGACACGCGCCCAAAACGGAAATCGTCGATCTGGGCTGGAGCGCCACCAACATCGGCCACGAAGCGTGCCACATCGAATCCAGCACGCTGCTGGAACCCTTCATGCGGCTGTACAACTGGACCGGCGAGCAACGGTACCTGGACTTCGCCTCGTACATCGTCGAATCGGGCGGAACCAAGCATTTCGATCTGATCCAGCAAGCCTGCGACAACACTCTCCCTTACAAGATGAGCGGCCATTACCCCAAGGCGTACGAAATGATGTCGATGTTCGAAGGGGTCGTAGAATACTACCGGGCAACGGGCGACGAGCGCTGCAAACAAGCATTCATGAATCTGTACGACAACATCCGGAAAAACGAAATCACCATCATCGGCAACGCCGGGGCCGATCAGCCCTACCACCCCTACGTAGCCGGGGAGGCGTGGGGAAACACCGCTTTCGAACAAACCAACCCCGACATCACCCGCATGATGGAGACCTGCGTGGGGGTAACCTGGCTGAAATTCTGCTCCCAGATCATGCGCCTGACCGGCGATCCCTCGCCCGTGGACGAGATCGAAAAATACGTCTATAACGGCCTGCTCGGGGCGATGAAACCTTCGGGCGACGGGTTCAGTTACGTGAATCTGCTGAACGGCAACAAGGTCGTCAATTACGGCTGGGGCTGGCATTTCGGCGATTTTTACGTCACCTGTTGCAACCTCAACGGTCCGATGGGACTGGCCTACATTCCGTACGTAGCCGTCATGGAAGACGATCGGGGGCCGATCGTCAATCTGTACAATGCGAGCGAAATCGACATGACGACGCCCCGTAAACGCCCGCTGAAACTCTCCCTCGAAACGGATTTCCCGCTGACCGGCAACGTGATCATCGAAGTCACGCCCGAAAAGAAAGAAGAATTCACCCTGAAATTGCGCATTCCCTCCTGGAGCGCGAATACCGTCGTCAAAGTGAACGGAAAGACGCAGGAAGTCGCGCCGGGCACCTACGCCGAATTGACGCGCAAATGGCAGGCCGGCGACCGCATCGAGGTCGCTTTCGACATGACCTGCCGCGTCATCGACGCGCCGCACGGCAGCAACCGCAAAGGAGATAATTTCCAGGCGGTCGTCTGGGGCCCGATCGTACTGGCCCGCGACCAGAACATCGATCCCGATTACGACAAGCCGGTACGAATAATCGCCGACGAAAACGGAATCGTCAAAATCAGAAAAGTGAACCCGACCCTGCCGACAACGCGGATCGAATTTGCGGTTCCGACCGCCGACGGCGAGATCCGGATGACCGACTACGCCTCGGTCAACGGATGGGAGGGAGCCAAAATATGCACCTGGCTGCCGGTAAAAACGGAATAGACGGCCGGATTCATCCAAAAAGCGGAGATACACGGACGAACGCGTTCATGTGTTTTCCAATCGAACGCACGATCCTCCCGGCAAGACGCTCCAGTCTGTCCGGACGACATACGGAAACGAATCAGGCGACGGGAAACTCTGAAATTCCGTCGCCTGATTCGTATTCATTCCGGAAATCTGACAATCCGAAAATTTCGCCGGGCGGCAGTCTGGCCTATGCTCCCGGACGCACTTCGTTCGTCAGTCTCCGCCCGTCCGAGAAATCGCGGACATTTTGCAGGGTCGTATGCGCAATGTTATCCAGCGCCTCACGGGTAAAAAAACCCTGGTGGGAGGTCACGATCACATTGTTGAACGACAACAGGCGCGCCAGCATATCGTCGCCCATGATCCGGTCGGAGGTATCTTCGTAAAAGTAAGCCGCTTCCTCCTCGTAAACGTCGAGACCGGCCGAACCGATCTTTTTCTTTTTCAGCCCCTCGATCAAAGCCTCCGTATGGATCAGTTGTCCCCGCCCCGTATTAATGAGCATCATCCCTTCTTTCATCTGATCGATGGCTTTTTCATTGATCATATACCGGGTCTGCTCGGTCAGGGGACAATGCAGCGAAATGATGTCCGATTGCCGGAACAACTGTTCGAGCGGCACGTACTCCACTCCTTCGTTCGCCGCGAACTCCCGGTCGGGATAAAGGTCGTACGCCAGTATATTCAACCCGAAACCCTTTAATATGCGGATCAACACCTTCGCTATTTGGCCCGTTCCAACGATTCCGGCCGTTTTTCCGTGCATATCGAACCCCAACAGGCCGTGCAATGAGAAATTACCGTCGCGCGTACGCCAGTAGGCGCGGTGGATCTTGCGGTTGAGCGCCAGCATCAACGCTACGGCATATTCGGCCACGGCATAAGGCGAATAGGCCGGCACGCGCACCACCGGAATGCGGTGCCTTGCCGCGGCATTCAAATCCACGTTGTTGAAACCCGCGCAACGCAATGCGATCAGCTTCACTCCCATGGCGGCAAGCCGGTCGATGGTTTCGGCATCGGCCGTATCGTTCACGAAAATACACACGACGTCGGTATCCTGCGCCAGAGCCACATTATTGAGATTCAAATGGCTCCGGTGGTAGTTGAACTCGAATCCGAAGGCGGCATTGGCCCGGTCGAACGAATCCCGGTCGTAAGGCTGTGTTCCAAAAAATGTTATTTTCATTTGTATTTTTTTAATGTATCGGTTTTTGACAAAACAGTCGTTCTACTTTTCACGGTTATGGTGAATCATAACAAATATCATGAAAATCTTCCGCGCAGCGCTTTAAATTTAACCGCATTTTCCACAATACCGCAGAATTACCCCATGTATCCAACGGCTGAAAGCCGACGGAGCAGATCCGAAGTATAAAACCGGCTGGTAAAACGGTCTATCCGTCACGGTCTGCCGTCGGCTTTATCAGTAAAACCGTGAAAAGCGGAGACGATCTTACCGCCCTTTGCGTCGAATGATTTCGGCCGGCATGTCCTTTTGAAAAAACGGGCCGCAAAAAACAAAATATCAAACGTTTCGACCGTTTTTTAGTATTTTGTTTATTTTTTTGGCAGGAAATATGGTGAAATTGCCGGGAAGAGGGTTACTTTTGTATTCATTTTGAAAAGACCGGAACCGGCGAAAGACGCATCCCGAAGCGGACGGTCCGCAACCGGATTCGAAAAACAGTCATAAAACGATAAAACCGATGAAATATCCCGAATCAGTAAATATCCTTTTATTGGGCTCAGGGGGCCGTGAACATGCCTTTGCATGGAAAATCGCTCAAAGCAAGCGGCTGGCGCGGCTGTATATCGCTCCGGGGAACGCAGGCACCGCCGTATGCGGGACGAACGTGGACATCAATCCGGTCAATTTCGCGGCCGTCAAACAGTTCGTGCTGTCGAACAACATCAACATGGTCGTCGTCGGCCCGGAAGAACCGCTGGTAAAAGGGATTTACGATTTTTTCAAGGAAGACCATCAGATCAGCAACATCCCCGTGATCGGCCCGTCGACGGTCGGGGCGCGGCTCGAAGGGAGTAAGGATTTCGCCAAGGATTTCATGATCCGCCACCGTATTCCGACGGCCGCCTACCGTAGTTTCACAAAGAAAAACGCCGACGAAGCCAAAGCCTTTCTCGAAACGCTGAAAGCGCCTTACGTGCTGAAAGCCGACGGACTGGCCGCCGGAAAAGGAGTGCTGATCGTCGATTCGCTCGAAACGGCGAAAGCCGAGCTGGATACGATGCTCAACGGGCGTTTCGGGCACGCCGGCGACACGGTCGTGATCGAAGAGTTCCTGTCGGGAATCGAATGTTCGGTTTTCGTAGCCACCGACGGCAAGAATTTCAGCGTGCTGCCCGTCGCAAAAGATTACAAGCGGATCGGCGTCGGGGACACCGGCCCGAACACCGGCGGCATGGGGGCCGTATCGCCGGTTCCGTTCGCCGACGCAAAATTTATGGACAAGGTCGTATCGACCATCGTCGAACCGACCGTCAAAGGGCTCTCTGCCGATAAGATCGACTACAAAGGATTTATTTTCATCGGATTGATGAACGTGCAGGGCGATCCTTATGTGATCGAATACAACGTCCGCATGGGCGATCCCGAAACCGAAGCGGTGCTGCCGCGCATCGAATCGGACATCGTCGAACTGTTCCAGGGCATCGCTTACGGCGGACTCGACCAATACGAACTGAAAATCACCCCGGCGACCGCCGCCACAGTGGTCTGCGTATCCGGCGGCTACCCGGGCGACTATGCCAAAGGCATGGAAATCAAAGGACTCGGCAACACGGCAGACAGCATCGTCTTCCATGCGGGAACCACGGCCAAAGGCGGCAAAACGTTTACGGCAGGCGGGCGCGTGCTGGCCGTCACGTCGTTCGGCGACAACATTACGGACGCCGTCGGCAAATCCTACAAAACGATCGAAGGAATCGGCTACGAAGGGAAATACTACCGCACGGACATCGGAAAAGACCTGCTGTAACGGCAGGGGAAGGCCATGGGAGAGATCACCCGCCTGAACCTGAGTTGGACGCTGCTGTTCTTCGGACTGTTCCTGGGGCTTTTTTGGGGACGGTCGGAGTTGCTACCGACAGCGGCGGGCGGCGCCGATATGCCGCTGGGATCGTTGCTGAACCGGTTCTCCGCGACATATCCGATTGCGGCGAAAACGCTGGCTGCCGTACTGCTTTTCCTGAACAGCATCCTGTTGCTGCGGATCGTCTCCCGCAACATGATCCTGACCGACCGGAGCTACATGCCGATCATCGTCTACCTGCTCGTCGCTGCCGGTTGCGGTTTCGGCAGCTCGGCGCTCGGCGCCATAACCGTTTCGCTGCTGGCAGTCTGCTCGTTCGATCAGATGTTGGGTTCGTTCCGGAGAGCCGTCCAATACGGAAAGCTATTCAATGCGGCGCTGCTGGCCGGTCTTGCACCCCTGGTCTGGTCGCACGCCGTCGTTTATGCGTTTCTGCTGCCCGTTTCGTTGATCCTGTTCAAAAAAGGCGGCCGCGAATGGATCGTGGCATGGGTCGGCTTTTTGTTGCCGTGGGCGATCTGCTCGTACGTCTACTGGGGAATGGGGTATCCGTTCGGCCACGTAACCGGCCTGCTCGCCGGGAACCTCGGGAACCTGCTTGCCGGCGGAGATTTCCCCGACGTCCTGCGCCATCCGGAACTGCCGGTCTTCTGGGGAATGTGCCTGACGACCGTCGTGCTTTCGCTGATCTCGTTTATCCGGCGCTCGGACACGATCCGCACACGGGCCTATAAATCCTACATCTACTTTCTGTGGATTCTGCTCTTCTCGGCGGTACCGTTCGCTTTTCCGGGCCGGTCGGTACAGGATTTCCCGATGATCGCCGTCCCTTTGGCGATCATCATCCCGCCCTATTTCATCCGCTACCGGGGCTGGATTCCCGGCCTGATCTATTTCGCGCTGATCGGCAGCATCGTTTTTTACAACCTCGCTCCGGCATTACTTCCCTGACCGTTTTTTCCGGCGATCCGCAACGGGACATATCACACGCAGCGCCCCGGCCTCGCAGGTAATATGCACCGGGAAGCGCGGCCCGGGCTGTCCGTCGATGTCGGTCGACTCCTCGCTGTACGAATACAACGTCACGTCGTCGCTCTTGAAATACACCACGCCCGGAGGGTAGCTGCCATTGTTGCGCTTGATGAAATGAAAAATCGTCCGGATCGTCTCGATCGGGCTGTCGCCCTTGATAACGATCACGTCGAGCAGGCCGTCGTCCGGCTCGGACAAGTAAGCGAAACGCATCTGCCCGGCGGTGCGTCCGTTGAATACGAAAAAGATCAGCGAAGAACCTTCGTAATTCCCGTGCGCCGACTCGATCGAAATATGCATTTTACGGAAATTCGGCAGTTCGCCCAGCCCGCCGAAATAGTAGGCCAGTTTCCCGAACGTGTTTTTCAGGATCGTCGGCGTTTTCTGCGAAACGTCGGTAAACAGCCCACAACTAAACACGTTGACGAAGTATTCGTCGTTGGCGCGCCCCAGATCCATGGTTCTGATCTCCCCGTTCAGGATCCGGCGACAGGCTTTCGCCAGATCGGACGGCACTCCGAGCACATGGGCGAAATCGTTGGCCGTCCCGGTCGGAAGCACCGCCACCGGAACGTCGAGCCCGCGCCGCTTCATCACGTTCACCACGTAATTGACCGTTCCGTCGCCGCCGGCGATCAGCGCGTGGTGGTAGCTCTGATCGACCCCGTCGAACATGTCGGTCTCCTCGGTATCCCCGAAACAAAGCCGGTACGGCACGACCGTATAACCGTGCCCCTGGTAAATCTCGATGATGTGGTCGAGCCACTCCGAAATCACGGTTTCTCCGGACTTGGGATTATAAATGAATCTGACTTTCTGCATCTTTTTTCACGTTTCTGAACCATAATGATATCGTCATTGCCGGGTCGACGCCTGCCGGGCGATCATCGCCTCCATTCCGGGAGTAAGATAGGTCTGATAGTTTCCCCGGTCGTCCGAATAGATCAGGTAAGCGTGCAACTCCGGATGCCCGGCCAGGAACTCCTTGCTTTTTTCGAGGCCGAGGATCATACAAACCGTGCCGTAAGCGTCGGCCAACGTCGCGGTAGGCCCCACGACCGTTACCGACAGCAGGTTGCTGATGACCGGCTCGCCGGTTCGGGCATTGATCGTATGCACGATCTTACGGCCTTTGTCGTCGGTATAGAATTTCCGGTAATTGCCCGAAGTGGCGAGTCCCTGCCCGCTGAGTCCGATCACCGTCTCCAGGTCGGCCCCCGGCAGCACGTTCCCTTCGGCCGGACGGTCGATTCCGACGCGCCAGGGTTTCCCTTCGGCATTCGACCCCCGACAGAAAATCTCTCCCCCCACTTCGACGATATAATCCGTCAGACCGAGGCTGTCGAAATAGGCGGCGATATAGTCCGAAGTCGCTCCTTGCGCGATCGAATTCAGGTCGAGCTGCATCCGCGGATCTTCTTTCCGCAACCGGCCGCCATCGACCGCGATTTTCCGATACCCGACGAATCGCAACAGCGAATCGACGTTCGGCTGCTGCACGACCGAATCGCCTGCAAACCCGTAAGCCGCCGTAAGCGGTTTGACCGTGATGTCGTATGCGCCGTCCGTCTCGCGGCTCAGCCGCTCGGCTTCGGCGATGCAACCCGCAATGAACGCATCCACCGAATCGGTCTCGTTGCGGTTCAGGCGGCTGAGCCGCGAATCGGGATTGAACAGCGACATCGAATTGTCGATCTCACGCAACAGACTGTCCACCTGACCTTTCAAATCTACCGGCCGGTCGCTTTTTATCACGATATGATAAGTTCCCCCCTGTGCGAAACCGTCGATTACGGTTACCCGATTGTCTTTCTTCACTCCGCCGCATGCGGCCACAGCCAGCGCAACAATCCCAAGCAAACCAATTTTAAATTTCATTATCAGCGTTTTAACATTCGAACATCGCACAAATTTATTTATTTTCCACAATATACGAATTATTTTTTATTACTTTGCAGGACAAATCAAGGAAGGAAGACGGGGGTGCCGCAGAACCGGCGGCTGAGATCAAACCCCAACACCTGATACGGTTAATACCGTCGGAGGGAGTTTTTCCAAAGGATAGCGCATTCGCCGCCTCTCTTTCTGCAAATCGTTTTTCGTATGGAAATATTTCTGAACGGAGTGAAAACCCCGACGCAGGCGTCGACCCTTTCGGAACTGATCGCAGAACAGTCGATCGCTACCGCCGGGCTGGCCGTCGCCATCGGGCTCCGCGTAATCCGCCGCGACGAGTGGGACGCTACGCCGGTCGCCGACCAGGCCGAAATCACGCTGATCCGCGCCACACAGGGAGGATAGAACAATGGTTGCAGATATTTTCCCGGAATCCCCGATCCTGATCACGCTGCCCCGTATTCTGAAAAACGAGGCGGAGACGCTGGCCGCACTGTGCGGCGCAGGAGTTTCCGTCATCCATATCCGCAAGCCGGAGGCGTCCGAACCGGAAATCGAAGAGTTGCTGAAAACGTTGCAGGCCCTCGGCGCGGACATGTCGCGGCTGACGATTCACTACAACGAACCGCTGGCCCGCAAATACGGGCTCGGAGGCGTGCACCTGCGCATCGAAGAACTGCTTGCCGGAGCCGGCGAAGGGCTGCGGCGGAGCTGTTCGGCGCACGGCTGGACGGAAGCGGAACGCGCGGCGACAGACGCGGACTACGTATTTCTGAGCCCGCTGTTCGATTCGATCTCGAAGCCGGGCTACCGCAGCGCGATTGACCCGGCGGAAGCCGCCGAACGGTTACGGCGCCGCAAAGGGAGGATCGTCGCGCTCGGCGGGATCCGTCCGGCGAACATCGCACGGGTAAGGCGGATCGGATTCGACGGGGCCGCCGTACTCGGGGCCGCATGGAGCGCGGACGAAAAGGCTGTCAATACCGAACGCACCCTGAAAAATTACCATATCCTAAACCGCAAATGGAAAGCGGCCGGAGGAACGCTACAACTGATCTCGGACGGCGACCTCTCCGTCGCCGCGCAATTCCTCGACGCGGGCGGACGCTGGATCCAACTGCGGATGAAAGACGCCTCCGCAGAGGTTATCGTCTGCCGGGGCAAAGAGATGCTCGCCCTGTGCCGGAAACGCCGGGCCGTGCTCGTCGTCAACGATGCGCCGCAACTGGCGGTCGCGATCGGCGCCGACGGCGTGCACCTCGGTCAAGCCGATATGCCGCCCATCGAAGCGAGGCGGATTATCGGCGACGGAGCGGTTATCGGTTCGACGGCCAACACCTTCGAACAGATCGTAGCGCGCAACGACGGCGAAACCGACTACGTCGGACTGGGACCCTTCCGTTTCACGACAACCAAGAAAAACCTGTCGCCGGTGCTCGGCACGGAGGGTTACCGCACGATCCTCGGACGTATGCGGACGGAAAATATCCCCCTGCCGGTCGTGGCGATCGGCGGCATCGAACTGCCGGATATACCGCAGATCATGCGGACGGGGGTCGACGGGATCGCCCTCAGCGGAGCGATCGCCCGCGCGGACTCGCCCGCCACGACGACCGCGAATTTTCTGAACGCAATCCGGAACGCATGAACCGCAGGCCGGGCCGACAGATAACAAAACAATACGTTATTATAAAACAATGGAAAATTTAATTATCGGAAACAAAACGTTTCACTCGCGGCTCTTCGTCGGAACCGGGAAGTTTTCATCCGCGGAACTAATGGGCAAAGCCACCGCCGCCAGCGGCAGCGAACTGGTAACCGTCGCGCTGAAACGAGTAGAACTCGAAAACCCGCAGGACGACATGCTCAGTCACCTGCACCTGCCGGGAGTCAACCTGCTGCCGAACACATCGGGGGTACGCAATGCCAAAGAAGCGGTTTTCGCCGCGCAGATGGCGCGCGAAGCGCTCGGGACGAACTGGATCAAACTCGAAATCCATCCCGATCCTCGCTACCTGCTGCCCGACCCGATCGAAACGCTGGCCGCGGCCGAACAGCTCGTAAAAGACGGCTTCATCGTGATGCCGTACATCAACGCCGACCCGGTACTGTGCAAACGGCTCGAAGAGGTAGGCACGGCCTGCGTCATGCCTCTGGGCGCCCCGATCGGATCGAACCGGGGACTGAAAACCCGCGACCTGCTGAGAATCATCATCGAACAGAGCAACGTCCCGGTCGTCGTCGACGCCGGAATCGGCGCTCCGTCGCACGCCGCCGAAGCGATGGAGATGGGCGCGTCGGCCGTACTGGTCAACACCGCAATCGCCGTAACGCAGGACCCGGTACAAATGGCCGTCGCTTTCAAAATGGCCGTCGAAGCCGGACGCATGGCATACGAGGCGCAGCTCGCGCCGCAAACGACCGCCGCATCGGCCACCAGCCCGTTAAACCCGTTTTTGGAAGGCATTAAAGGTTTGCAACAATGAGTTACTACGACATCATTCTCCAGTATGACTGGGAAACCACGCGGCGTAAGATCTACGCCTCGACCGAGGCCGACGTAGAACGCGCCCTGAGTCACGACCGCCCGTCGATGGACGACTTCGCGGCGCTCGTTTCCCCCGCGGCGGACAAGTACCTGAACGAAATGGCCGCCAAAAGCTACCGCATCACTCGCCGCCGTTTCGGCAACACGATGCAACTGTACATCCCGCTCTACCTCGCGAATATTTGCCAGAACCACTGCGTTTACTGCGGTTTCAACTGCACGAACAAGATCCACCGCGCGATCCTCACGCCGGACGAAATCCACGCCGAATGCCAGGCCATCAAAAAAGATCCGTTCGAACACATCTTGCTGGTGACGGGCGAAGCGCCGCGCTCATCGAGCGTACAATACATGGCCGATTCGATGGAGATCGTCAAACAGTATTTCCAGCAGATCTCGCTCGAAGTGCAGCCGCTCGAAACGGACGAATACCGGATGCTGATGGACCACGGCCTGCATTCGGTCTACGTCTATCAGGAGACCTACAACCGCGAACGCTATCCGGTCTACCACCTGCGCGGCCGCAAAGCCGACTACCGCTACCGGCTCGAAACGCCCGACCGGTTGTGCGAAGCCGGGGTGTACAAGGTCGGCGTCGGCAACCTGATCGGCCTCGAGGACTGGCGCACCGAAGCGTTCTTCACGGCATTGCACGTCCGTTACCTCGAAAACCGTTACTGGAGGCAGAAATACTCGATCGCCTTCCCGCGGCTGCGCCCTTATTTCGGCGAGGACGGGTTCAATCCCGAACACCCGACCACCGAACGCAACCTGCTGCAACTGATCTGCGCCTACCGGTTGCTGAGCGAAGACGTCGAACTGTCGATCTCGACGCGCGAAAGCGCCGCCTGCCGCGACACGGTGCTGCCGTTCGGCGTGACGGTCATCAGCGCCGGTTCGAAAACCACGCCGGGCGGTTATGCGCACCCGACGCAGGAGCTCGAACAGTGGGCCATCAACGACGATCGCACGCCGACCGAAGTGTTCGACGCGGTCCGGGCCAAAGGGTTCGAGCCGGTCTGGAAAGACTGGTCGGGCTTTATGCAGGAAGCCAATATTCCCGCTTAAGACACGAAAACGTAAACCGCAGCCGGAAACAGGGAGCCTTCGACAAACCGGCCTACCTGTTTCCGGTTGTTTTTAATAACGACAAATTATGCGTATTCTGATCCAGCGAGTACGACGCGCCTCGGTAACGATCGGGGAACAAACCCATTGCGCTATCGGCAACGGGCTGCTCGTCCTGGTCGGCATCGAAGAGGCCGACAACGACGAAGATATCGCGTGGCTGACCGGAAAATTGACAAAACTTCGTATATTTGCCGACGAATCCGGCGCGATGAACCGGTCGGCAGAGGAAACCGGGGCCGACATACTGATCGTCAGCCAGTTTACGCTGTATGCACAGACCAAAAAAGGAAACCGGCCGTCGTACATACGGGCTGCACGTCCCGAAACGGCGATCCCGCTGTACGAACGGTTCGTCGAATCGGTCGAACGGGCGATGGGACACCGGATCGAAACGGGAGTCTTCGGCGCCGATATGCAGGTGGAACTGGTCAACGACGGTCCGGTAACCATCTGGATCGACTCCAAAAACCGGGAATAAGTTAATACGCGAAAACTATGACTATCAAAGAGGCTCAGGAACTGATCGAAACCTGGACGGCGAAAAACAACGTCCGCAACAACGAACTGACCAACATGGCGCTGCTGACCGAAGAGATCGGCAAACTGACCCGCGTGATGGTGCGCCGTTTCAACGATCACGCCAATGAGCCGAATTTCCGGTACGAGGTTTCGGACGAGATCGGCGATATCCTGTGGGCGTTGGTGAACGTCGCCAACCAGACGGGCGTCGACCTGACCGTATCGCTGATCAACGCCCTCGAACGTAAAAGCAACCAGCAGAGCCACCTGTCCTCTCCGAAGAAAAAATAAATCCGTCGGTTACGCAACGGCGCGAAACTTCCTTTCTCAATTTTGAAACCGCCTGTTTTTCCGACAGTCTTTTATTAAATATCCGCCGCATATCCGGTCAAAACAGCATCATCCGTACACCGGCCGGCAAGCCCCGCGACAAACAATCACATTTCAACAATACACACCCTATTTTCAAAAAACGAACAGTCTTCGTATTAAAAACAATATTTTCTTAACTTTGAGAAGCGCACAGCCATGTACTTTGAAAATATTGATTACGAAAGCCTTTATACTATCGCTCGTCGCACTGGGCTGGACGGTCGCGCTGCAAGCACAGAACTTTCAGGTTCAAGCCGTTTCAGGAGAAAAGAAACTCAGCTATGCCTACATTTATCTCAACGGCAGGGTGTGCGGGATCGCCGATCAGGACGGCGCGTTCAATATTCCCCATAGCAAATTGCACATCGGCGATACGATTCCGGCAAGTTATGTCGGAGCCCGGCCCGCTTTCGCGGTCTACACAAAAGAATTGGCCGGCGAATCCGAATGTACGCTCGAATGCAGCCCGATTAGGCGTTGGACGCGGTCGAAGTAAGTTCCAAATTCAACATCTGGCGCTTTTTCAACAAAAACGTCCGGAAACGCATCCCGCCGGACTGATTGCCCCGGAGCGAACCGGCGGGCCGATGATTTTCGTATCTTTGCCGGTAAAATCATGCGGACATGACGACAAATCTCAGACAACTGTTCCTCGAACACGTCGGACAGACATCCGATAACCCGATGATGCTCGAAGTGGAGCGCGCCGAAGGAATCTACCTGTACGGGCGAGACGGGAAACGGTGGATCGACCTGATCTCCGGCGTCTCGGTCAGCGCCGTAGGGCACGGCAACCGGCAGGTAATCGACGCGATCTGCTCGCAGGCGCAGGACTACCTGCACCTAATGGTCTACGGCGAAGCGGTCGAATCGCCTCAGGTACGCTACGCACAGCGCATCGCATCGCTGCTGCCCGATCCGCTCGACACGGTTTATTTCGTCAATTCGGGCAGCGAAGCGGTCGAAGGGGCGTTGAAACTGGCCAAACGCTATACCGGACGAACCGAAATCATCTATTACAAGAACGCTTACCACGGCAGTACGCACGGCTCGCTCAGCGTGATGGGCGGAGAGGAGTACCGCAACGCATACCGCCCGCTACTGCCGGACACCCGGCAAATCCGGTTCAACGAACCCGCAGACCTGCGATACGTCACTCCGCGCACGGCCTGCGTCATCATCGAACCGGTACAGGGCGAAGGCGGTATTTTCCCGGCCGACCGGGACTACCTGCAGGCGCTACGCGACCGGTGCGACCAGACCGGAACGCTACTGATCTACGACGAAATCCAGACCGGACTCGGACGTACCGGCACCCTCTACTTTTTCCAGCAGTACGGCATCGTCCCGGACATCTTGTGCACGGCGAAAGCTTTCGGCGGCGGTATGCCGCTGGGCGCGTTCATCGCGTCGAATCGAATCATGTCGGTGCTGAAAACCAACCCGGTACTGGGCCACATCACCACGTTCGGCGGACACCCGGTCTGCTGCGCCGCCGGGCTCGCCGCCCTGGAATACATCCTGTCCGAACGACTGACGGAACAGGCCGACGCAAAAGGAGCGTTGTACGAAAGCCTGCTCGCCGGACATCCGCTCGTCCGCGAAATCCGGCGGACGGGTCTGCTGCTGGGCGTCGAATTCGGCGACAGCGAACTGACCGCGCGGATCGTGCTGCGGGCGATCGACCGGGGGCTGATGACCGAATGGTTCCTGTTTCACGACACGGCAATGCGGATCGCCCCGCCGCTGACAATCACCGACGCGGAGATCCGCGAATCCTGCGAGATTCTGCTGGAAGTGCTGAACGGAGCTGCCGAATAGCCTTTCCCCGACGCTCCGTGCCGAAGCCGGGATATCCGTTGCAAATGGACGGCGAACGCTCTCCGGCGGTTTTAAAACCGAATGGTTTGATATTCGCAAAAAAGTCTTAATTTTGCAAGGTTATGACTGATTTTTCCGAGCAAAACTAATCACTAAATAAACAAACTCAACAATGAAAAAAACGTTGAAAATAGTTGTTCTGGCCAAACAGGTTCCCGACACCCGCAACGTCGGCAAAGACGCCATGAAAGCCGACGGAACGGTGAATCGCGCAGCCTTGCCGGCCATTTTCAACCCGGAAGACCTCAACGCGCTCGAACAGGCCCTCGTCCTGAAGGACATGTTTCCCGGCAGCCGCGTCGACATCCTGACGATGGGCCCCGGACGGGCGGCGGAAATTATCCGCGAAGGCATGTTCCGCGGAGCCGACGGCGGCGTACTGCTGACCGACCGCAAATTCGCCGGATCGGATACGCTGGCCACTTCCTACGCTCTGTCCCGCGCCGCAGCCAAAATGAACCCGGACATCATCATCGCCGGCCGCCAGGCCATCGACGGCGACACCGCCCAGGTAGGCCCGCAGGTCGCCGAGAAGATGAACCTGCCGCAGGTAACCTACGCCGAAGAGATCGTCGGCGTGGAAGGCGACGAACTGGTGATCCGTCGCCGGCTCGAACACGGCATCGAAACGGTAGCTTGCCGTATGCCGCTGGTAATGACGGTCAACGGCTCGGCCGCTGAATGCCGTCCGCGCCACGCCAAACTGGTGATGAAATACAAATATGCGATTACGCCGAGCGAATGCCAGCAGGACGAAGTGGGCTGCTACGCCGACCTGCGCGCACAGCGCCCGTACCTGAATATTACCGAATGGAACGTAGCCGACGTCGATGCCGACGACCGGCAACTGGGCCTCTCCGGCTCTCCGACCAAGGTTAAAAAGATCGAGAACGTGGTGTTCGCCGCCAAGGAAGCCAAGAAGCTGACCGCTTCCGACCAGGACATCGACTCCCTGATGCAGGAACTGATCGCCAGTCATACCTTAGGATAACCCGAATCGTAAACTGATAAAACGCATATTGATGAACAACATATTTGTATATTGCGAAATCGAGGACGGCAAGGTGGCCGACGTGTCGCTGGAACTACTGACCAAAGGCCGCGTGCTGGCCGACACGCTCGGGTGCGAACTCGAAGCGCTGGCGCTGGGACACAACCTCGCCGGAATTGAAAAAGAACTGGCCGAATATGGCGCCGACAGGGTGCACGTTGCCGACTGCGAATGCCTCGCCCCGTACCGCACGCTGCCGCATGCGGCGGTCGTCTGCGGGATTTTCAAGGAAGAGCAACCGCAGATCGCGCTGTTCGGCGCCACGCCGGTCGGACGCGACCTCGGCCCGCGCGTATCGTCGACGCTGCACAGCGGCCTGACGGCCGACTGCACGAGCCTCGAAATCGGCTCGCACACCGACGTGAAAAGCGGCAAAGAGTATAAAAACCTGCTTTACCAGATCCGTCCTGCATTCGGCGGCAACATCATCGCGACGATCATCAATCCGGATCATCGTCCGCAGATGGCCACCGTCCGCGAAGGCGTGATGAAGAAAGAAAAGGCCAAAACGCCGGGTAAAGGCATCGTTAAAAAAGTCGATCCGAAGAAATACGTGAACGACTCGGATTTCGTCGTACGGATCATCGACCGGCAGATCGAAGAGCGCAAGATCAATATCAAGGGCGCTCCGGTGATCGTAGCCGGCGGTTACGGCATGGGATCGAAAGAGAATTTCGACTTGCTGTTCGAACTGGCCGACGTGCTGGGCGCCGAGGTAGGCGCTTCGCGCGCGGCGGTCGACGCGGGAATGGCCGAACACGGCCGGCAGGTCGGACAAACCGGCGTTACGGTGCGTCCGAAACTGTACATCGCCTGCGGTATCTCGGGCCAGATCCAGCATACGGCCGGTATGGATCAATCGTCGATGATCATCTCGATCAATACCGATCCGGACGCGCCGATCAACAAAATCGCGGATTACGCGATCACGGGCGACGTGACGGAAGTGATCCCGAAAATGATCAAATACTACAAACAGAACTCGAAATAACGCACGACGTGCCTAATTCACAATAAACGATGGCTAATTTCTTTTTAGACAATAAAGACCTCCAGTACCACATGAACCATCCGTTGATGAAGCGGATCGTGGAACTCAAGGAGAAAGGCTATGCCGACAAGGATTTATACGATTATGCGCCGACCGATTTCGAGGACGCGCAGGACAGCTACCGCCGCGTGATGGAAATCATCGGCGAGGTCTGCGGCGACGTGATCGCCCCGAACGCCGAAGGCGTCGACCACGAAGGCCCGAAGGTGGTGGACGACCATGTGGTCTATGCCCCGGGAACGGCCCGGAACATCGAGGCGCTGAACAAAGCCGGTCTGTTCGGCCTGACGCTGCCGCGCAAGTACGAAGGACTGAACTTTCCGCTGATCTACTTCGTGATGGCGAACGAAATGGTAGCCCGCGCCGACGCCGGATTCGAAAACATCTGGGGTTTGCAGGACTGCGCCGAAACGCTGAACGAGTTTGCTTCGGAAGAGATCAAAGCGAAATACCTGCCGCGCGTATCGCGGGGCGAAACCTGCGCGATGGATCTGACCGAGCCCGACGCCGGCAGCGACCTGCAGGCCGTAATGCTAAAGGCCCACTGGGACGAAGCGAAAGGGACTTGGTTGCTGAACGGCGTGAAACGGTTCATCACCAACGGCGACGGACACATCTCGCTGGTGCTGGCCCGTTCGGAAGAGGGAACGGCCGACGCGCGCGGACTGTCGATGTTCGTTTACGACCGCAACCACATGGCCGTAAAGGTGCGCCGCATCGAGAATAAACTCGGTATCAAAGGTTCGCCGACCTGCGAGCTGGTCTTCACGAACGCCCCGGCCGAACTGGTCGGCGACCGGAAGATGGGGCTGATCAAATACGTGATGTCGCTGATGAACGCAGCCCGTCTGGGCATCGGCGCGCAATCGACCGGCCTGTCGGAAGCCGCTTACCGCGAAGCGTTGAAATACGCCCGCGAACGTCAGCAGTTCGGCAAGGCGATCATCGAATTCCCGGCAATCCGCGAACTGCTGGCGAACATGAAGGCCAAACTGCAGGGATCGCGCGCGATGCTGTACGAGACGACCCGTTTCGTAGAGATCTACAAAGACCTCACCCACATCAGCCACGACCGCAAGCTCACGCCGGAAGAACGCGCCGAGATGAAAGCCTACACCCGGCTTGCGGACGCCTTCACACCGATGCTGAAGCTGATGAGCAGCGAATACTGCAACTCGCTGGCCTACGATGCGATCCAGATTTTCGGCGGCTCGGGCTACATGAAAGACTACCCGATCGAGCGCATTTACCGCGACGCGCGTATCACGAACATTTACGAGGGCACTTCGCAGTTGCAGGTCGTTGCGGCGATCCGCCACGTCACCACGGGCACCTACCTCGCCCAGATCAAGGAATACGAGGCCCAGACCTACGAACAGAAACACCTGCACGAAAAGCTGGTCGCCCTGCGCGAAGAGTACGAACAGAGCGTCCAGAAGGTCGTTTCGGCCGAGAACAACGAGTTTATCGACTTCCATGCCCGCCGCATGGTGGAGATGGCCGCGCACATCATCATCAGCTACCTGCTGATGCGCCAGGCCGGCGAAGTGGAAGACTACCGCAACTCCGCGGAACTCTACGTGAAATACGCAGAGGCTCAGAACAGCGCGGCGGCACGCTACATCGAAAGTTCGACGCTGGCCGATCTGGATCTGATCTCCGCCGTCAAGGAAGAGGAGCTCTGATTTCCATATCCCGTTTAACGGGCGGGGCCTCCGGGAATCGTGAAGATTTCCCGGAGGCCCCGCTTCTATTCAAACTTCACGGTCAGCGGCGTTCATTGTAAAGCGCGAGACGCGCTTTACACAGCCGTTCGATCAGTTCCTTCATTTTCTGCGTCCGTTCGACGTATCCGCCGATCTCGGCCCGGCACGGGCCGCACCGGAACAGGAAAAGCGCATCCCTGCGGTATACGTCCAGCCGGCTCAGCATCCGGCTGTTGGAGGTCTGTTCGGGATCGAGCAGCAGGTACAACTCGGGCGAGATCGTCCGCATACGCAGCAGCAGCGTCGTCAGCGTGTGCAGGTCGAGCCATTCCATTTTATCAATTTTAAAAGTTTAGGGAATAAAAGTCCCGGCCTTGCCGCGCACGGACTGCGGCGAAGCGAATCAAGTATTGACCGACAGGCATTTGTCAGATCAACAGATAAAAACGGAAACGGGATAACCTGTCACGGGGCGGATGCCCGGAGTTGGCCTTGCGGCTGGTCGGTACCGGAGTACGGACGGGATACATGGTTCGCATAAAATAAAAAATGCGCAGTTGCGAACCATATATCCCCTTGTTACAGGCTCAATAAAGTGCCATTCGCGGGTCGCTAAACCCCAACAGCTCTGCGCATACCTTTTTAAATTGGTTGCTTTATCGAGCACCATAGTAACAATTAATAAATATATGATTCGCAAGAGCAAAGATACAAAATTTTAATTCCCGAGTATACGAAACGGCAAATAAAAACAGAAACGGGATAACCTGTCGCGGGGCGGACGCCCGAAGTTGACCTTGCGGCCGGTCGGTACCGGAGTACGACGGGACACATGGTTTGCATAAAATAGTAGGCAGAAGTTATGAAACTAATTCTATATATTTATAAACATATTCGGTTGATATACATATAAATATCTTTAAAAAGACGCAAAAATGCAATGTTTTACCTATGTTGTACCCGTTAAAAGAATAAACGCTCAACTCGTTAAAAGTTAAGCGTTTACGATGTAGTCTTGTTGACCCACCAGGATTCGAACCTGGAACGACAGAACCAAAATCTGCTGTGTTACCATTACACCATGGGTCAAACTTATTTCAGAACCGGATTCGAGCGACAAATATAGTGCAAGAAATTTTTATCTGCAAATTTCGTCCATGATCCGGGCGGTAGCTCCTTTGTGCTGCAATACATACTCCTTGCAAATCGTTCCGCTGCGTCCCGTGGCGTCCGGATCGTCGTGCAGGCCTGCGAACCATCGTTCCAGTTCTTCCGCCGAGGCGATACTCGCCGCACCGCGCAGCGTCACCAGATCGCGTGCCTCCCTGAATTTCCCGTAACGGGGTCCGAAAGCCAGCGGCAGTCCAAAGGTGGCCGCTTCCAGCGTATTGTGTATCCCGGCGCCGAAACCTCCGCCGATGTATCCCCAGCGGCCGTAGCGGTAGACGGACGACAGGATCCCGATCGTATCGACGAACAGGACGCCCGCTGCGGCGAGGTCGCTTTGCGGAGTCAGCTGCGTGTAGCGCAGCGCCGGGCGGGAAATACGCTCGCAGAACTTTTCGATCCGTGCGGGATCGATTTCGTGCGGCGCGACGATGAATTTCACGTCCGGATACCGTTCGATCAATCCCACTAACAATTCTTCGTCGGGCGGCCATGTGCTGCCGGCGATAAATACCGGGGCGTCTGCCGCGAACCGTTCGATTTCGGGTAGCCGTTTCGCTTGCTGCGCGATTTCGTATACCCGGTCGAAGCGGGTGTCGCCCGCCACACTGACCTGCTCGATGCCGATGCTTTTCAGCAAATTTCGCGAAGAGTCGTTTTGGACGAAGATATGCCGGAAAGCTCTCAGCGCGCTGCGGAAAAGTCCGCCGTAAGGACGGAAGAAAATCTGTCCGTCGCGGAATATCGACGAGATCAAGTAGAGTTTCGTGCCCGCCCGTTTCATCGCCAGCAGGTAGTTGACCCAGAATTCGTATTTGACGAAAACGGCGATTTTAGGCCGCACGATCGCCATGAAACGGCGCACGTTGCGCGGGGTGTCGGGCGGCAGGTAAAAGATGTAGTCGGCTCCGGGGTAGTTTTTGCGGATCTCGTAGCCGGACGGAGAAAAGAAGGTGACCAGTATCTTGTAACCCGGACACGCTTTGCGGAACGCTTCGATCACCGGCCGTCCCTGTTCGAATTCGCCGAGCGAAGCGGCATGGAACCATGCGATGTCGGCTCCGGAGTCCACCGTCCGGGCCAGTTTGTCGAAAATGCCCTTCCGTCCCCGCACCCAGAGTCGCGCTTTGGGGTTGAACAGGGCGGCAAGCCGTATCGCGGCGTTTGTCAAATAGATGCCAGAGTTGTAGAGCAGCCGCATCGGTCGTTATTTGAGAATATCCCGCAACCCTTTGCGGTTCAGTACGGCAATCGACGACGCTTCGGATCGGATCAGGTGTTTCTTTTCCAATTCCATGAGTACGGTTTGCAGCGCGCTGCGCGTGGCGTCGAAATATTCGGCGATTTCGCGGATGTCGGGCACCGGTACCGAGCCGGATTCTTCGGAAGTGTGTTCCAGCAGGTAAGTGGCGACTTTCTCTTTCAGCGACCGGAACGACAGGAAAAAGATTTTTTTCGACCAGACGTTGGCGCGGTTCGAAATGATGTCGATGAAGTTCGACATAATCAGCACGTTGGCCTGCATCAATTCGAAAATATAGCCCCGGTGCAGCGTCATGATCGTTACGTCGCCGTCGGCGATCACGTCGATCGGCAGTTTGTTGTAACCGCCGAACAGGAAAGCGGGGGCGATCAACTGCGGAGCCTCGATCGGGTCTACCACGATCGTTTTGCCGCCCGAAACCATCTCTCCGTGCACCCGTCCTTTCAGGATGATCATCAGGCCCGAATAGGCGGTATCCCGGTGGGCGATGCAGTCTTTATCCTTGTATTCGGTCAGGGAGAATTCGCCCCTTTCACCGATCGTTTCCCCGATCTGTTCCGCCGTCAGACCTCTGAACAGCGGGCACTGAGCCAATATCGCATACATATCCTTCACAGATTTAAAAGGTTCTCTAATAATGCGTGAAGTTACTACTTTTTCTTCATTCCGCCAAGCGGTTTCGGCAGATCGGCGGTTACCAGCGCGGAACCATCGCGTTCGGAATGTAGCGCAGCCGGTGCGTGGAATCGGGCAGCAGGTCGACGGCGATTAAGTCGAACTGCGTATCCGCGTCGATCCGGTACAGGGCGACGTATTGCTGTGCGGCCCGGAACAGCGCGTTGAATTTTTTCCGGGTCATGGCCTCTTCGGGCGCGGTCAGTCCGTCCGCCTTCCGGGATTTCACTTCCACGATGTGCAACACGCCCTCTTTACGGGCGACAATGTCCAGCTCGTAACGGCCGCTGCGCCAGTTGCGGTGCAGCAGGTCGAAACCTTCCGAAAGGAGAAAGCGGGCGGCGATCTCCTCGCCGCGTTGTCCAATACGTATCGACGACATGCCGCGAAGTTACATCAGAAAACTCAGGTCTTCGTCCGGATGCACCTCGAACGGCTGCGTCCCGCAACGGAAGATCCGCATCGGGCGGTTGCCGATCAACGACAGCCGGTCGCCTTCGACCCGCAACATGCACCCTTCGCGCAGTCCGGCGACGTAAGTTTCCGGATTCGCAGCGATGTATTCCAGAATGCGCTGTTCGCGGGTTTCGCCGGCATGACCGTCGGGATGGGCGTCCGTATAATGCGGATTGATCTGGAATTTGACCAGTCCGGCGGCGATGAACGACGCCGGTTCGACGATCGGCATGTCGTTCGTGGTGCAGATTGTCGGACAGGCCACGTTGCTGCCGGCGCTCCATCCGATATAGGGCATACCGTCGAAGGCCCGTTCGCGGATTGCCTGCACGAGGCCCTGTTGCTGCATGGCCCGGATCAGCGCGAACGTGTTACCGCCGCCGACGACGACCGCTTCGGCCGCACGCACGGCGCGGGCCGGGTTGCTTTCGCGGTGTACGGAACGCACCTCGACGCCCAGTTCCGAAAATCGTGCCTGTACTTTGCTCTGGTAGTCGTCGTAAGAGAACGTAACGGCGGCGTAAGGGATGAACAGCACTTCCCGGACAGGGCCCAGGAACTCCCGGATCTGTCCGACCGGATATTCGAGAAACCCTTCGCCGGCATTGGTCGAATTACTGATAAGCAGTAGACGCATGATATACTGTGTTTTACGAGACGCCTTTACAATCGGGCGATCTCTTTTTCTATTTCTGCCGGAAAGTGCTCGTATTCCAGCGCGTGGACTTTGGCCGCTACCGTCTCCGGCGTATCGGTTTCGGTTACCGGCACGCGGTACTGAGCCAGGATGTCGCCGCTGTCGTAGCGCTCGTTGACGCGGTGGATCGTGATTCCTGTTTCCCGGTCTCCGGCCTCCACGACCGCGCGGTGCACCCGGTCTCCGTACATACCCTTGCCGCCGTGGCGCGGCAGCAGGGCCGGATGGATGTTCACGATCCGGTTCGGGTAAGCGGTCAGCAGGTTTTCGGGTACCAGCCACAAGAATCCGGCCAATACGACGTAATCGATCTGCCGCCGGCGCATCAGCACGACGATCCGGTCGCTATTATAGAAGGTGTCCCGGTCGAATACGACCGATTCGATCTGCAGTTTCTCGGCGCGGCGGAGCACTTTGGCATCCGGTCTGTTGGTCAATATCAGTTCGACGCGGGCCGTATTTCCGGCGGCGAAGTAGCCGGCGATGTTTTCCGCGTTGGAACCCGACCCGGATGCGAAAATGGCTATTTTCTTCATTTTTAGATTTTTATGCGATAGTTAACGTGTCGTATCCGTAAAAAAAAGAAAGAATTATCAAAAATAATCGAAAAAGTGTTACTTTTGCAAAAATTTGGCTTTGAAATATAAAGTTATTTTTGGAATAAACACAATTGTTAAACTTAAACTAATTTGATTATGTCAGACGTTTCATCAAAAGTGGTTGAGATCATCGTTGACAAGCTCGGCGTTGATGCTGCTGAAGTTGTTCCCGCCGCAAGCTTTACCAATGACCTGGGCGCGGATTCGCTGGACACCGTGGAATTGATCATGGAATTCGAAAAGGAATTCGAGATTTCGATTCCGGACGAAGATGCTGAAAAGATCACCACCGTAGGTGATGCTATTAACTACATTTCTGCCAAGAAATAATTAAGAGCCTTTGAGACAGGGCGTTTGTCAAACGAATTTGTTGTATTTTATGAAACAGAGAAGAGTTGTGATTACGGGGATAGGTACCATTAACCCCTTAGGTAACAGCATTGAGGAGTACTTCACTAATCTTGAAAAAGGTGTAAGCGGAGCAGGACCTATTACTCATTTTGACCCTTCTAACTTCAAGACAAAATTTGCCTGCGAACTCAAAGGTTACGAACCGAATAACTTCTTCGATCGCAAGGAGGTGCGTAAATACGACCTCTATTCGCAGTATGCGTTGATCGCCGCCGAACAGGCGGTGCAGGACTCGGGGATCGAGCCCGAAAAGCTCGACCTCGAACGCGTGGGAGTTATCTGGGGATCGGGTATAGGTGGATTGGAAACATTCTACCAAGAGGTAAAGAGCTATGTCGAGGGAGGTTTCATTCCGCGATATAGCCCTTTCTTCATACCTAAGATGATTGCGGATCTGGCTGCCGGCCACATTTCGATGAAATACGGTTTCCGGGGCCCGAACTATTGTACGGTTTCGGCCTGCGCTTCGTCGAACCATGCGATGATCGATTCGTTGAATTACATTCGCTGGGGCAAGGCGGACATGATTCTCACGGGAGGTTCCGAGGCCGCGATCAACCCTCCGGGAGTCGGAGGTTTCAATTCGATGCAGGCCCTCTCGACCCGCAACGACGACCCGCAGAAAGCTTCGCGGCCGTTCGATGCCGATCGCGACGGGTTCGTGATCGGAGAAGGCGCCGGAGCGTTGCTGCTCGAAGAGTACGAGCATGCCGTTGCCCGCGGGGCCAAAATCTATGCCGAGGTAGCCGGCGGCGGCATGAGCGCCGATGCTTACCACCTGACCGCTCCCGATCCGGAAGGGAAAGGCGCGAAAAAGTCCATGCTCGACGCCGTTGCGGATGCGGGGCTGAAAGTTGAGGACATCGATTACGTGAATGTGCACGGAACGTCCACTCCGGTAGGCGACATAGCCGAGATCAAAGGATTGTTCGCCGCGTTCGGAGACCACATTTACAACCTGAACATCAGCTCCACGAAGTCGATGACCGGGCACCTGCTGGGCGCCGCCGGTTCGATCGAAGCGCTGGCTTGCGTGATGGCCCTGACCAAAGGGATCGTGCCTCCGACGATCAACAACGAAAACCTCGATCCGAATATCGATCCGAAGCTCAACCTGACGCTCAACGTCGCCCAGAAACGCGATGTGAAGTGCGCGCTGAGCAACACGTTCGGTTTCGGCGGACACAACTCGACGGTCGTACTCAAAAAGATGTAATGTTTGGAACGATACAGTCTTATTTCAGGCTGCGTTACGGCAGGGATAAGGCGTATTATCGAATGCTGAAAACTATTTTCGGGCTTCGTCCGAATAATATAGAACTCTATAAGCTGGCCTTGATTCACAGGTCAGCTTCCTTGTTTCTGGACGACGGGGCCCCGATCAATAACGAACGGCTCGAATTCCTCGGCGACGCGGTGATCGAGTCGATCGTATCGGATTTCCTGTTCATCGAGTTTCCCGAGGCGGACGAGGGGTTTCTGTCCCGGTTGCGTTCGCGGATCGTCCGGCGTTCGTCGCTGAACCGGCTGGCGATCGAGATCGGGCTCGACCGGTACGTGATCGCCCAGGGCGGCAACGGCTTTGCCCAGAAACACCTGTACGGGGATACGCTCGAAGCAATGATGGGAGCGGTTTACCTCGACAAGGGATACGATTTTTCGAACCGGCTTTTTATCAACGGGATTCTGCGGAAATACGTCGATCTGGACGATATGTCCGAGCAGGAGACCGATTTTAAGAGCCGTTTGATCGAATGGAGTCAGAAAAACCGGAAACGCTTGCAGTTCGATTCGGCGCCCAGCGCGTCGTATACGGCCAAATCGCCTCATTTTCGGACGACCGTTTTGGTGGACGGCCGACCGTCCGGCGACGGGGAAGGAGACAGTAAAAAGGAGTCCGAACAGCGGGCGTGTCAGGAGGCGATCCGCCGGCTGGAACGGCTGGGGGAATCGGTGCTTTCCGAGGCAGCCGGAGGTTCGGACGGCGAATGACGTTATAAACGGAATGATGCGGAATATTTCATCGGTTACGGACAGACAGGTGCGCGAAAAACTGGTTGCGCAAGGACCGTCTGCGCTGTCGGATGCCGAATTGCTGAGCATTCTGCTTCGGGACGGCGATGCCGGGGAGTCGGCCGTCGGGCTGGCGGAACGGTTGTTGGCGCACTTCGGCGGAAGCCTCGCTCGGATGGAACGTTGCGATTTGCCGGCCCTGCGCATGGTGGGAGGGCTCGGTATCCGCAGGGCCGCCGCGGTTGCCGCCGCGCTGGAACTGGGGCGCAGGCTTCGGATCGAGGAGGGGCAACAGATCGATTCGGTGCGTACCGATCAGGATATCGTCGCGATGTTCCAGCCGCAGCTCGGCGCGTTGCCTTACGAAGAGTTCTGGGCGGTTTATCTCAATGCTTCGAACCGGGTGATCGACCGGATGCGGGTCAGCCAGGGGGGCGTTTCTGCTACCGTCGTGGATCACCGGCTGATCGTCAAGCGGGCCGTCGAAAAACTGGCCAATGCGCTGGTGCTGGTGCACAACCATCCGTCGGGAAACGAACTGCCGAGCGACGAAGACAAAGCCCTGACCGGTCGGGTCGATCTGGCGGCTTCGCTGTTCGACATTACGCTGCTCGATCATGTCATCGTTACGGCGGGGCCTTGTTACAGTTTCCGTAGTCACGGCTTTTTCGATGAACGGCCGAATCCGTAGGAGTCCGGTGCGCAACGCATGTTTTTATTTCCGGAAGGACGGTGCGCTTTTGATCGAAATTCATTTACTTTGCATTTCCAAACGGCAGAAAAATGGCACTTATTTTATGTATAGAAGCGGGAACGGACGTAGGTTCGGTGGCGCTGGCCAAAAACGGCGAATTGCTTTCGCTGCTTGAGAATCTCGAAGGAAGACAGCATGCGCAGAACCTGGCCGTTTACGTGCAGGAAGTATTGCAGGAACATGACCTGGATGCGGGAGATCTGGATGCGGTGGCGGTCGGCAAGGGGCCGGGTTCGTATACGGGGCTGCGGATCGCCGTCTCGCTGGCTAAGGGAATCTGTTACGGCGCCGGGATTCCGCTGATCGCCGTGAACAGCCTCGAGGCGCTGGTTCACGTTGCTCTGGAAGATTTCGATGCGGGGATTCTCGGCGTGGACGATATGCGGAACATGAAGTTGCTGCCGATGATCGACGCCCGCCGGATGGAGGTGTACTGCCAGTTGTTCGATGCGGCGGCGAAGCCGCTCTCGGAAGTGACGGCGCATATCGTCACGCCCGAAAGTTTTCTGGAACAACGTACCGAAAAGGGCGGATTGCTGGTGTTCGGGAATGGCGCGGCGAAGAGCCGGGAGCTGTTTACCGAGCCGGGCGTACATTTTGCGGAGGTCACTCCTTCGGCTCGCGGACTGGTCAAACCGGCTTTCAAGGCCTTTGCGGCGAAGAAATTCGAAGATACGGCCTACTTCGAACCATTTTATCTGAAAAATTTTGTCGAAAATTGTTCGTCGAAAAAAATATTTTGATTACATTTGCACCGTAAAAATAATCATTGACCCATGGTGTAATGGTAACACTGCAGATTCTGGTTCTGCCTTTCTTGGTTCGAATCCAGGTGGGTCAACAAGACGACACCGTAAACGCTTAACTTTTAACGAGTTGAGCGTTTATTTTTTTAACGGGTACAACATAGGTAAAACATTGCATTTTTGTTTGTTTTTCAAATCTATCAACCTGTATATCAATCGAATACATCTGCAAATATAGAATTAATTTCGTAACTTCGGGATACGATTTTCAGCAACGGAGTTATGAATCATATTGAGTTATTGCCGTCGAGTCGGCGGGATTTGATTGTACGGCAGGTATTTGATACGTTGGACGTATCGGAAACCACCCGCCGGGAATATGCGATGCGGATACGGCATTTTTTACGGTTTACCGATACGCACGGACTGAATCGTAACAGTTATTTGGAATACAAGCGTTATTTGCAGGGTTGCGAGACGTTCAGCATATCGACCAAAAACAAGTACCTGATTTCGGCAAAGGTGTTCTTAGACGGGTTGTACCGGCTACGACTGATCCCGCAGAAGATCACCGACGGCGTAAAAGGATTTACACAGTCCCGGTTACACAAGAAAGACGGATTGACCGATGACGATATAGGAAAGTTGCAGTCGTATTGTTCCGCACTGGAGCTAACAAAAACCAACCTAAGACTGAGAGCGATTATCGCTCTCTTTTTGTTTCAGGGCCTCCGGCAAATCGAGGTCGTCCGGTTGGATGTTACGGATATTAATCTTCGGGATAAAGTCGCTTTGATTCGCGGCAAAGGCCGGGACGATAAAGAACCCGTGTATTTGCATCCCTCTACGGTGAAAGTCTTACGCGAATACCTGCGGTTATATCGTTTCCGTGAGGGAGCATTGTTCCGGAGCGACAGCAACCATTGCCGGGGCGAACGACTCACGACGAAATCCGTCCGGGAGATTATCAAACGAACGTTCCATACCTTACAGATCGACGGAAGCGCGCACGGCTTCCGTCATTATTTTATCACGAAGCTAATCAGGTCTTACAAGGGCGAATTATTAACCGTATCGAAATACAGCCGTCACCGGAGTATTCAGATGCTCGAAGTGTATAACGACGAGATAATCCGGCAGGAAGATTTACCGAGGTATTACAGCGTATTCAAAGATATACGGATTTGAGGAAACCGCGATACATATACTGCCTGGAGGGTAATTGGAATACCAACCCGCGAAGCAAACAAAGTATCCGCCCGATTCTCGATATTCTCTACTACTCCGCTGGAATTAAATATGTCTACCGCAAATGCAACACGAAAGACGAGTTCTTCGAATACCTCAGGCAATTCACGTTCAAACGGTACAAGAACTACCGGATTCTGTACATTGCGTTTCATGGCCGACCGAACGGCATACAGATCGGGCGCGACTTCGTGACGTTATCGGAGATTGCGGACGTTTTGGAGGGCGAATTAGCCGGTTGCGCGGTGCACTTCGGGAGTTGCAGCACCATGCGGACGAAACGCGCAAATATCGACGATTTTATGAACCGCACGAAAGCAGACCTTGTTTCGGGCTACCGGAAACAAGTGGATTTTGTTGAGTCCACGGCAGAAGAAATGAATTATCTTAGGTTTATTGCATCAAAAATATAAGACAGCAAGTCGTGTATTTATCGAAATAGGAATTAAATTTTCTTATATTTTTTGAGATGCTTTATTATACTTTCAGCAGTGATGATTCCTAACCTTGGAGGTACTGCATTGCCGATATATCGAGAAGCATTACTCAAAGAGATATTCTCTGTGGGGGCAAAAAAACTGTATTTTTTCGGAAAAGTTTGAAATAACGCTGCCTCCCTTAAGGAAATTGCTCGATCTTGTTCTGGATGTCCAAATCTTCCGTTACCAATTCCCGTACACAATGTTGTCATCGTAGGTGCAGGTTCTTCCCATTTCATTCTACCGTAAACTGCTCCAAAAGATTTTCCTGAAGCTTTTTTGTGACATTCAAGTTGTAAGTCTTCTGGCCAATCTTTCCACCCGCCTCCATATGGAGTCGCTTTAATTCGCCTTAAATTAAGTTCGGACAAAGCCCGTGCCCTATGCAAGGGATCCTTAGCAGATGTTTCCCCTGCTTTAATAGCTGGCAGTTTCCCTATTACATCTTTAACCGTAATATAATTCTCCGGATTATGCGTAGGCTTAATAAGTTGAATATCTCCCAATCGTGAAGCAAGTAAAACAAGTCGTTTTCTCGTTTGAGGGATTCCATAATCGGGACAATAAACGATTTGGAAACTAACATGATAATTTAACGATTCTAATTTTTTGACAAAATCATTAATTACAGGCTGTTGTTTAAATGATAAAATTTGCGAAACATTTTCCATTGTTATTATATCTGGTTCAGATTCTTCCACAAGGCGTCCAAACTGATATAATAGATTATATTTACTACTATCTTTTTCTTTAACTTTGAAAGCATAAGACGAAAATGGTTGACATGGAGCACAACCTGCAAGAACTTTAATCTTCGACTCTCCGAATAATTTTTTTATTTGTTCCCCTGTAACTGTACTAACATCCTGCGAAAAGAAGGATGCATTATTATTTTTTTCGTATGCATATTTACACGTTTCGTCAATATCAAAACCTGCTATAATATTAAATCCTCGTTTGTACATTCCATAGCTGAGTCCTCCTATCCCGCAAAATAGATCAACAACACCTATCTCGTTGTAAGTTTTCATTATTTGTTATTAGGTATCATTCTAAAGTACCAAAGATAAAAATCTTTGCCGAATAAAGAAAGGTAATATATAACATAATTTACTTAAATTTGTTATACAACGTTAAATAAAGTACAATCAAATGGATATATGGGATAAAGATAAACGCTCTGAAATAATGAAAAGTGTTCATTGCAAAAACACTAAACCGGAAATATTAGTTCGGAAATTCTTGTTTGCAAATGGATTTAGATACCGGAATAATGTAAAAACCCTTCCCGGGTCCCCGGATATCGTATTGCCAAAATATAAAACCGTCATTTTTATAAATGGTTGTTTTTGGCATGGGCATAATTGTAGAGCAGGTAGATTACCGAGTTCTAATATAGATTATTGGCATCCTAAAATTTTGTCAAATATCGAACGAGATAAAAACAAAATCGAACAGTTGAAAAATAGCGGATGGCACGTAATCGTTATCTGGCAATGTGAATTGAAAAATAAAGAAAAATGTTCAAATAGACTGAATTCTTTAATTGCCGAAATAAAAATTTAGACCCACAATTTTGCAATAATCTATTGTGCAAATAACTTACCCAAATATTTCTTATATTGTACCAAATTATCTATGTCTAATTCGATAGGTTATGAGCAATTTTACCTTTAACATTTCCCTGAGTATTCTCAATCACCTTGGTCGAAATCTTTATCGAAATTTTATAACGGTTATCGGTGAAGCAATTTCTAATTCATGGGATGCCGATGCAAACAATGTATGGATTACTATAAATAGAGAGGGAAACTATTTTGTTATTAAAGACGACGGTAATGGAATGACCGAAGATGATTTTCAAAACAAATTTTTGCGTATAGGTTATTCTAAAAGAAAACAAGGAGAAAACAAATCCCCGGGTAATCGGCCATATATAGGTCGTAAAGGGATAGGAAAGCTTGCTCTTTTATCTTGTGCTAAACGAATTTCCATTTTAACCAAAACGGCAACCTCGCCATACATAGGAGGTGTTATTGATAATACGGGATTAGATGAAGCGATAACAGAAGATTTAAATCCGCAAGATTACAATCTTGAAGCTGTTGATGAAGTACTTTTACGCCCATTCATCGAAGACAATAATAAAGGGACTGTTATTTATTTTCAGGATTTGAACGATGGTATAAAGAACAGAATAGATCATATTCGTAAATTGATAGCTCTTTATTTTAAATTCTCACTATTAGACAATTCTTTCTCAATTTATTTGAACGGCGCGCCTATTACAGTAGACGAATTAACGGATTTGGCTAATGATACTCAATTTTTATGGAAAATAAATGAACCTAATGATCCATATATAAATCAAAAACTTATTGGTAATGAACATCTAAAGCAAAATAGAGATTTACAAGCAAGAGACGATATAAGCGGCTTTATTGCATCTGTAGTAAAACCGTCCAATTTGAAGATTAGAGGTACCGATGAAAATGTTTCGATAGATTTATTCGTAAATGGTCGATTGCGAGAAAAAGACATTTTAAAACACATTCCTCAGGCGCGCGTGGTGGAAAGCTACATTTACGGACAAATTCATTTTAACTTATTGGACGATGGCGACGGGGAAGACAGATTTACCAGTAGTCGTGAGGGCGTTATCTCGGATGATCCTTTATTTAAAGAGTTGCTAGCCGAAATAGAGCGACTGTTAAAAGAGGAAATCATCAACGATTGGGATAAATGGCGTATAAAACTTAGACAAGATGGAGATCCAGATAATGAAAGGATTAATAAAAAAGAGCGTAAATCACAAGAATTATTTAATGTGATTTCGGGAGAATTTATTCTCCCGTCAGAAACGCCTAATGCAGATGAGGTTAACTCTTGGATCGATGCATTGTCGGATGATGCTAAATTTAATTTTGCGTCATACGGGGAATGTTTCGTGTCGGAAAATCTTCTGAGAAAATTTATCAATAAAAAAAATATTCCATTAACGCAAACTGCTCATAAAGAGATATATGATCCTGAGAGAGGCTTTAGGGCAAAAGAGCATAGAAATAAAGCCGAGGCTAATATAAGTTTTGAAATAAGACAAAACCCTGATGACTTGTCTTATTTGGAAATGAAATCTTTGGCTTATTTGTCTTCCACGATAATAGCGAATCAACAGGAACAACAAAGATTGCAACAAGATGCGAAAGAGTACAAACCGATCAGAGATGCTTTAGCACATACATCGCTACTTACATCTGTTGCCAAAAATAAACTTAACTCCACATATGAAAACATAAAAGCTAAAATTAAAAGTTTTTTGGCCATACCATAAAATGAACGTTCGATAAATGGAATTACAGAACATTGAAATCTCAAACAAGAACGGAGGCTTTTCGGCCTCCGTTTTTTGTTTGTAGCATGTTGCTAATTCAGCTGGATCAGTTCTGTGATTTTACGTTCATCGGGGGCGACGGTCGTTTTAACGACTCCCGTGGAATGGTCGATTTCTATCACGACACTGCGCCCGTCGGAATTGCGAACGCCGTTTATTATATACGCATTATATCCCAATGAAATACCAAGTTGGACATACTGGCCAATAGATGAATCGTCGTATTGCACTTCCGAGTAAGTCAGTGTTTCGAAATCGTACTTTTGAATTGTCCGGGTAGTGGTATTTAAATAGAACAGCGTGTTATTAATCATTCTCTCTTCTAAAGGATGCTCCCCGTATGACACTTCCGGTTCCGGGAATTGAGTCGGGGTAACGATACGCATGCTTTTGTCAGAACGATCACAAACTAATAATTCGACATTCTCCGGTGAATATCGACCGCCATGCGTAAGAATAAAATGGTTTTTACAACTGATGGCAGCACTATACCACCAAGAGCTTACATATCTGTTCTCTGCCCATATTTTACTATGGGTATATTCATTGTTAAGCGTCACCGGCGGAGTCGTAGAAAAATTGACATCCCTAATTCCTAATGTAATGGTCGATACACATTCAACGATTGTTGGATCACGTATGACAGTATGACATTCAAATAATTTTACCTGATTACCGTCTTGAAATAGAGTGCTCTCAGAATGTTCATGACGATCTTCATAATAACCCGGGGGCGTATAGAACTGGATGCTTTCGAAGCCTCCGTTCGGATAAAATACAGTTCCATAAACGGGATACCTAAATGTATTATCTGATATTGCGGGCAGGCCACTTAAATTACCGCTAAGTAATACATCGGTTTGATCAGTAAGCATGAATTGAGTTGCCCCAGTTCCGTTCGGAGTGATTTGCCGCAGATAAGTTTGTCCGTCTTTGGCTTCCACTTTACTAATAATCCCCGAAGAACTGCAAACGAACAGATCGCCGTTATGGTCTACTTTGGCGGTGTATTTCGAGTTTGTCGCAGGGAATTTGTCTTGCTCGCTATATGGTATATGAAATACCGCACCGTCTTTTCGCCGGATCAAGAAATTAGGACTGCCGACGTAATGCGGGAGATGGATGCTTTGTCCTTGCTCATCCCGAAAATCACAGTCATGGAATAACATATATTGTCCGCCGTCATAACTGGAAATCGTTTGCGGTACGACTTTCACATCGCTGCGGGCTTGCAGGCTATTACCGTTGTTATCATACGTGAAATAGAATACGACAGCAGTCATATTTCCGTTTTCGTCCACTTTGAAAACATCCGAAGGAGCCCCCGTGGACTTACTAACCGGACTTTCCGAAAGTACCAGATATTTGGCACCCGTCAGATCGACCCGACTCCAGCGCAGATTTTGAGTTTGATTACCGGGATCGTCTTTTGAGCAGGATGACAATAATGAGCCACCAAACAATAAAATAAGAAATAATCTTTTCATGTGATTTTTTGTTTTACGGTAAAATTATTGGTGTATTTCTTAAATTGTCTCACCTTCATTTAGCCGCATAAAAAACGCGGGCTAAACTGTATTTGCTTCCTCGGTATCGCCAAACACCTTGCAGACAAATAAGTAAAGCCCACGTCGTGAAACGTGAGCACTAACTTTACTCTTGTCTGCTTCAAATTGGCGATTTTAGGAAGCAAGAATAAAAGCTAACGCTTTGAATATGTATTATAAAACTTTTCTCTGTTTATTTCATTCGGTAACGGTTTCGATTACGCCTTAAAGATATAAAAACTTTTCGATCCGATCAGTACGGTCGTAATAACAGCAACTTGTATGTCCGGATTTTCCGGGCCGGGAGCTGATCAGTAACGACTACCCACAGAAAGCCGTTCAGCCGATCCCATTTAAGGGTACCCCCTCCGCAGGTGTGTGGATCATGCCTTGTTGCGGGAATGAACAAGATGTTGCCGGGATTTGCATCAGCCAATATTTCACGGTAGCTCTTTCCTCGTCCGTAATTGCCTTCACGAATTACACCCGAATCACCCTTACATAGCTGGGTGCTTACACGCATGTTTACACAACCGTCCGAAAAATCTCCTTTTTCTTCGGGTTGCACGTCTAAAGTATTTTTACAAATACGACAATCCGCCTGTAAAAATAGAGGTTTCCCGACGGAATGGTTTTGTAAGCTGTTTTCAGGTATTTTCGCGGTACAGAAAGAATAGTAAAATATATCCAGATATTACGCAGTGCCGGAATTTATAAGGCCCAGCGGCTGTTTTTTCGGCGAATCCGATTTATTTCTTCCAAACGGGAAAATTCTATATCGTGGAGCCATGTCCGAATCTGGTCGGACAAATGTACCTTAACCTCACGCGGTATTTTGCGTATCGGATACCACTTGTATCCTCCGGCAGTCGGTTTCTTTCCGGCGCAACACAGATAGATACTCGCTTCGGGAATACCCGTGTCCGACGCCGCGGTTGCGATATTGCGGAACATTCTTGCTGACTGGCTTTGCACACGGGTACGGACTCCCCGGAGCGCGGGTACGGCAATAACATAATCACGCAGAACGGATTTATCTTTTAATTGGCGGACACTTCTGCGATAACGTTCCCTGTCGGTACGGTGGCATTCCCTCAACGTGGCCCAACGTAAATTTTCCGCGCGGTTATCGTACGGGATTTGGTTGATGTGATAAATGTAATTGCATTTTCTCTTTCTCGGCAGGAAAGTTTCGGCTACGATCCGGCATACTTTACGGTATGAGGGTTTACCCCATTGATCGTACAGGCATACATGGGTACGGTTATTCGGATTGATAAGCCGTATGCCGCTGCGAAGACTTCTGATCTTTCCCATATTCGATACCTGATACAGTCCTTCGTATCCTTGTATATCTTTCCATTGTTCTGTTGTATTATGTTCTTTCATCTTAGGAATCTCCTTTATTGAAGTATGGAAACAAGTGTTTTTGCACAGCTATCATTTTTATTATCAGACGGAAAGCTTCGGAAATTTTGCCCGGAATTTACGTCGTAGCTCTCGCTCGTATTTATTGTTTATCAAAGGCAGGTAATTTTTCAACGTCTTGCGTCTGTCGGCTAACTCTTTGGTATAGCGTGCAGGATACTCGTTTTTAACCACGGCCGAATATAGGTCGAAGTCTTCAGAGAGTGCAAAAGTGACCTTTTGCACTTGCTCCATAGTTAATTTGGAACAATCTCCAGGCAATTTATTGAAAACGGTCGATTCGAACATATCTTCCATTTGGGACAGTAACTTTGCTTTAAATCTTTCATCCAATAATGTTGCGCCCGTTACCGTTCCCCACCCAAGTCGTTTTAACGCCTTACTTTTAAAACGCACTTCGAAGCGCACTAAGTTTTTGGGAACGGCTTTAGCTACCTCCCGCGGTTCGTGACTGCTATGGCTACTTTCAAAAGTTTTATCATATACTTTGATGTCATAGTCACAGTAATAACATTTCCGACCGTGGGGCTGATAAGTGTTTTTCAAAGGTGCTAACAGAATATAACGATTCTTCCCATAGCGATTAAATAAATCCCAATAATTTCGCGGGTCGTACCGTACTGTAAGATTGATTCCCAATTCAAGACTGGTGATTCGAAACCTTTCCAATGGGACTCCGATAAATTCAGAAAGGCACTGCAAGTGCCAAATAGCTTCGCTGCATGTAAAATCGCCGTAATTATTGCCTTTCGCAGATTTCTGTATTGACCCGCGGATGTGCATCATTGTCGGTGTCGGGAAAGTCAGGGTCAGAACACCTATCTTCAGTTTTAGCTTAGGATTCCACAGGTGGCCGACTCCGTATTCGAATAGATGCCGCTCAAACTCGGCCGGAAGAGCATCGAATGAAAACCCTTCTACAATAGCATGACAACGGTCAAACATAACTACAACCGGCTATTTGTCTCTTGGAATGCGGGATTATAGTTGTCGTGCAGGAATCGCTCGACATCGGCGGCCTTATACCGAATGGTGGCCCCGACCTGTGAAAACGCTATGCGGCCTTCGTCGCGGTAGCGTTGCAACGTCCGTCTGCTGACCTTCAACAGATCGCAGACTTCTGTGTTCGTTAAATACCGCTCCTGTATTGGAGACGGGTTTACCTGTTTGTGAAGTCCTTCCCGGATTTCATCGAGTTTGACCAAAATCTGGTCGTACTCCTGCTTCGCAATAATGATTGCTTCCATGTTTACTTGGATTTAGAATTAAACATGGTGCAAGAATATAGCGAAAAAATCAGATACTTGTTCGTTACGAATAAAATACCTGTGTAAGTATTTGTTATTTAGGTTGTTATGTTCTAATTTTCTTCGTAGTGCAATTTTACAGCGAATCGCTATCTCTGCAATAGGCTATCAATGAGTCTATTAACTTGTGTAAAAAACGCGCTTTTTTATCTTCTTGTCCTTTAATCTCCTTGCGAGCTTTAATACTTTCGATATAATTGTAAATATCTTTTATGACAAAGTTAAACGTATGAGCCATAGCGGATATTAATGCTTTTTCATCCTTGATGGCGGAATCATCATACTTTAAAATGTTTTCAGTCTTAGCCCCTGTTTCATATTCTACCTTATACTCCATTTTATATAATGCCAAGATTAACTCGACAAATTGCACAGGACCCCCATTCCACGAAACAGACATTTTATCGTTTTTACGGTGTGCCATATATGCAATTCGTGCATCACTGAGTAATGCAAGCGATGTATAATAGAAAGTGCTTTCATCATTAGCGAAACGTATGATATCATCCTTATGGGTTGTCATTACTCGGTTCACGTTATCTAACCATGCAACAGGATCGGATTGTTTGGAAGCCTGATACATGATAAACACCTTTCTGTAAGGATATTCAACTAACCATAATGTGCCCAATACAAGATTAATGTACATTAAGTTTTCCGTGTCCTCATCCAGCTTCATTTCCGTGGGGAAAAGTTCCTCTAAATCGTCTCGATATAAATCAAAAGCATTGCGGTCTTTATCATTTGGATATGAAATAATTCGCTCGTCAAATTTGATCGTGCAATGTTCCAATACCAAGGAGTTAGGGAATTCCTTTTCTCGTTCCATAGAAAATATTTTATTCTCATCAATTCGTTTATGCTGTGACATAATACAGCGTTTTTAAATTCAATCAAATGCTTCGGACATGGCTTTATCCAAGTCCTCATTTGCAATATTAAGATAAATCTGTGTGGTCTTCAAGGAATTGTGCGTTAAAATTCTGGACAGTTGGTAGAGTCCCATTTTGCGGCGGACTGACCGCACAGCGAATGTATGGCGGCTCGTGTGAAAATGGATATTTTTATCGATTCCGGCCTGCGCGGCGATTTTTTTGAGCAGGCGGTTGATGTAGGCCGTGCGCCGTTCGATCTCTTTTCGTAACTCGATGCCGGTATCGGCGGTGCGGATGAACGGAAAAACATAATCCGACGGTTTGTTATCCGGCATTTTATAACGTTGTAAAATGGCTTGCGCTTTGGACGGTAACAGAATATTCAGGCCCGATTTGGTTTTCTCCGTCGTAAGCGATAACCGTTCCCCCTCGACATTGCCCCATTTCAAACGCAACGCATCGCCGATACGGATTCCGGCGGCGTAACAAACGAACACATACAAATCCCGAACGTACCCGATCAGAGAACCTTCGGGATAGGACAAGGTTTCGATCCGTTCTAACTCTTCTTCGGTCAGGTATTCGACATCCGGCGTATCCCATTTGAACTTGAATTTCGGAAACGGATTCTGATCCGGTTGTACGATCTCCTCCCGGATCGCATCGTAAAACAGTTTGCGGATCAGTTTCAGATTGCTCAGGGCGGTATTGTTCGTATTTCCTTTGGTTACGGTCATATAGCGGTAATAGTCTTTCAGAAACGTTACGTCTATATCTCCGAAATAGAGTTCCCGCCCGGCGTATTCGTTCAGGTTACGCAGTAACGTCCGGTAGGTTTTGTAGGTCGTATACTTTTCTGCGGTATTGATGGACTTTAAATAATCTTCCGCATATTGGGTGAAGCTGGCGTGGTTGAATCGGGAAACCGCCCGTTTGACGGCTTGGGGATTATACGGCTTCGCACCGCCCGCCACATCGAGCAGATAATTCTGAACTTCGAGTTTCTGCGCCGCGATCAGGTTGTTGATCCGGGTCGAATTGGGCACCCGTTTCGACTTCCGGACTTTTTCGGCGACAGCATCCCAATCGTCGGGATGAATATAAATGCCTAATGCTTTGAATGCCGATTCGCGGTTGTTGGTGCTTCTCAGATACAGAGGGGCCAGCCCTTTTGCATTGATTTTGTCGATTCTCAGAATGGCTTTTACACTACTCATAACTCAATCTTTTTTAATTGTTTAACCGTTCGAAAGGTATAACAATGGGTATAACAAATTCGTCACTGGCAGGCTTTCCGAGACTTCGGATACGCCCTGCGAAAATTCGTATACGATTGAATTACGGGCAAATAGACTAAATCACTGACAATGAATGCTATAAGTTAATAACTGGTGGGTCAACAGAAAGGAAGCTCTTTTCAGGGCTTCCTTTTTTTGTACCTGGGTGGAATCAGGATTTTTCTCGTGTCCGTAAAAGGCCGCAGGGATCGCTGTAAACGATCCCTGCGGTTCCCCGAAAAAGGTTAAGTTTGGGTTAAGTGAAGTTGGGTTTATTTCGTTTCGACCAGGAATACCGATTGCGAAGGCTCCACGCGGAGTCTTACCAGGCTGACCCGGTCTTTTCCTTTTTTGGCATATTCCGGTTGTAAAGCGGTGACTTCGCCGGTATGCGGATTCCAGAGTTCGTAGCGTTTTTTGCCGCGCAGCGCGACGGCGGAATCGAACGCTTTCCCGTTGAGGTTCGCAAAATAATAAATGTCTTTTCCGGCGCGCTCTTTATGGATGTAGCGCATCGGTACGATACCTTCGGGAAATTCCACGTCGAACGTTTCCGACGGACGGGCCAGCGCGTTGCGCAATGCATCGGCACCGGGCTTGGCGAGGAAAACGACGCGGCCTCCCGCCGGATTCGTATGGGGCTCGCCGCTGCTGCGCAGCTTTTCCGGCAGCAGTTTGTCCATCAGGGCTACGACCTGCGCGTCTGCATTCGGCTCGGTCGACTTGACCGGCAATTGCGTTGTGAAGATCACCTGGCCGCCGGCTTCGAAGAAGGTCAATATTTTGGCTAGATTCGCGACGCTGATCGTCTTCGACGACGGAACGATCAGCGTGCGGAACGTGTTGTATTGTTTCGTGTTGGCCAGTGTCAGACCGTTCTTGTCGACTCGGCAGGCGTCCTGCAGCACTTCCGGGTGCAGAAACTGGAAATCGCGGCCGAGTTCGTTGGTCAGCCGCTGGCTGATCTGCACGTAATCCATGTCGGGGATCTTCACGCCTCCCGCGTAAGCTCCCAGCGGTCCGTCGAAGTAGTGCTCCCCCTGCATCGTTTCGATCGGATACAGCATCGCGACGTCGGTGACGAAGCGGTCGTCGTTGCGCAGCAGCATGTTCAGCCGCGCCAGGAAAGTGTTGAATTCGTACAGTCCCTGGTTGTACAGCCTGTTTCGGTGGGACAGCTCGGGCTCGAACGTAACGTCCCGGTCGTTGAACCATACCGCGTGCGGGATCAGCATGTTGATCCCCTTTGAGTATTGATCCATCGCTACGTTGTAGAGGGTGTCCCACGGGATGTTACCCATCGCTCCGTAGGTTTCCGACATGACCAGCGAATGATCCCAGTTGTAGGCCGCCGAGCTGACTATTTTGTAGAATTTCTCGGCCGGCCGGTCGCCTCCGATTTTGTCGATTCCCGGAACATCCTGGTATTTGAAGCATTTCATCAGGTCGGCGGAAGTTCCGACCGGGTTTTCGATCTCTTCGTTATCCTGATGTCCGGTCGCAACGATGCCGTGCGCTTTGCTCCACTCGCTGACCGCTTTCGGATAAGCCGCTGCGTAAAGCTCGGCCCGCAGACCGAACAGGGCGTTCCGCGCGGCCTGCGTTTCCGGGCCGATGTCGTACCAGAGCGCCGGATAGTACAGCGCCGGGCTGGAGCCGTATTTTTTTATGTAGGTCTCGTTGAATGTCGGCGTCCAGCAACGGGCCTGCGCGCGGTAGAGCGTCGGTTCGTCGAAAAACGTCGATGTGATCGTCGTCCCGAAAAATTCGGGCATCCGTTTGTAGTAAGCCTCGTGCGTCATCGAAATGTAGGCTTTGGCCGCCTCTTCGCTCAGATAATCCATGTTCGGATCGTCGTCCGCGACGCAGACGAACTGCATGATTTTCCAGTTCCCTTCGGGTACTTTCCAGACGATGGTTTCCTCGGTGATGTTGCCCGACAGGTCGATCCGTTCTTTCGTGTCGGCGTTCATGGCCACGGCGGCCATCAGTTGACCCGTTTTACTGACCGGGCTGACGTAGGTGGCCCCGCCCCGGGTTTCTTCTTCGATTTTGTCGAGCCGCTTCATCGTGAGGTTCGGGAAGCGGTTCCGAAACCGGGGAACTCCGTCCGCGTTGATCGCTCCGCCGCTGCCGCTCGGGAATCCGTATTCGTCGTACAGCGAGAGGGTCAGCCCCAGTTCGGCGGCCTTTTCGACGGCGTATTTATAACGTTCGAAATACTCTTCGGTCAGGTACTTGGGCGTCAGATTGGGGCCGAACGGCAAAATCGCCAATCCTCCGTAGCCGCATTTTTCCAGAAAGCCGGGCATTTGGGCGTCGATACCTTCTTTGGTAATGTCGGTATTGTTCCAGAACCACAGCGGATCGGGACGGAATTTCGTAGGGGGAGTTTTGAATTCGGACGGCTCCTGCGCCACGGCCGTAACGCAAAAAAACAGGCACAATAGGCTCAGACGAAAGGTTCTCATAAGATCGTATTTTTAGGATAATGCAAAATAAACGGATAAAAACGGGTCGAAGGTGCTATTTTTGACATTATAAGTCGATTTTTTGTTTTCGAAAAAGCAAACTTTCAATCGCGCGCGGTGTCAAAACTATCGTTTTTTAACGGGACTGGTAAAATGGTCGTGAAAAATAATGTTTGAAATTGTAAAAATAAACTCGGAAAAAATTTTTTATTTATGACTGAATTATTATCTTTGTTACGTATCTACACGCGTTTTACAGCCAGTTATCTATAAATTAAGGTGTAGAGGACTGGAAAATAGGATGGGTGAAGTGCGTCTTCCGGTGAAGAAGAGGCGATGGAGAAAGCGGGGCGGAGACGGATATTTTCCTTGGCGATTTTGGAAACCCGTGGGATTACGTGTTGGCCGCGAGGGATATGCGGCATTTGGTGAACGGAACGGAATAACCGGAAAACTATTGACTTAACGATTAACGCGACTCTATGAATAAACCTCGACCTTGGCTGTATTGGGCGGTATTGTCGGTTTTGTGTCTGCTGGGCGTGTCCTGCTGTAAACAACAGCAAAAGGACCCGTTTCGGTACAAGGTCGCGATCATCGGCAATCCGTCGAATCCTGATATCCGGTACGACGAGTCCCAGATGCAGGCCATCAAGGATCTGGGGTATAATACGTTGCAGTTGAACATCGCCTGGGGAGCCCGTCCGGCCGACGAACCGCTGAATCTGGAGGATATCCTTTATGTCGACGGAATCGGCAGCCGGGAAAAAGCCGATCAGCGTTTGCAGGCTATCAAAGAACGGGCTCGGATCGCCAAAAAATGGGGATTCCGGACGTTGTTCCATTTCGGCGCCCCGAGAGTCGATTCGCTGTATAAGATCCTGACGCCGGATCTGATCGACATCGCCACCGAAAAAAACAGCATTCAGAAAAAAGAGATCGTCGACAAATACGTTTCGTTGTTGAAAAGGCTGAAGCAAGAGGTTCCCGAGCTGGACGATATCGAAGTTTATACGTTCGATCAAGACGCATGGGTCGCCAACGAGTTCGGAAACGGCCCGACCGACCGGGATATCCCGTTGCACGAACGTATTCCCGCCTTTCTACAAGCTTTGACCGGAGCCTGGGCCGAAGTGAGTCCGGACGGGATGGTCTGGTGGGAACCGTGGGAAATTTCCGCGGGACAGATCTATGCCTGCATTCCGTCGCTTCCGACTCGGAACTTCGGGATGTTTCTGCATTCCAACATAGCGGAAGTACAACTGAGCCGGCCGGTGGATGTCTGGTTTAAAAATACGGTGCAGCTTTGCGCCGAACGCGGCATTCCGGTAGTCGGTGAAATTTTTATGGCCAGCGCTAACGAGGAGTTGCAGCCGCTGACGCATATCGCCGCGCCGCGTCTGGTCGCCGAAGAGTTGGATGCCGTGGGAAATGTCCCGAATATCCAGGGCGTAAAAGAGTATTTCGGACTTACTCCCGACCGTTACGATCCGAATCAGTTGATGGCCGGGATCAAACTGCATGACCTGGCTGTGCCGAACGAACAGGCGTTGGCGGAGTTGGCCGAGCCGTTCGGAACGGCTGCCGCGGATGTGCTTTCCGCTTGGGAAGCCAGCGCGACGGGACTTGCCGTGTTCCCGTGGGACGCTACATGGCGTTTCCGGTTGTTGACCGAGAATCCGGCCGGGATCGAAGTGTACCATCGCTGGGACATCGCCCATATCGAAGGGGCCGTAGCTCCTTCTCCGAGTTGGAAATCGACGCGCCGGAGTTTGTTTATGACCACCGAGAGCGAATCGCTCGACCCGTGGTTCTTCGAAGATATCGAACTGCGCTGTGAGACGAGTTCCGAAAAATTGCTGGCGGCGGCCGATCTTTACCGGAAAGCGCAACAGCAGGTGAACGACGAACCTTACGCCGCTTATTTGGCGGAAAATATAAAGGATATCGAAGTGCTCGAACAGATGATTACCGCTATCCGGTGCTACTGCCGCGAAGCGAATCTGGCTCACTTGATGCGCAAGCATGTCGTCGAAGGGAATCCTATTCCGCAGGCTTTGATCGATCGTTTCGAGGCGATTATGCAGGTGGATATCGCCAATCAGGCGAAAGGGTTCGCCGAAAACCGGTCGGGCAATACGCCGGCCGCGGAAATGCTCAAGCTTTTCCGGAAAGATCCGGCCGGATGGGTTACGGCTTACTTACATTACCGATAACGAAAACGAAAACGAATACTAAAATTTAAATGTTCATTAATCAGTTTTAATTATGAAAAAGTTAACTTACATTGCACAGTTGTCGGCAGTTGCGCTGCTGCTGGTACAGATGAGTAGCTGTGATAGTATGCCCGATCCGAGTCCGATCTCGGATAAGTATGCCCGCCCGGAAGAGGTGGTCGAAACGGGGATACCTGTCATTACCGATGGCGGGGCGGTAATCTACTCTCCTACGAACGACAATTTCCGTTATGCGGCTTCGATGATCGCAAATTCGGACGGTACGATGAGCGCATGGTATTCCACTCCGGGGGGACTGAACGGAAGTATGCCGGCGCGTACGAAACTGAACGGCAGCGGCGACGGCGGCGGCGCCAAGGGCTGGCATGGCGAAGGGGGCAACGGAGCGATTTACTATATGTTCGATCAATCGTTTTACGGTTGGGCGGTACACTGTCCGAACTGGGATAATCCGAATTCGTCGATGCGTTTCTCTCTTTACAACTGGGATACGAATTACCAGACGACCCTGACCGGTACGCCGATCGCAACCTACGAATTCGTGCATTACGACCAGGCCGGCGAAGCCGGTTGGCTGGAACTCAACGCCGATAACGGAGGTTATACCGAAGCGACCGGAAGTCTTAAATTCCCGATGGGGGCTTATCTGCTGTATATGGAGAGAACCGAAGGTACTCCGGGCGCCTGGGGCGGAGCCACGGCTAATGGCATGATCTGCTGGGTGAACGGAAGCGAAACATCCGGTATAACAGGGCACGAGAACTCCGTTCAATATACGGCTCCCGGCGACGTCGGATACTCGTCTCAGATTCGTTATTACAGCGCACCTACCGCTTCGATCAATGCCGTATGGTCTGAGGACGAAGTGATTGCGGTAGCTCCGACCAAGGATAAGGCGGATAAATACTATGCCAAGGATCCGTCGGTCGTGAAAGTCGGGGATTACTATTACATGGCCTATACCGGGTCGGCTACGCTGGACGAAAGCCTGGACAACAACGTGTTTGTTGCCCGGAGTGCGACGATCAACGGAAAAGACTGGGAAAAATGGAACGGTTCGTCGTGGGGAGGAGATCCGGCTCCTGCGGTCGATGCCGAGCTTTCGGCAACCGAAACGTTCTTCGGAGCCGGAGAACCGAGCCTGGTCGTGAAGGGAGATCAGATCTATCTGTACTACACGTACAGCGACAATGAACAGAAAATTTACAACGTTCGGCTGATGACGGCTGCCGCCAGCGATCCGAACTGGCCGGCATCTATGACCGATCAGGGCGAAGTAATCGACCGCACGGCCTTCAAAGGGCTGAACATCGATGGTTGCAGCGTAAGATATATCGAAGATCAGGATTGTTTTCAAGCCGTACACGGCGTGAATATCGCGGATGTGAACAGTTATTCGGTCGTATGGGTTTCGAAAGACGGCGTCTCGGGATGGGAACAGAAAGGCGTGCTTTCGAACAATATCCGCGTACGCGCCAAATATGCCCGTTTCATCTGCAACGAGCAGAGCCATATTACGTCGACGACTCCCCGCCTGATGATTTATCAGAATGGCGGACAGTATTCCAAGACGGCATGGCCGACCAGGATGGTGCCTTATTCTTTCGTGGAATAAAACCTGACGGTATTATAGCGGGGAGCAATTAATGGAGTGCACCGGTTGCTCCCCGTTTTTCAAAGGAAATTTGAATTTTTAACAAATAACTGTTTTATTATAATACCTAAAAACTATGAGAAAATTGTTCTATTTGATAGCTTGTCTATCACTTACCGGTCTCTTGGGTGCATGCAACGATGACAAGGAGAATGGTGACGGCGGCGAGCTTTCTTTCAAGTTTCCTCTGACTGAGTACGAATCAGCGAAAATCGGAGGGAAGAAAGTAATCGGTTTTTCGACCGTGGGAGATTGGACTGCTGAAGTGAAATACAAAGTGGCTCCTGCAACCGAGGACGACGAATGGCTGGAGATTTCTCCGAAAAGCGGGAATGCGGGCCATTGGTTCCTGACGCTCAACCTTAACGAGAATCCGGATTACGACGACCGCGAAGCCGAGGTAGTTATCACTTCGGGAGGAGAAACCAAAACGTTGAAAGTTACCCAGCTTTCTACGTCGGCGATGTTCTTGCCGCAAACCACTTATAATGTGGGCGAAAGCGGCGGACCGGTGGCTCTTACCGTACAGACGAACCGCCCGTTCAGCGTTGAGGCGGACGACGCTTGCAAGGATTGGATCATTGTGCCGGATTCCAAAGCGGTGATGAAAGATTCGGTCTTTACCGTAACGGTTCTGTCCAATCCTGCGTTGGATGCCCGTACGGGGTATGTGTATGTGACGGAAATCGTTGCCGATGAGAAGGAAGAGACCTTAACTCGCCGGATCGAAATCGTACAGAGAGGCGATTTCGGTTATTTCATCATGCGTGGATCGAGCTCGGATCTGACGGCTCCGAGTGTCGTGCAGACGGGCGAAAATGCATTCAATGCATTCTACCTGTTTAAGCAATACAGCGCTAACAGGGAAGAAATGCATGTGTGGAACGGAGATGCTCAAGGCCCTATTGATTTGTCTGCAAATGGAGAATTCGGGGTACGTTTCGTAGCTGCCGGACCATTTACCGACATGCAGGTGTCTTGTTGTACTTGGTCGCAACAGCATGGAGACGGAGTAATGACCGCTTCTTTGTATGTTTGGGATACGGATTATGCTACTACTGTTAAACGCAACCCCGTGAATCAGAAAAAAGATCTTTCATACGGGGATAATAGTTGGCCTAGTTTGTTGAATGCGGATCAAGGTAATACTTATCCTGCAGGAGAATATCTGGTTGTAATGCAATCGACGAAGCAAAGTTCGGGAGTTTGGTCTGCTTCCGCAGGAGCTAAAGACGGTTTCCAGGGATTCTTGGCAGGCCAAGCCGTATCGTCCAATTGCCCGAAGGTACGCATCTATTATGTCAGCGGCAGTAAGACAGGTGCGGCTTACCGTGAAACTAAGGATGGCGGTGTTACCTGGAGAGATCAGAGTTATGTGTTCTCTTTGAATGAAAGTTGGCTCGAAAAATGTTCTCCGACGGATTTGCGTGTGGTAAAATGTGACGGTTACTATTATGCGGCTTTTGCGGATGGTGGCAACGTTAAGTTAGCACGTACTGCGAATATTAAAGACTCTTGGGCTAAATGGGACGGCTCTGCTTGGGGAGATGGAGATTACGCTTCCGTGGTTGCGAGCGAGGTTCCTGTATCTGTGGTTGAGAATAACGGTCAGATTTATTTGTATACCATGAAGGGGAATAAGTTGGTCGTTCGTACGGCTGCCTCCGGAGACAACTGGCCCGCTGCGTTGAGCGCAAGCGCCGATGCCTGGACATTCGACAGCAATACGGATGTGGACGTGAAGTTTGTCAATGGGCAGTTCACGGCAACCTATGTCAAGAGCAATCAAACCTGTGTACTGCTGTCGGACGACGGTACGACCTTTACCGATGGCGGAGTAGCTTATGCAAGAATGTTCGACGGTAGTAAATCCGCACGCTACGCATCGGGTGTTACCGGCGAGACGCAGTACATGTCTTATGCATGTACTCAGGGATGGTACTTTAAGATTATCAGCAATGATTAATCGAAAAGTCATTTAGGTTAGTAGTTTTTTGGCGAAGCCGGATCAAATGATCCGGCTTCGCTTTTTTATTACGGTCTGTTCCGGATTTTTCGAAAGGAGCGTCAGGGATGGATCGGGATCGTTTCATCCTAATCGAGGTAAAACTCCGAAAATATTTGTTATTTTTGTAATATAAATTTAATAAAATGAAAAAAAATTTAATTGCTTTTTTGATCGTGTTCGTTTCCGTCGCCTGTTGGCAATGCGGCGACAAAGGAGAAGACGATCCTGCGCCGGATCCGAAAATCGAAATTACCGGTTCCCCGGAGGTGAATTTACCGGCGGCCGGAGGGAACGGGGTTATCTCTTTTACCACCAATGTGGCATGGAGCGCGAAAGTAAACGACACGAAAGCTTCCTCCTGGTGCAGTATATCGCCCGAGTCGGGGAAAGCAGGCGATGTGAAAATAACCGTTACGGCAAAAAAAGATTATGAATTGTACGACGACTTTTCAGCGGAAGTCGTCATTACGGCGGGAACCGCGAGCGAGACCGTTACGGTGACGCGCGGACAGAAAGATGCGCTGATTCTGACGCAGGATTTTTATACGGTTCCGTCTGCCGGCGAAACGATCGACGTGGAACTTCAACAGAACGTCGATTACGAAGTGCAGATCCCCGATACCGTTCAATGGATCACCCAGGTCGGATCGAAAGGCCTGTCGACCGACGTGCTGCATCTGAAAGTCGATCCTTTCGACAAGACCGACGCCATTCGGTACGCTTTCGTCCTCGTCAAAGACAAAAACAGCGATCTAAGCGCGAAAATTACCGTAAAGCAAGGAGCGAAATATGTTCCCACCATTTCCGACGGATGGGATATTTATAAGGCCGGCACTTACCGTTACGGGCCGTCGATCATGATTCATGACGACGGTTCGATCGATGCGTGGTTTGCCGCATCCGGCGGTCAGTACGGCGATTGGAATTACCTGTTCAATCAGAGCGGAACGCATGAGGCGCAAGGTATTACCGGCAATAATACGGTCGGACAGAAGTTTACCGCAAAGACTCCGTTCTGGAGTATCAGCGTAACCAGCCCGAATTGGAACGGGCAGCCCTGCGGCTTTACTTTTAATTTGTACAAGTGGAACGATGCGAGCATGAGTTACAGCCAGGTCGTTCAACAGACGCCGGTAGCGACTGCGACGTTCAAGGATTACGCGGACGGGGAAAAGATCGGGGTGACCAACGACGATAAGTTTCCGGCCGGGACTTATTTGTGGGAGCTGTCCAAAGGGCTGACCGAGCAATCGGGCGTTTGGCTGGCTACCGGAAGCGTTTCGGGCGTTACCAGTTACAAAAACGGGCAGGTCGTGAGCGGCCGGAACTGGCAGGCGCAGTACAGCGTGGACAAAACGAGCGGTTATAATTTTTGGGATCAGGCTTCTTACCAGCATTCGGACGACGGAGGCAAGACATGGACGAAGGAAGAGATGGTACTGTTGCCGACCGAATTTTCGTCCGATCATTTTTCCGTATGCGATCCGGGAGTTGCACGGTGGGGCGGTTATTACTATATCGGATATACCTCCACCGAAAATGAAGCGATGGTCGAAAACCATGTCTACGTAGCCCGCTCCAAATTCCCGAACGGGCCGTGGGAGAAATGGAACGGTTCCGGCTGGACAACCGGAACGGACGTACAACCGGTAATCCGTTACGACGGCAATCCCGTGAATTTCGGAGCCGGAGAACCGTCGATAGTCGTTCTCGACAATACGGTTTATTTCTATTATTCGTGGGACGACCAGAGCGTTACCACGCGTGTAGCGACTGCGTCGGCCGACGATCCGAACTGGCCCGGTCACCTCGTGTTCCATGGAACGGCGATGGATAAAGGCTCCATCGGCGGGGCGGATCACAGCGATGTAAAATACCGGGAGGATATCGGGAAATTCCAGGCCGTGCATACGGCGGCCCGAATGTCTGCCAATAGTTACATCGTGCTGTGGCAGTCCGACGACGGGATCAAGTTTGAGAAGATCGCCGAAATCAGGGAAGGATTGCAGCCGGGCGCGCATAACTGCGGTTGGAGCGGAGACGAGCAGGGGCACATAAAACTCGGTGTTCAGCAATATATCAGTTATGCCTATACGCTCGATTTTGGTCCGGAGTCATGGGGTAAATGGAATACCCGCTGGGCGAAACTGAACTGGTAAGCCGTAGGAGAGAATCGTATCCGTTTGTCCGGAGACTTCGTTTGGGAGTCTCCGGACTTTTTATGTAAAAATGCATTTCGTTTTTTTGCAAAAATATTTTTTTAGTTATCTTTGCATCGAATAATGCTGTATTCGTCTAACGGTTAGGACGGTAGATTCTCAGTCTACAAATAAGGGTTCGATTCCCTTATACAGTACGAAATTTCTTTCGCCATTCGTTGAAAATAGTCGTTAGGACAATTCCTTTTTATAGTATTTTAGTCTAAAATACTTATTTTTCGTTTATATTATTATATTTGTAAAGCTTGTAGTCGTATAGCTCTGGTTTTTTCGTACTAAGTCGAAGAAAGGTTTGGTACTGATTGTGACTCTGGTAGTTCTACCTGTACTCCGAGTTGGCCTTGCTAATTTGATTATCAGTGGATTAAATGTGATAAACGGAGAAGCGTCTAGTCGCTTCTGTCTTGTATTGTGATTATGAAGAAACTGATCGTAATTGTCTTTTGCTGCTTTTTTCTTTGTTGCCGGGATTCGTCAGACAAGGAAAACGGTACGGGGGAAAATTTGACAACGGTAACGATTGTACCGCAGGAACCTTTTCCGGTCGCCAAATTCATCGAGGATATCCGCGTTTTGCCGTTGGAGTCGGATGGAAAACATCTGATCGGGGCGGTGGATAACTTATTGTTTACCCGGGAGCGGATTGTCGTGTCGGATCAGAGGCTTTCGAAATGCGTTTATATATTCGATTATGACGGAAAAATCAAAGCGGTTATCGACAGGCAGGGCCGGGGGCCGGGAGAGTATATTTCACCGACTTACACGACTTTGACTCCGGATTCGAGCCGGATAGCCATCTATGATAATTTGGGGAGTAAAGTGTTGTTTTTCGATCTGGAAGGCAGATTCCTGGAACATAAAGAGGTAAGTTTCTGGTTTAGCGAGTTTGAGTATATAGACAAGGATCATGTCGTTTGTACTACTTACGGAGCGGATGATCCGGGGCTTAAAAAAGCGGATATGCAGGGGAATCTTATGATTTTTACCGACGGCGATTTCCGGATCGAGACGGGAGGCCTGCGAAATATGTATGGGGAGCATCCGAATTTTCCGTTTCGTCCTGAATTGAAGAAGATAAACGGAGACGTTTTTTTAACGCCGGCTTTCAGCGATACGGTTTACAAAGTCGGTACCGGTTCGCTTGAACCGTATTATCACGTGGATATATCGGCCATAGGCGGAGTTACCCATATGGATGCGGGAATAAGTCGGGATGAGTATGAGGATCTGGTAGATCATAATAATTTTTTTTCCGGAAGGTTTCTGGAGAACGACTCGTTCGCTTTGTTTATATTCACGGAGAACCGGGAGATCAAGGAGCGTATTTTCGACAAACGGACACAAAAAGTATATTCTTTGACGCGGGACAGCAAAGTCAATAATCCGTTTAGGATCAGTTGGTTCGATGTGGATCTGTTGCAGAGTAAAAGTATTTGCGATAACCGGTTTGTCGCTGTCGTTCCGGCGTATTATCTGTTAATGGGATATTCGAATTGTGCGGATGACTATCCTCAGTTGGCAGGTTTGAAGGAAGAAAGTAATCCAGTATTGGTGTTTTACAAACTTAAGGATCCGGATAAGACGGACTAATGGTTTTGATTAAACTTTAAATGATTAAAGAATCTGAAGTGACTCCTGTCATTATTTCGGAATATTCTGATATGCATTCATTTAAAGATGCAGTTGCCAATTTTGGCAGAGATCGTTTTCTTTTCTACAATGTTGAAAAATTTTCCGATGTCGACCGGAAGGGGGTTCCTTATTATTGCTTATTGATGCCGGATCGTACAGTACATGCTGTCTTCATTCCCGATAAGTTACATCCGCAAATCACGGACTTTTATTTCGAGAACGTTGTGAAACGTTTTTTTAGTAATACGGATAATGATTGAGAGGCCGCGTTAATCAAAATCATGGGGCTTATTGAATCTCCGAAAGTTATTCTTTATTTTCGGTGATGAATCGGCACAACTGTTCGCGGGCCCGGTGTATCTGGGTTTTGACCGTTCCCATCGGGAGCGAGAGTTTTGCGGCGATCTCTTCGTAAGAGAATTCACGGAAGAAACGGAGTTCGATCAATTCGCGGTAGCGCGGCGACATTTTCGCCAGCAATCCTTCCAACTGAACCTGGCTCTGGTGCGTGATCAGGTGCTCCTCGGGGGTCGGGCCTCCGAGGGAGCCGGATACGCCGATCCCTTCGCCGACATAGTCGATCGACACCGTATCGTCGCGCCGGCGCCGCGTGTAGTCGATGAACGTATTCCGTGCGATCGTATAGACCCATTGGCCGAACGTGAAACGGCTGCTGTAACGCTGCAGATTCAGGTATACTTTGACGAACGTCTCCTGCAGTAGGTCGTTGGTGTCGTCCACGTTACCCCCGGTGCGCTGCATGTAGAGCTGGTAGATCGAGTCGCGGTAACGGTTGAACAGGTGTTCGAAAGCGGTCGAATCCCCGTCCTGCACCCGCCCGATCAGTTCCTGATCGGTGGCAATTATGTAATCTTCTATCGCCATATCGCTTTGTTAGGCCGTATCCGGCGGCTCAACGTCATCAAAAAGCCGCCCAGCGGGGCCCAGAAATCATACAGGATGTAAGTTCCCCCAAATTTTTTTTCGCCGAGCCGCCGTCCGATCCGGCGCATTTTCAGTTCGACGATCAGCAGCCTCAGCAGAGCGGGCAGCAATGGAACCGCGATCCATCGGACAGGCAGCAACGCCGCCGCTGCCGCCGTTGTCGCGAAAAACAGGAACCGACTGGAGAGTTCGTTGCGGACTGCCCTTCGGGCCTTTGCCGGATAGTAACGAAAAGCGTGCCCGAAATATTTGCTGACGCCGTACCACCAGCCGAGGCCTCCGTACTGGATCTGGCGTACGGTCGCATTCGGATTCATCACGACGCTGACGTTGTCCGTGCGGACGATTTTCTGGATAAACAGGTCGTCGACGCCGATATTCATATTCAAGTGGTTGAACCCCCTGCTGTCGAAATAGAGGCTTTTCGTGTAACCGATGTTGTGCTCGGTGCCACGGAAGGTTTTCCCCCGCGTCGCGGCGGACAGGTAGCGCACCGAGGTCATCAGGCGACTGCAACGCATCCACCGGTTGGCCATGCCCTTTCTGGGTTCGATGCCGCAGTAACCGATGACCACGTCCCCGCAAATAAATCCTTTGGCCATCAGCGACAGCCATTTCTCGGAAACGGGGTAACTGTCCTGCGTCGTGAATATCAGGTGCTCGTAACGCGCCGCTTTGATCCCGACCGTCAGGGCCAGCTTGATGCTGTGTTCGTGATGGCTCTGCTGCCGGATGCAGGTTACGTGCAGGTTCGGCACGACAAGGCTTTTTTCCCGCAGGATCTCCCCGATCTCGTCGTCGTAGCTGCAATCGACCAGGACGACTTCGAATTCGTCGTATTGCTGTCCCAGCAACAATGGCAAGGTATGCTCGATGAAGTAGAAGGAGTTGCCGCGTACCACGACCACGACCGAAACCGGCGGCGAGGGAATGTCCTGACGGATGCCCCGGTTGTTGCGGAACCGCGGCAGCCGGCCGTAGCGCCTCAGGTAGTAATGCAGTTGGATGAAGAAAAAAACGAGCGCGGCCCCTATCAGTCCCACGACCCAGTAAGGATGGACGATACCCTTTGCCGTCAGGTCGTTATACAGGAGATCCAAGTATTCCACGATGCGATCGGTTTAAACGTATTTCGTTGATTCTGTCCCGGTTGCCAGAACGTCGTTTGTCGGACGGTTTTCACTCGGCGGTCGTCGCCGGCCCGGAAAACGGTTTACAAATGTACGGGATTTTGGGGGAATACCCAAACGGTTTCCCGATCCGCGAAAAAATATTTACCTTTGCCCTTCATGAATTTTGAACTCGTACATACCGATCCGCACAGTGCGGCGCGCGCCGGGGTAATCACGACCGGTCACGGGACGATCGAAACGCCGATTTTTATGCCCGTAGGAACGGTCGGAAGCGTCAAGGGCGTTTTCCACCGCGACTTGCAGCAGGAGGTGGGCGCGCAGATCATTTTGGGGAATACCTATCACCTGTACCTGCGGCCGGGCACCGAAATCCTCGAACGGGCCGGCGGCCTGCACCGTTTCTGCGGGTGGGAGCGGCCGATACTGACCGATAGCGGCGGTTTTCAGGTCTTTTCGCTGGCCGAGTGCCGCAAAATCACCGAGGAAGGGTGCCGTTTCAGTTCGCACATCGACGGGTCGAAACACCTGTTTACGCCGGAGAGCGTGATGGACGTGCAGCGGAGTATCGGGGCCGATATCATGATGGCGTTCGATGAATGTCCTCCCGGGGACGCTCCGTACGATTATGCGGCCAAATCGCTGAATCTGACCTGCCGGTGGCTCGAACGTTGTTTCGAGCGGTATGCCGCGACGCGGCCGAAGTACGGTTACCGCCAGTCGCTTTTTCCGATCGTGCAGGGATGTACCTATCCGGATCTGCGGACGCGTTCCGCCGAATTCGTGCAGCAGTTCGACGCCGACGGGTATGCGATCGGGGGACTGGCCGTCGGCGAGCCTGCGCCGGTAATGTACGAAATGATCGAACTGGTGAACGGAATCCTGCCGATCGACCGGCCGCGTTACCTGATGGGAGTCGGAACGCCGGTAAACCTGCTCGAAGCGATCGAGCGCGGCGTGGATATGTTCGATTGCGTGATGCCGACGCGCAACGGACGCAACGGGATGCTGTTTACCAGCGAGGGGATCATCAATATCCGCAACCAGAAGTGGCGCGACGATTTTTCGCCGATCGATCCGGCGGGCAACTGCTTCGCCGATACGGCGTACACGAAGGCTTACCTGCGCCACCTGACCGTCGCCGGCGAAATGCTGGCCGCGCAGATCGCGAGCCTGCACAACCTCGCCTTCTACCTGTGGCTGGTGAACGAAGCGCGCCGGCGCATCCTCGACGGAACTTTTTCGGCGTGGAAACCCGGAATGGTCGTTAAACTGTCGCAGCGATTGTAAATTTAGGCGGGAACCGGCCCTGAAATACCGGATTTTCGTTAACTTTGACCGCAGTTTGAAACGCATAGCAACAGCGCACGAATCACGAATATGAAATTCCCCGGAATCAAAATCATAGACCGTTACATCATCCGCAAGTTCCTGGGGACCTATTTTTTCGCCATTGCGCTGATCATCGTCGTGGTCGTGATCTTCGACGCGGCCGAAAAGATCGACGACTTCATCGAACTGAAGGCCCCGCTGTCGAAAATCGTCCTTCAGTATTATCTGAATTTCATACCGTTCTTTATCAATCAGTTCAGTGGGCTGTTCACGTTTATCGCGGTTATTTTCTTCACGTCGAAATTGGCTTATCAGACCGAGATCATCGCGATCTTGTCGGCCGGGATCAGTTTCCGGCGGCTGATGTGGCCTTATATCCTCAGCGCCGGGGCGATCACGCTGCTGAGCCTGGTGCTGAACCTGGTGGTGATTCCCGCGGCGAACGGCGAGCGACTGAAGTTCGAATTGAACTACATCAAGAATATCAAGGGGGCGAAGTACGATCCGCATATTTACCGGCAGATCGAGCCGGGCACGTTCGCTTATATCCGAGACTATACCGAGCAGACCCGGACTGCGGCGTTCTTCGTGCTCGAAACTTACGAGAACGGGACGATCGTATCTTCGCTCGAGGCTGCGAATGCGAAGTTCGATCCCGAAACGGGACGTTGGAGCGCTCCGAAAAGCGTCTACCGGAAATTTGAGGACGACAAGGAGATTTTTAATAACACGCAGGCGCTCGATACGCTTATAAACCTGAATACAAGCGAACTGGGGCGTGTGGAAGAACTGGTCAAGACAATGGATATCGTAACGCTCGGCCATTTTATCCAGCAGCAAAGGGCCAAGGGGTCGGATATGATCGCCCGCTTCGAGGTGGAACGGCACAACCGGTTCGCCTTTCCGGCCTCGACATTTATCCTGACGATCATCGGCGTGTCGCTGTCGTCGCGCAAAGTGCGCGGAGGAACCGGGCTTCACATCGGCATCGGCATCGTGCTGGCGTTCTCGTTCATCTTGTTCAGCAAGTTCGGCGAAGAGTTTGCTAAGGGCGGATTGCTGCCGCCCGGAATCGCCGTCTGGATCCCGAACATCATCTATTCGTTCATCGCATTCTACCTTTACAAGAAGGCTCCGAAATAGCGGACTATCCCGAACGGGGGTATTGAGAAACGAAAGCCTCCGGCACGTATCTGTGCCGGAGGCTTTCGTTTCGGGACTTTTCGTCGATATTATTCGGCCGCCGGATCCGGCAGCCGGTCGATCTCGTCGAACGTGAACCGGCGGATTTCGCAGTCGCCGATGCCGCGCAGTAAAACGAAGCTGACCGAGTCGGCCTCTTTTTTCTTGTCGTGCTTCAACGCTTTGACGAGCCGTTTGAAGTCGATCTCCGTACGAATCGGCAGGCCCATCCGTTCGAATACCCGCCGCACGCGGTCGGCTTCGTCCTGCGTCGCGGTTCCCAAGTGGGCCGACAAGCGGGCGATCATGACCGTGCCGATCGCGACCGCTTCGCCGTGCAGGAATTCGTTGCCGCACTTTTCGATGGCGTGGGCAAACGTATGTCCGAGGTTCAGCTTGCGTCGTTCGCCGCTTTCGCGTTCGTCGCGTTCGACGACGTCGGCTTTGACGCGGATGGCCCGCGTGATGGCTTCGTTCAGCAGCGATTGGTCGTTGCGGAATGCGTCGATCGGATGGTTTTCGAACAGTTCGAACAGGCCCCGGTCGGCGATCAGGCCCGCTTTGATGATCTCGGCCAGCCCGGCCCGGAACTCGCGGTCGGGCAGCGTTTGCAGCATCGACAGGTCGCACAGTACGAAATCGGGCTGATTGAACGTGCCGACCATATTTTTGTATCCTTCGTAGTTGACTCCGTTTTTGCCCCCGACGCTGGCGTCCACCTGGGCCAGCAGCGTCGTAGCGACGAATCCGAACCGTAGTCCGCGCATGTAGGTCGACGCGACGAACCCGGTGATATCGGTAACGATGCCGCCGCCGATGCCGACGATGAACGTCGTCCGGTCGGCTCCCCGTTCGAGCAATTCGGCGTAGAGTTTGTTGACCGTCGTCATGGTCTTAATCGTTTCCCCCAGGCCGATCAGACAATAGTCGTACCGGTTGATGATCTCCTTGTAACGGCGGTGTACATTCCCGTCGGTGATGATAATAACCCGTTTGCCTTCGGGCAGGTAATTGTCGAGCGAGTTGATCACGTCACCTACGACCACCTGCGAAGGCTTCCCTTCCCTGCGTTTAACCTCGATCACTTGTTTCATGTTCTGTGGATTTGTCCTGCGCCGCCCCGGCGTTTTCCGCCTGCGGCGTATCTCGGAATTATAATACAAAGATAAATTTTATTTCGTACCTTTGCTCCCGACAAAAATCCATTCTATGCAAAATTTACGCAATATTGCGATTATTGCCCACGTCGACCACGGCAAAACCACGCTCGTCGATAAAATGATCCTGCAGGGCAACCTTTTCCGTGACAATGAAAAAACCGGCGAACTGATCCTCGATAATAACGACCTCGAACGCGAGCGGGGGATTACGATCCTGTCGAAGAACGTGTCGGTGAATTATAAGGGAATAAAAATCAACATTATCGATACCCCGGGCCACTCGGATTTCGGCGGCGAGGTGGAGCGGGTGCTGAACATGGCCGACGGCGTGCTGCTGCTGGTGGACGCTTTCGAAGGGACGATGCCGCAGACGCGCTTCGTGTTGCAGAAGGCGCTGTCGCTCGGTAAAAAGCCGATCGTCGTGGTTAATAAGGTGGACAAGCCGAACTGCCGTCCCGAAGAGGTGTACGAGCAGGTGTTCGACCTGATGTTCACGCTGAACGCGACCGAAGATCAGCTCGATTTCGTGACGATCTACGGTAGTGCGAAACAGGGTTGGATGTCGCACGTATGGAAAGAACGCACCGGGGACATCACCCCGTTGCTCGATGCGATTATCGACAACATTCCGGCGCCGCAGCAAAAGGAGGGTACGCCGCAGTTACTGATCACGTCGCTGGAGTATTCGCCTTACGTCGGCCGGATCGCCGTCGGCAAGTTGACGCGCGGGACGCTGAAGTCGGGGATGCCGATCACGCTGGCCAAACGCGACGGTAAAACGATGGTCAAGACCCGAATCAAGGATCTGATGGTATTCGACGGATTGAGCAAAACCAAAGTCGAGCGGGTCGAATGCGGCGAGATTTGCGCGCTGGTCGGCATCGAAGGGTTCGAGATCGGCGATACGATCTGCGATTTCGAAAATCCGGAGCCGCTGGAACCGATCGCAATCGACGAACCGACGATGAGCATGTTGTTTACGATCAACGACTCGCCGTTCTTCGGCAAGGAGGGAAAATACGTGACGTCGCGCCACATCAAGGAGCGTCTCGACCGCGAACTCGAAAAGAACCTGGCGTTGCGCGTGGTGCCGGGCGCTTCGTCCGATAGTTTTATCGTGTACGGGCGCGGCGTGCTGCACCTGTCGGTGCTGATCGAAACGATGCGCCGCGAAGGATACGAATTGCAGGTCGGTCAGCCGAAAGTGATTATCAAGGAGATCGACGGGAAAAAGTGCGAACCGGTCGAAGAACTGACGATCGACATTCCGGAAGCGTATTCGGGCAAGGCGATCGAGCTGGTAACCAAACGCAAAGGGACGCTGCTCGACATGACTTCGATTTACGACCGCCAGCGGATCGTATTCGAAATTCCGTCGCGCGGAATCATCGGGCTGCGCAGCAACCTGCTGACCGCTACGGCCGGCGAAGCCGTCATGTCGCATCGGCTGAAAGGGTTCGAACCGTATAAAGGGGATATGGAGATGCGCCAAAACGGTTCGCTGATCGCGATGGAGACCGGTACGGCTTATGCCTATGCGATCAACAAGCTACAGGATCGCGGCACGTTTTTCGTATCGCCGCAGGACGAGATTTACGCCGGACAGGTAGTGGGCGAAAGCACGCGTCAGGAAGATATCGTAATCAACCTGACCAAGTCGAAAAAACTGACCAATATGCGCGCCAGCGGTTCGGACGACAAGGTGTCGATCGCGCCGCCGGTGATCTTCTCGCTGGAGGAAGCGCTCGAATACATCAAAGAAGACGAATATGTCGAAGTGACGCCGAAGTCGATCCGGCTGCGCAAGATTGTCCTGAACGAGACCGAACGCAAACGTCAGGCGAAATAAACGGTCGAAAACAAGATAACGAAAAGGCGGATCGTCGATCCGCCTTTTCGTATTTTCGGGAAAGGTTTATCCGAAATAGAGCAGCATGGTGCCAGCCAGTACGACGGCGAGAATCGCCGCTTTCACCTTGATCTGCCGTTCGTGGAACAGGATCGCTCCGACGACGAACGTGAATACGACGCCCGACCGGCGGATCGGCGAGAGTACCGACAGCAGCGCCTCGGGATCGCTCAACGCATAGAAGTACAAAAAATCCGATACGGTCAGCAGGAATCCGGTCAGAAAGATCGTCCACCGCCACTGCAACGGCGTGGTTTGTTTTCGTTTCGGATACCACATCAGCAGCACGATCACGATCATCATCAGCGACTGGTAGTAACAGGTGTAGGCCTGTATGGCCAGCCGGTCGTAACGGACGATCAGGAATTTGTCCCACAGCGCACTCGCCGCGCCCAGCAACGTCGAGGCGATCAGGAAATAGACCCACAGCATTTTTCGGCGCGGCGGTTCGCGGTCGTCCCGGCCGTCGCGTTTGTCGAGGTTCGACAAAACGACCAGCGCCGTCAGCACGACGATCACGCCGACCCACTGGCTGAAATTGAGCCGCTCGCCGAAAATCAGGATCGCCCCGAGTACGACGAAAACCGGGCGGCTCGCCTTGACCGACGACGAGATCGTCAGCGGCAGGTGCTTGGTCGCAAAGAAACCGAATATCCACGATCCGAGTACGATTGCCGCTTTCAGCAGAATCCCCCAGTGCGCGTCGGCGGATACGGGGGGAATGTAGAAGGCGGTGTCCAACAGCGTATCCGGTGAGAAAACGCTCACCAATTGCAACGGCAGGAACAGGGCGGCGCTCAGCAGAATGCTGAGCGCCAGCACCGGAATAACGGCGTTGTCTTTCAGCGCGCTTTTCTTCGCCACCTCGTCGAGACCGAGAAAAAGCGATGAAAAAAATGCCAGTGTCAGCCACATAACCGTTTCGTTTGAATTTTTATGCGGCAAAGATAGCTATTCCGTTCGAAAACGGGTGCGAAACGGAGATTCGGGATATAAAAGCTTTCGGCGCGAATTGCTTTTTTCCAGGTTTTTTTACCTTTGTATAAAGGTTTTCGGATCGAAGGAATCATAAAATATAGGAATTATGAAAAAAATCCAGTTCTTGTTTATCGCGACGTTCGGTGCTTTTTTTGCCTGCACAAGCGGGCAGCATACCGGGACGGCTCCGGCGCTGGTTCAGGTTTCGGCATTCGATACGGTGTTGGACGGCTCGGACGTGTCGCTCTACACGCTGCGAAACGACAGCGGCATGGTCGTCCAGGTCACCAATTACGGCGCGCGCGTGGTATCGTTGTGGGTGCCCGATGCGAAAGGGGATTTCCAGGACGTCGTCTGGGGATACGAGTCGATCCACGACTACCTGGACTCTCCCGACCGGTTTTGCGGCCCGGTGGTCGGCCGTTACGGCAACCGGATCGGTAAGGGACGGTTTACCCTGGATGGGAAATCGTACCAGTTGACGCTGAACGATGGGGAGAACCACCTGCACGGCGGCGCCGACGGTTTCTGGAACAAGGTATGGATCGCGCGGCCGTTCGAGAACGAACAGGGGGAACAGGCCGTCGAAATGAGCTACCGGTCTCCCGACGGCGAAGAGGGGTATCCGGGTAATCTGTCGATTGCCGTCACTTATACGTTGCAAAAAAACAATGCCTTGAAGATCGAATACCAGGCAATGACCGATGCGCCGACGATCCTCAACCCGACGAGTCACAACTATTTCAACCTGCATGGAAACACGGCTTCCAGTACCGATTCGCATGTGCTGACGATCCATGCCGACCGGTTTACGCCGACCGATGCGGGATTGATCCCGACCGGTGCGCTCGATTCGGTAGCCGGGACTCCGCTCGATTTCCGGGTGGCGCAGCCGATTGGCAGCCGAATCGACGCCGATTTCGAACCGATGAAACTGGCCCGCGGATACGATCACAACTGGGTGCTGAACAAACAGGGGAACGAGATGAGCGTGGCTGCCGAAGTGTACGAACCCGCGACGGGGATCGTGATGAAGGTCGAAACCGATCAGCCCGGCCTGCAGTTTTACAGCGGGAATTTTATGGACGGGACGGAGATCGGCAAACGAGGCGACCGGCACAATTTCCGCACGGGGATAGCCCTCGAGACCCAGAATTTTCCCGATGCGCCGAATCACGAGAATTTTCCGTCCGCCGTGTTGCGCCCGGGCGAGACTTATACGCAGACCTGCGTCTATGCTTTCAGCGTGAGAAAATAGATCTACCGATGGATTACGAAGCCGTTCCGGAATCGTCCGGAACGGCTTTTTTGTTCTTCGGGGGGCGCGGAACTTCGGGAACGCGAATCGCGCCAAAAGAAAACGGGCGCTTCGAAAAGTGCCCGTTTCGGTTGTTGAGATCAAAGCGCCTGCTATTTGTTGGCGGCTTTTTTATCGTAATGTTTTTGATAGCGGCTCATAAACTTATCGACGCGTCCTGCGGTGTCAACCAACTTCATCTTACCGGTGTAGAACGGGTGCGACGTGTTGGAAATTTCCATCTTATACACGGGATAGGTTTCGCCATTCACTTCGATGGTTTCTTTTGTCTGAACGGCGGACCTGCACAAAAACACATGATCATTCGACATATCCTTGAATGCCACCAAACGATAATTCTCAGGATGAATCCCCTTTTTCATGATGTTTTTTGTTTAAAAATAGTTAAAAATCAGTAAATTTCTACGATTGAGGATGCAAAGTTAGTAAATCAATCCGGTTTTCCAAAACAATGCATCCGTTTTTCCCCGAAAAACCGACCGCCGTTCCCGAAATCGCTTCCGAAGACGGCGCATTCGAAAGCATCGCCGTTGCGATCAACTACTTATAGCTGATGACCAGTACTTTGGAATACTCCCAGAATTTGCTTTTGTCCTTGATGACCAGCGATTCGAACACGCCGCTGTCGTTCATCACGAATTCGTACGACCCGGCCGGATGCGAACTGACGAGCGTCGCTTTCTTGTGTCCGATTTTCACGTCGTCGAAATTCCGGATATCGACCTGGGTGAAGCTGTCAAGGCTTCTGTTTTCGTTGATCTTCAGTGTTCTGCCGATGAATCCGCTCTTGTAGACGATCTCTTTCGAGAGCAGTTCCTTTTCCGATCCCACGATGTAATATCCGGTATTCAGGATGTTGTTCTGGGTTTTTACCTCCCCTTCGAGCGAGGTCTTTTCGGCGGTCAGTCCGCTGACCTGCGTATTGAGTCCCGAAACCTGCTCGGTCAGTTCGGCGACCTGGACGTGCATGTTTTCGAGATTTTGTTTCAGAATTTTGATTTCCTGGTCTTTCGATTCGATCTGGGCGTTCAGCTGCGCGATCAACTTCTCGAAACTGCCGATTTTGACGTTCGCTTTTTTAAGCTGGTCGGCCGACTGTTGCAACCGGGCGATCGTCTGCCGGTTGGCGATCAGCAGTTGGTTGATCGCTTCGATGTCCTCGTTGATCTGCGTGGTGGTTCCCTTCGGGATTTCGCCTTTGTCGATATTTTCGTTGATGATGTTTTCCCGGGATTTGATTGCGTTCAGATTCTCGGTAACGATGCTCAGCGACGAGAAAACTTCGTTGAGTACGGAATCTTTCTGGGCGACGACTACGGCCAGCGAATCGTTTTGGCTGGTCAGTCGCTCGGTTTTTTGTCCGCCCGTGCAGGACGCGAGCAGCAACAGCGCGAAGAGATATAAAATTTTTTTCATTACCCTGATGGATTAAGGTTTATTGGTTTTGATGTCGTATCCGGGCGTTACGGCCCGATCAGAAGGTGACTTTGATGCCCAACCCGAAATCGGCGGCGTGGAATCCGGTTTTTCCGATCACGTTCAGGTTCGGTTTATAATCCAAAGAGAATGCCAGAGGAATCGAAGCGACTTTGTATTCGAGTCCGACGATCCCGTTGATCCCGAACGTGAATTTGCCTTCGTGATGGTCCCACGACCCGATGTTGACGCCGGCGCCGTAATAGAAGTTGAATCCGCTGGCGATTACCGGCACGTTCCGTTCGTAGAGGGCGTACACGTTGAATCCCTGTGCGAAGTCGAGCATACCTTCGATCGAGTTGACCGGGTCGAAATTGTGCCGTACGGTGATGCCGGAGGCGGTTACGCCGCCGCGGACGCCGATTGCCCAGTTATAGTTCTGGGCGCTGAGCCCCGTAACGGCGGTCAGCGACAAGATCGTTAGCAGAACAGCTATCTTTTTCATAAAACACAGATGAACGGTTAGTACCGGCAAAATTAATAATTTTAGTCATATAATCTCCCGGAAGGGATAAAAAGGAGGTCGCGAGGGACGGGATCGTGCGGATTGCTTCCGTCTTCCGCTTCCGGGAGGAGCATGGAGACCCGGGAAATCCGCGCGCCCTGTTTCCCGCCCGGCTTGTTTTTCATGCGGTTATACGGTTACGTGCCGGAATTTCGGATCTTTTCGGCAAATGCAGTCCTCCAGGTGATCGTTGATAAACCCCGAAGCCTGCAAGTGGGCGTAACAAATCGTAGTCCCGAAGAATTTGAATCCTCGTTTTTTCATGTCCTTGCTCATGGCGTCGGATTCGGGAGAAGATGCCGGAATCTCGCTCAACGACCGGAAGGTGTTGACAATCGGTTTTCTGTCGGGGAAGAACGACAGGGTGTATTCGTAAAAACTGCCGAACTCCTTTTGTATGGCGAGCAGCAGCCTTGCATTGGTGATCGCCGCTTTGATTTTCAGACGGTTTCTCACAATGCCGTCGAATCGCATCAGCCGTTCGACGTCTTCATCGGTCATTTGCGCCACCCGCTCGGCATCGAAATCGCAAAAGGCTTTGCGATACCCCTCGCGCTTCCTGAGAATAGTTATCCAGCTCAATCCGGCTTGGGCGCTCTCCAGCACGAGAAACTCGAACAGCGTCTTGTCGTCGGTCACCAATTTTCCCCACTCCCGATCATGGTATTTCACATACAGCTCGTCGGTTCCGCACCAGCCGCAGCGTCCGTTTATGATGTCTTGCATAATCACAATGTTTGAATACGGCGAAGATAGCGGATTCGCAGCGTCGTGCCAAATTTCAACGGACGATTCTGTTAATTTACAAACAACGAATTTTCCTCCCGATCGCCCGGCTTCGGAGGGTGATCGTCCCCCTGCAAAACCCGGTTCCGAGACGCTTCCGGCCTTTTGAGTCATCCGATATACACTCGTTGCCAGCGTTCCGATATCGGGTGTCGCAAGACCGTTTCCGTTTTTATTTGCCGTTTCGTATACTTAAGTAATAGAGTTATGAATCTTTTGGAATTATTGCCGTCGAATCGGCTGGATTCCATTGTAGGGCAGGTATTTGACAGTTAGACCCGCCGGGAATATGCGGTGCGAATACGGCATTTTTTACGGTTTACCGATACGCACGGACTGAGAGGAAGCCGCGATACATATACTGTCTGGCGGGTAACTGGAACACCAACCCGCGAAGCAAGCAAAGTATTCGTCCGATCTGAAAACAAGTCGGACGTTTTTATAGAAACATGATGAGAAGACAGGCGAAAATCCATCACAGTATCGGCTTTCCAAAGATTGCGTGCGGCACACGCTCCGTCCGCGACCGGTCGGAACGTTTCGGCCGGAATCCGGCGTCACGCACACCCGCCCGTGCGCAAAACCGCGCAATACGGAATAAGTATTTGCACCTATTGAACTTACCGGCGCATCGGCGTATCTTTGCCCGGAATCGCAAACCGAACTTTATGAAACGAAATTTCTGGGGTAGTTTTCGCAACGAAGACTGGATGGCAACGATCATGGGCCTGTTGCTGGTGGTCGCCGTAATAACAGTGCCCGGCTGGATTCCCGCATTTCCCAAAACATTGTCTACCGCCGGTTCCTGGCTATCGGTCGCCGGCATGTTCTTAATCGCAGCCCTGTTTTCCGCGCTCGGTATCAAACTGATGGGCGACCGGCTGCGGGGTTTCATCCCCTCTTTCGCCGCCATATTCGTCCTCTCGGCCCTTTGTCAATACGTTTCGATGCTTCCGTCCATCAAAACGGCGGGACTCGAATCCGTCTTTTTCTCGGTGATTCTAGGACTACTGATCCGCAATACCGTCGGATTACCCAAATGGCTTTCCCCGGCCGTCAGAAGCGAATACTACATTAAAATCGGCCTGATCCTGCTCGGCACGTCCGTTCTGTTCGGAGAAATTCTGAAAGCCGGAGCTTTAGGTATGCTCCAGGCCGTCGTCGTCGTCTTTACCGTCTGGTATTTCACTTTCTGGCTCGCCAGAAAGCTAAAACTGGACAGCGAAATGGGCATTATGCTGGCGAGCGCCGTATCGATCTGCGGCGTATCGGCGGCGATAGCGACCTGCGGAGCCATCAAAGGCGACAGCAAAAAGCTGTCTTTCGTGGTTTCCATCGTCCTGGTCGTGGCCATCCCGATGATGTACCTGATGCCGCTTCTGGCAAAATGGATGGGACTTACGCCGGAAGTGGCGGGAGCATGGCTCGGGGGTACCATCGACACGACGGGAGCCGTAGTCGCCGCCGGCAAATTCCTGGGAGAAACGGCCGAGACGTACAGCGTCATCATCAAATCGTCCCAAAACGTACTGCTGGGAATCGCCGCATTCGCCATCTCGATCTACTGGTCGCTGCGCGGAACCAATCGCACCGAACGCCCCACCGCGAAAGTGATCTGGGATCGGTTTCCCAAGTTTGTCGTGGGTTTCGTAATCGCTTCGCTGGTCTTCAGTTTCTGTATGCCGCTGCAGGAGGCCAAAGCGCTCGGGGGATTGGCCAAAGGACTGCGCGAGGTCATGTTCTCGCTGGCTTTCGTGTGCATCGGGCTTGAGACCGATTTCCGGTTCATCTTCAAAAAAGAAAACAAAAGCAACATCGCCACCTTCTTCGTCGCCCAGGGATTCAATATCGTGGTCACGCTGGTAATGGCTTACCTGCTGTTCGGGTTGTGGGCCGGCTGATCGCCGACACAACGATTATGCTGCAACCCTTTGTAACGACGGTTCTCCAGAATCATTCGGTGAACCGTCGGTTTCGTACGATTCATTTTGTGCCGTGTCAGACCCGACGGGCGCGATCCGTCCAGCCGTAAAATTTCGGCGCGATCCTCCTTTTGCAAATCCCGGTGAAGCATCGGCTTTGGTAATTTATCTTCGAATCGTTAACTTGCATCGATTTTAAACAACCCAAAACCGACACGATGAAACGAATTTACCGATCGATCCTGCTGCTGGCCGCCGCGCTGCCTGCGGCGTTTCCCGCAGAAGCCCGTGAAATCATCGATATCAACCGCAACTGGCGTTTTACGCTGGACGACGACCGGACGTACGGCGAACCGGCCTTCGACGACAGCGGTTGGCAACGGCTCGACCTGCCGCACGACTGGAGCATCGCAGGCGCTTACGACAAACGGAATCCGAGCGGACCGCAAGGCGGCTTCATGCCGTGCGGAACCGGCTGGTACAGGCATTCCTTCGAAGCCCCCGCCGGTTCCGAAGGAAACCGCGTTTTCGTCCGTTTCGACGGCGTCTACATGAAATCCCAGGTATGGATCAACGGCCGCATGGTCGGCGAATACCCGAACGGATACAATTCGTTCGAATACGACATCACTCCTTTCGTCCGCCGCGATACGCTGAACGTGCTCGCCGTCCGCGTCGACAATTCGTTGCAACCCGGGTCGCGCTGGTACACCGGATCGGGCATCTACCGGAACGTTCACCTGATCGTCACGTCGCAGATGCACTTTACCGACGGAGGCGTTTTCATCACGACTCCGGAAGTTTCGGCGGAACGGGCCCGAATCGAAATCAACTACCACGTCATCAACCACAACTACCCCGAGACGCGGTTTACCTGGACCGACAATAAGTCGCTGTACGTCTGGCTGCGCGACGGCAACGCCGACGCCGCGCCGAAAACCGACGCCAACAACCGGGTGCAGAAGGAATGCACGCTCACTTCGATCCTTTACGACGCAGACGGCCAGGAAATAAAACGGGTCTCGACTAAACATCGGATCGGGGATTACAGCGAAGCCGATCTAAGGCAACAAATCGAAATCGACCGCCCGCATCTGTGGTCGGACCAGACCCCTTACCTTTATAAACTGGTCGGTACGATCTCCTACGACGGCCGCGAGGCCGACCGGGTAAGCTATCCGGTCGGAGTGCGTACGATTCGTTTTTCGCCCGAACGGGGTATGGAAGTCAACGGCCGGCAGGTCAAACTACAAGGGGTATGCCTGCACCAGAACGTAGGCTGTTTCGGCAGCGCCGTACCGCTCGGGGTATGGCAGGAAAGACTCGAAACGCTGAAAGCAATGGGCTGTAATGCTGTTCGGCTCAGCCATTACCCGTTCGCGCCCGAATTCTACGATCTGTGCGACTCGCTCGGTTTTTACGTGTCGAACGAAATTTTCGACGAATGGAACCGCGGGCAGGAATGGGGCTATTCGGAAAGTTCGTACGGAAAAATGCCCTATACCTACCACCTCTATTTCGATCAGTGGGGCGAAACCGACCTGCGTCGAATGATCCGCCGCGACCGGAACCACCCGTGCGTCGCGCTGTACGTGCTCGGCAACGAAATTCCGAACCAGCGCATCCAGGGAATCGAAATCGCACAAAAGCTGAAAGCCATCACCCGTGAGGAAGACCCCACGCGGCCGGTAACCGCCGCCTGCGACTTCTTCGTCGGAGCCAATATTTACGGCTTTATGGATCAGTTCGACATCGCGGGTTACAACTACATCGACCGCATCCATCCGGACAGCCTGTACGCCGCCGAACACGCCCGTTACCCGAACCGCATCCTGCTCGGCACGGAGACTTATCATAAAACCCGCAACCACGTATCGATACGCGACAACGCCAGCGCGATCGGCGAATTCGTCTGGGTGGGCTACGACTACCTCGGCGAAATCGTGTGGCCGGATTACCGCGGCTGGGACGAAGGAATGCTCGATATCGCCGGCTTCCCGAAACCGGAATACTACCTGCGCAAAAGCTACTGGTCGGACGAACCCGTCGTCCATATCGGCGTCCGCCAGGGCCCCGACCGCGATTTCGATTGGAGTCCGCGCAACGTAGCCGACCACTGGAACTGGCAGGGGCGGGATCAGGACACCCTGGAAGTTTACGCCTACTCGAACTGCGACGAAGTCGAGCTCCGGATCGGCCGGCGCAGCCTGGGCCGGAAGCCGGTCGGGCGGAACGACTATTACGCTTTGTGGAATGTCCCCTTCAAAGCCGGCACGATTTCGGCAACCGGTTACAGGCAAGGGAAAAAGGTTGCCGAACACCGGCTCCTCACGGCCGGGAAGCCATATGCGGTCGAAGTATCGCGCATTTTCCGCTACGACGACGTTATCCGAGTAGAACTCTGCGTCGTCGACAAGGAAGGAATCCGTATCCCCGATTCCGAGGCGGAGATTACCCCTGGAAACATCCCGTCCGAACGCCTGCTCGGATTCGATAACGGCAATCAATACGACCCGCAGGGCCTCAAATACGCGTCCGCAGAACGGGGACGCTGCTCGGGCGGCCGCATGGTCGTCTACTTAAAACCGGATTCCGCCACCGTGAAAGCGACCTTCGATTCCCCGGGACTGATTTCAGCCGAAGCCGAGATCTAAATCTGCCGGACGAACATTCTCCCGGCAAATGTTCTTTCGAGTAAAAGAGAAGGCTGCGATTGCGAACCGCAGCCTTCTCTTCGAAACGTCTTTCCGAAACATTGCCCATATACAGATCCGTCCGAAAACACACGACGCTCCTCCGCACCGTCGTCGCAAACCGCCCGTTTGCTCTCGCCGGAACGGAAACCGGATCGTCGGAATACCCCCGACAAGCCCCAAACGACGCTTAACCGAGACCATACGCAAAACCATCCGCATCCCCCGCCAGATCCATCGGCACGCCCCTCTCGGAACTTCTTCGTCCCTTTATTCCCGGATACTCACATAGACATTCACGGATAAAAAACGAAGGCCTCCCCGACAGCGGGGAGGCCTTCGTTTTTTATCCGTAAGTTTCTCTTACAAAGCGAGGAACTCGGTCGTTCCGAACAGTTTCGAGAACTCGACGTCCTTGGTAGCCTGAGCCTTCATAGCGGGATCTTTGGCGATAGCGCTCTTCAGGTTGGCAACAGCGGAAGAAGAATTACCTTCGCGCATAGCGATAACTGCTTTCAGGTAGTCGGCTTCAGCCGATTTTTCGTTCGACAGCAGCGATTTTGCTTTCGACAGGTTGCCGTTGAGAACTTCAGCGACTGCGAGGTTGTAACCGCTCAGCGCTTTGGCAGCCTCGGCATAGTTTCCTTCTGCCAGGTTAACCAGACCCATGTTGGCTTTCGAATCGGCCGTATTCAGAGCAGCGAAATATTTCTGAGCCGCAGCAGCGTCACCGCTCATCAGGGCTACGACGCCCAGGTTGTTGGTGATAGCGGCATCTTTGCTCATACCTGCAGCCTTTTCGAACAGGGCTTTAGCCTGAGAAACTTTACCGGCACGCGCATAAACCACACCTGCGTTATTGTAACCGCGAACGCTGTTGTATTTAGTAGCGGCAGCCTGGTAAGCTTTCAGCTGGGCAGCGGCATCGTCGGTCAACGTAGCGGCATACAGCATCTCTTCTTCGCTCAGTACGTCGATGTTCGAAGCGGCAGCTTCTTTGATCTCGGCATCGGTGCGGCCTTCGATATCCACATCGGCGATCAGCTTCGTACGACGCAACTGCGGCAGGATTTCCTTAGCCAGCACATCGAATACGGAAGTCATGTTCTTGATCTCTTCGTCGCGTTTCACCGGATTGTCGTACATGGCCAGAACCTGCAGAATCAGGTCTTTGTCTTTGATGTCCGAAGCAGAAACCAGTTCTTTGAAACCTTCCCAGTCTTCACCGTAAGCGGCGATATCGTATTTCGGGTTTACGCTTTCGAGCGTTTTGCTGATGGCTTTCTGACCGCTTTCGCTACGAGCCTTCGACAGTTCGTCGTTGAACTTAACCGGGCCGTCGGGAGAAGCGTAACCTTTTGCATATACGTTACCCAGCGTAGCGCGATCCTTGTCCGAGTACTCTTTTACGAAAGCTTCGAACATCTTCACCTGATCCTTGGTCAACTCGCCCGGACGAACGTTCGATTTGTTGATCAGGTACATGATTTCGGCATTCTGAGAAATGGTGGTCACTCTCTTGAAGTTGTCGGGCATGATCGACAGGTAAGCGGCATTGTCAGCCAGAGCCTGGATGGTGCTTACGCCTTCGGCAACCGGGATGGCTGCAAACGGAGTAAATTCCTTGCGTTTTTTGCAGCCTTTTGAGCACTTCGACTCGATACGCAGTTCGAGGGTCGAAAGTTTAGCGCGTTCGTCGTACGGGAACGACACGGCCTGCGTATAGGAACCGCCGGTCTTGTAAGGAATAACGGTGTAGTTATCCTTTACTTTTTCACCCTGGATGAATTTGGGAGTACCTACCAACTCTCCGCCTTCGAATACCAGAACCGGAGTAACCTTCAGTACGGCTTTCTTGTTGAAGTACTTAGCAGGGAAATCAACACGTACGTCCGTAACGACGTTGCTACCCTTCAGGGTCAGCACGGCAGGCGTTGCAGACACACTCACTCTGTCCACTTTTTTCAACATCTTGTTGTAGCAATTACAGCTGGCTAGCAGTATTGCTAAAGAAGCGAGCATGAAACTTTTTACTAAACTTTTCATAATCAGTGCTTTAAAAATTAATTAATTGTTTATCTCTGGTTTTAATCTATTAATCCTCAACGCCATAGTTGATATCCGCAAAAATAAGAATATATTTTAAATAACAATTAAAAAATCGACTTATTTTTGAACCCGATACCTCCCCTGGGTAGGATATCAGTCATCAAACTATTGTTTATCAGACTTTAAAAGAGCTTTTTTCGAAAGTTTCAGCTTGCCATTTTTAGGATCAACACCGATCAGTTTGACTTCGATCATATCGCCCTCCTTCAGGCCGGTTTCTTCCATCGTTTCGAAACGTTTGTTGGCGATTTCGGAGATGTGCAGCAGACCGTCTTTGCCCGGCATGATCTCCACAAATGCGCCGAAAGCGACGATCGAACGAATCTTTCCCCGGTAAATTTCGCCGACTTCCGGAATCGCCACGATCCCTTTGATACGGGCCATAGCCGCTTCGAGAGCCTCCTTGTTTTCGCCGAAAATGTCCACGTATCCCTTTTCGTCCTTTTCGGTGATCGTAATCGTCGTGCCGGTCGTCTTCTGAATCTCCTGAATCACTTTGCCTCCCGGGCCGATCACCGCACCGATAAATTCCTGCGGGATCACGATCTGCTCGATCCGCGGAACGAACGGTTTGAGTTCGGCGCGCGGTTCGGATATCGTTTCAAGTATCTTGCCAAGAATGTGCATACGGCCCTGTTTGGCCTGTTCGAGCGCATTGGCCAGCACTTCGTACGAAAGACCGTCCACCTTGATGTCCATCTGAGTAGCGGTAATACCGTCTTTGGTACCGGTCACCTTGAAGTCCATGTCGCCGAGGTGGTCTTCATCGCCCAAGATATCGGACAGCACGGCGTATTTTCCGGTTTTGGCGTCGGTAATCAGCCCCATGGCGATCCCGGAAACCGGTTTCTTGATCTTCACCCCGGCATCCATCAGCGCCAGCGTTCCGGCACACACGGTAGCCATCGAGGACGAACCGTTGGATTCCAGAATATCGGATACGACGCGAACGGCGTACGGATTCTCTTCGCCCACCGGTACCATCGGCTTCAGCGCGCGCCATGCCAGGTTGCCATGGCCGATCTCGCGACGCGACAGGCCGCGTGCGGGACGCGCTTCGCCGGTCGAGAACGGCGGGAAGTTATAATGCAGCACGAACTGTTCGGTGCCTTTCACGAGCACGTCGTCGATCTGCTTCTCATCGAGTTTCGTCCCGAGCGTTACAGTCGTCAGCGACTGGGTTTCGCCGCGCGTGAAAACAGCCGAACCGTGCGCCGCGGGCAGGTAATCCACCTCGCACCAGATCGGACGGATCTCGGTGGTCTTACGGCCGTCCAGACGTATCCCCTCGTCGAGAATCATGTTGCGCATCGCTTTTTTCAGCACGTCATCGTGGAAATAACGCTTGATCAATGCGCCTTTTTCCGCCAGGAATTCTTCGCTGAACTGCGCTTCGAATTCGGCTTCCAGCGCATCGAATTTCTCCGAACGCTCGTGTTTCGCAGTCATCGACTTCGCGATCTCGTAAGCTTTGTCGTACGTGGCGGCGATCACCTGTTGGCGCAATTCCTCGTCGTTGCTTTCGTGGCAGTAGGTGCGTTTCACGTCCTTACCCAACTCTTTTGAAAGTTCGATCTGCGCGGCACAGTGCTTTTTGATCTCTTCATGAGCGAATTTGATGGCGTCGAGCATGACCGCTTCGGACACCTCTTTCATCTCGCCTTCGACCATCAGGATGTTGTCGATCGTAGCGCCCACCATGATGTCCAGATCGGCGTCGGCGTTCTGCGAGAACGTCGGATTGATCACGAACTCCCCGTTGATCCGCGACACGCGCACCTCGGAAATCGGGCCGCCGAACGGAACGTCCGAAACGGCCAGCGCAGCCGACGCGGCCAGCCCGGCCAGCGCATCGGGCATGATATCTTTATCGGCGGAAATCAAGTTGACGGTAACGAATACTTCCGCATGGAAATCGGAAGGGAACAGCGGCCGCAGCGCGCGGTCGATCAAACGCGATACGAGAATTTCGTAATCCGACGCACGGCCTTCCCGTTTCAGGAACCCGCCGGGGAAACGACCGCAGGATGCGTATTTTTCCTTGTATTCGACCGACAGCGGCATAAAATCGCAGTCGTCCTTAGCCTCTTTGGCTGCCGTCACCGTGGCGAGCAACATGGTGTTGCCCTGTTTGACAACAACCGAACCGTCGGCTTGTTTTGCTAATTTTCCGGTTTCGATGATTATCTCGCGACCTCCGCTCAATGAAATCACCTTTTGTGTTGCATTATACATGTTTTTATCCTTCTAAGTGTCTGTGAAAAACTAAATTCAACGGGCAATCCGCACTCTCCGAAAAAGAACCGTTTTAATGAGAATAAAGCTGCCCTACGAGAGGGCAGCCTATTCCGTCGGTAACCCGGAAAATTACTTCCTGAGTTCCAGAGCTTTTACTACGGCTCTATATCTTTCAATATCAACCTTTTTCAAATAATCAAGAAGCTGACGGCGTTTTCCGACCAGACGCAGCAGCGAGCGCTGCGTACCGAAGTCTTTCTTGTTTTTTTTGAGGTGCTCGGTGAGGTGGTTGATACGGTAAGAAAATAACGCTACCTGGCTCTCGGGAGAACCGGTGTCGGTATTAGACTTTCCGTAGGTTGCAAAAAGCTCCTGCTTTTTGTCTGCATTTAAATAACCCATTGTTTTGAATTTAAAAGGTTTGTATTCCGCCTTGGCTACCCTCCTTCCTCAAAAGAGAGTCTTCTCAAAGCGACTGCAAATCTAACGTTTTTTTACGAAGCAACCAACTAATAATCAAAGAAAGATCGCATTTTTTACAGAAAATCCGTTTTCGGCGACCGAGGGGAGATCGTTTCAGGATTCCGAAGGGTCTGAAAAGTCCTGTTTGCAATAGAGTTGCCCGTTCCCGACGCGTACGACCCGCACTTTTTCGCCCCGTCCGATAAAAAGTCCGTTTTCGGCGACCGCATCGTAATAAATCCCGTCGAGCACGATCTTTCCGGACGGACGCAGAACGGCGGTGACCGTCCCGGTGCGGCCGACCAGGCCGTCCTGCGGCAACCGGTGGCCGACATAACCCTGTTCGGGAGTCAGGTCGGTCGTCAGCACGATCCGGCTGCGCAACCGCGAATCGCCCGTCAAAAAGCGGCGGCCGAAATAAAGCGCGGCGACGAATGCCGCGACGGAACCGACGATAACGACCAGAAACGGCCGGACGATCCGCCCGGCGGACAGTTCTCCGGAAAAGACGTGCCGCAAAACATCGTTGTCAATCGCGGCGAACGCAAGCCCCGTCACAACCGCCACGATCCCGGCGATCCCCGCAATGCCGAACCCCGGCAGCACGAAAATCTCGACGGCGATCAGCAGCAGCCCGACGACAAAAAGGATCGGTTCCCAATTCTGCACCATCCCCTCGAGGTAAAGCGGCGAAAAATAAAGCACGGCTCCGAGCACGGCGGCAACCAGCGGGAAACCCACTCCGGGGGTCTGCAACTCGAAGTAGATCCCGCCGACGATCAGCATGATGAAAATTCCCTGCGCGAACGGGTTCATCAACCAGCCGAGCACGCGGTCGAGCGTCGTCGGATTGTATTCATGAAGCGTATAATCGACGACTCCGGCATTCGACAGCACCTCGGCGACCGAAACGGCCTTGCCTTCGCTGTAATGCCGGGCGAGGGCCTCGTCGGCCGTCAGCGTCAGGACGCCGACCGTCGTACTGTCCCCGGCGGTCGTCCCGACCATCGCTTCGGCGATCGCCGGATCGCGCCGCCAGCGCCAGACGGTATCCGTTCCGTCTACCCGCTCCACGACCTTGCCGTGGGCTTCGGCTGTCGACCGCATTGTCGCGCGCATGAAACTCTGGTACTTGTCCGGCATCGGCCGCCCCTGCTGATCGACCACCGACGCGGCGCCGATATTGCCGCCCGGACGAATGTAAATGCGATCGGCCGCCAGCGCGATCAACGCGCCGGCCGAAGCGGCCTGGTTGTCGATCCACACCCATACCGGAATCCGGGAATTGAGCAGCATCGTGCGGATCGAATCGGCCGCCGCGACGACTCCGCCGTACGTATTCATTTGGATAACCACCAGGTCGGCTCCCATCTCGTCCGCCTGCGCGAGGCATTTCCCGGTCAGCCGTTCGACCGACGGCATGATGTCTTCGCGGATCGGGAAGGTATAGACCAACTTCCGCCCCGTAGAATCGGCCGCGCGCCCGGAAAACGTCCCGAGCAACAGCGCCAAAACGATCCCGACGTATTTCATCCGGTTTGTTCTCATAGGCATGAAGACTGTAAAGTTCATATTTCGGACACTCCTAAAGCCATTTCTTCCACCGGAAAAACAGGTACGTAAGCGCAGACACGAGCACCATCAGCCCCAGCGCGAACTCATAGCCGTACTGCCAGCGCAACTCCTGGATGCTCTCGAAATTCATTCCGTAGATGCTGGCGATCATCGTCGGAGGCATGAAAAACAGCGCGGCGACGGTAAAGATCTTGGTCACGTTACTCTGTTCGATATTAATCAGACCGAGCGCGGTATCCTGCATGTAGTCGAGCCGTTCGGAACTGAAATCGGCATGATTGATCAGCGAATTGACGTCCTTGATCATCAGTTGCAGCTTCGGATAGATGTCGTTCGGGAAACGTTCGCTGCGCAGGATGCCCGACAGGATACGCTGCCGGTCGAAGATGTTTTCGCGGATCAACATCGTATTCTCCTGCATGTGGCTGATCTGCTTGAGGGTTTCCTTGTCGATATGTTCGCTGAGGTTCATGTTTTTGCTCAGCGTGGCGATGTTTTTGGCCAGGGCTTCGACCAAGTCGGCATCGAAATCGATCCGCACCTCGAGGATCGAGATCAGCAGGTGGTAGCCGGTCGAGTAGGCCCGGTAGTTCATCTGCAGCCGTTTCGCGCTTTCGGTAAACGTCCTGAATTCGCTGGTGCGCACCGACACCAACACGCCTTCGGTAATGATGAACGAAACGGGCTCGATACTGAACGCCTCGGGATTCGGAATGAAAAAGTTCGAATTGCAGATGATCGCATTCTCGGTTTCCGAATATTTGGACGAACTCTCGATCTCCTCGACCTGCTGACGCGTCTGTAGGTTGATCTCCAAAAAGTTCTCCACGGCTTTCTGCTCTTTGATCGTCGGAGAAAGCAGGTCGATCCACAAAATATCGTCGTAACCGAGATCGTCGAAAAGCCTGACGTCCGCGTTGCGAACGATTTTGTTATATTGCTTCAGGTAAATAGTAATCATTGTTCTTGAGCTTTAGAGGGTGAATAGTCGGGTCGCTTCCGTCCCCTCCGGGGGCGCGTCAACCGGAAGTTCAACCGGGATTGATCGGAGGGTCGATCTTCCTGCCCTCCTGCCAGTAAAGCGCCGTCGCACGGCGCTTCTGCTCATCAAAAACAAAATCGATATTCCGCGTCAGGTAATCGTAAGCATAACTTCTGTCGCCGTAACCGTAACAAGCGATCGCTTCGGGAATGTGCCGGACGCCGTAATCGAGCGCCTCGGCGAGCCGTTCGACGGTCCGGTCGTCCACGCCGGAACGCGCCACCCACGCCGCGAAAGCGAAAGGAAGCCCCGTCATTTCACGCCATGCGTCGGCCAGATCGTAACGATACCGGAACTTTTCCTCATGGTCGAACACCTTGTCGCCGATGATCAGATACCCCGTCCGCGGCTGCGGAGCGTTCAGTGCAGAGAAATCTTTCAGTTCTTTCCATTCGGGACGGATCCCCCACAACTTCGACGCGAGGATGCGCGCCAGTCTCACCGAAGTCAGCGAATGGCTGTCGAGATAAATCGTATCGAGCCGATCCAGCGGAGAATCAGCCGCCAACACCACCGTGCGAACCGAACGGCTCGCACCGATGCAGAACGGCGTAACGATGCGGATATCGGGAATCGACGGGACGGCCGCTACGGGAATCAGCGCGATTTCCGCGCCGCCGTCGCGCAACAGGGAAGCGCATCCCCGGGGCGGGGAGAGCAAAAGATCGGCATACAGGTCAATTCCCGCATGCTCGATACCATATATAAAAGGTATGGTATTGAGGTAAGATACCGCAACTATTCGGTTCCGCATCATCATCCATACAGCTTCAAAATTCGTTGAACAATATCCGCACCGCCTTCAAACGGATGCGGGTCAGGCTGTTGGCAGAGTGCTTTCTCGGTGACAAACCACTTTCCCGTGACGCGAAGGTAACCAAAAAACGGCAATGTACAAGGCGCGGCGACAAAAAAAAGAGACGCCGTCCGCAATGGACGGCGTCTCGGGGTCGAAACGGACGGACGGTTAGCATTGAACTTTGCCGGCCGATCCCAGTACATTAATCAGTTTGTGTTCGTACAATTTTTTCAGGCTTTCGCGGGCCGGGCCCAGGTATTTGCGCGGGTCAAACTCGGCCGGCTTGGTAGCCAGCACTTCACGAACGGCAGCGGTCATCGCCAGACGGCCGTCGGAGTCGATGTTGATCTTGCAAACGGCGCTTTCGGCAGCCTTGCGGAGCTGTTCTTCGGGAATACCGATCGCATCTTTCAGCGCGCCGCCGTATTTGTTGATAACGGCGACCAGATCCTGCGGAACCGACGAAGATCCGTGCAACACGATCGGGAAGCCAGGAATGCGCTTTTCGATCTCCTGAAGAATATCGAAACGCAACGGGGGCGGAACCAGAACGCCGTTGGCGTCGCGGGTGCACTGCTCCGGCGTAAATTTATTGGCGCCGTGCGACGTTCCGATCGAGATAGCCAGCGAATCGACGCCGGTACGCGATACGAAATCGACTACCTGGTCGGGTTCGGTGTAGGTGTGGTGTTCGGCCTTCACGTCGTCCTCGATACCGGCCAGTACGCCGAGCTCGCCTTCGACGGTCACGTCGAACTGGTGCGCGTAGTCGACCACTTTCTTGGTCAGCGCGATATTCTCTTCGTAGGGCAGGTGCGAACCGTCGATCATCACCGACGAGAAACCCATGTCGATGCACGACTTGCAGAGTTCGAACGAATCGCCGTGGTCGAGGTGCAGCACGATCTGCGGATGAGCGCAACCCAGTTCCTTGGCATATTCCACCGCACCCTGAGCCATATAACGAAGCAGGGTCTGATTGGCATACTTACGGGCACCGCTCGACACCTGCAGGATCACCGGCGATTTCGTTTCGACGGTAGCCTGAATAATGGCCTGCATCTGCTCCATGTTATTGAAGTTGAATGCAGCGATGGCGTATTTGCCCTCGATGGCCTTTTTAAACATCTCTCTCGTGTTCACAAGACCCAAATCTTTGTAATTTACCATGACAACTTATTTTTAGGTTAACAAATTCGGAAATTCTCCGTTTACGGCGGCCGCCTCGCAACGTCGTTGCGCCGACCGTCCGTCCGGCGCAATCGCATCCGGACGCTTTCCCGGTCGATTCCGTCCGATCCGGGTTTCAAATTTAATCATTTTCCGGCGCAATCCGACGAGTTTCGTAAAAAAATTTAAAATTCCCGTTCGCCGAATCCGCAGCGGACTTACAACCGGGCACGCAGCAATTTGCCCTCGTCCTCGTAACCCGGCTTGCCGAGCAGCGCGAACATATTCTTCTTGTACGCCTCCACGCCCGGCTGATCGAACGGATTGACGCCCAACGTATAACCGCTGATACCGCATGATTTTTCGAAGAAGTAGAGCAGGGCGCCGAGGTAGTACTCGTTCAACTCGGGAATTTCGATCCGGATATTCGGCACACCGCCGTCCACGTGGGCCAGCATCGTCCCCATCTCGGCCATCAGATTCACTTCGCCGATCCGTTTGCCGGCCAGGTAGTTCAGTCCGTCCAGGTTATCCGGATCGGAATCGATCTTCAGACTGTGCCGCGGCTTTTCGACGCTGATAACCGTCTCTATCAGCGTGCGTTCGCCCTGTTGGATATACTGTCCCATCGAGTGCAGGTCGGCGGTCAGCGTCACGCTGGCCGGGAAGATACCTTTGCCTTCTTTCCCTTCGCTCTCCCCGTAAAGCTGCTTCCACCATTCGGACACGTACTGGAGCCTCGGATCGTAGCTGGCCAGTATCTCGATCTTATACCCCTTTTTGTACAACGCGTTCCGCGCAGCCGCATACTGAACGGCCGGATTTTCGTCGAACGGAACGTCGGCAGCCGTCATTTTCGCCATATCCTGCGCGCCGCGCACCAATTCGCCGATGTTGATTCCGGCAACGGCCAGCGGCAGCAAGCCGACCGGCGTCAGCACCGAATAGCGTCCGCCGATGTCGTCCGGAATCACGAACGTAGCGTAGCCCTCCTGCGTGGCCAGCGTCCGCAGTGCGCCGCGTTTGGCATCGGTCACGGCAACGATCCGTTTGGCGGCTTCCGCTTTGCCATAACGGGTCTCGATCTCCTCTTTGACGATCCGGAAAGCAACGGCCGGCTCGGTCGTCGTCCCGGACTTGGAGATCACGATGGCAGCCAGCTTGTACGGCTTCGTAGCGGCCAGCAGCTCATACAGATAGTCCTCGCTGAGATTCTGCCCGGCGAACAGCACGATCGGCTTATCCTGTTTCTTGTGCAGCAGTTGGAACGGATCGCTCATGGCTTCCAGCACGGCTTTCGCCCCGAGGTAAGAGCCCCCGATCCCGATCACCACGATCACTTCGGCCAGCGAAGCCAGCGATTTCGCGCAATCGTTAACGGCGTCCAGTTGGGCGGGGGTAATCTGCTCGGGCAGGTCCACCCACCCCAGAAAATCGTTCCCGTCGCCGCTGCCGTCGGACAACATGCGGTTCGACACTTCGACCCGTTCTTTTATCAATTCGAGATCCACGGGTTCGAGAATCCCGTAGATTTTGTCGATAGAAACTTTAATAATACTCATGATAATTATGTTTTGATGGATTTTACATGCCTTTACAGCAGCCGTCCGGTCAACCGGCCGACCGAGACCGACGGCGAAGCGCCGTCATAGAGAACGTCGTACACCATCCGCGCAATCGGCATATCCACGCCGCGCTGCCGGTTGATTTTCATAATGCATTCGGCCGCGTAATACCCTTCGGCCACCATGCTCATCTCCATCTGCGCCGAATGCACCGAATAGCCCTTGCCGATCATCAGTCCGAACCGACGGTTGCGACTGAACTGCGAATAGGAAGTAACCAACAGGTCGCCCAGATAAGCCGATGCGAACGTATTCCGGTTGCTGGGATAAGTCTGCGACATGAAACGCGACATCTCCATCGCCCCGTTCGAAATCAGCACGGCCAGAAAATTATCCCCGTAACCGAGGCCGACCGCGATCCCGACCGCAATCGCATAAATATTTTTCAGCACGGAAGCATATTCTATGCCGTATATGTCGGTCGAATGACCGACGTTTATATAATCGGTCCGAATTTTATCGCCCAGGATGCGCGAGTTTTCGAGCGTCTTGCAAACGACCGTCAGGTAGGAGAGCCGTTCGAGCGCCACCTCTTCGGCATGGCACGGGCCGGACACGATCCCGATCTGATCGAACGGAACGTCGTACCGGCGGTTGACGTACTCGGCCACCGTGATCAGATCGTCGGGAACGATGCCTTTGATCGCAGAGACGATGAATTTATCGCCGAGCGGTTCGGTCAGGGGTTCGAGCGTCGTTTTCAGGTAAACGGACGGAGCTGCCAGCACGACGATCTCCGCATCGCGCGCCACCTCGTCGAGACTGTCCGACAGGTGCAGGCTCCCCGGATCGAAACGGACGTCCCGCAGGTAGCGCGGGTTGGTCCCGTGCTTACGCACATGCTCCAGGACATCCCGGTTGCGGATGTACCAGCCGACGTTCCGTTCGTTTTCGAGAAGTATCTTGACCAGAGCCGTAGCCCAACTGCCGTGACCGACCACCGCACACCGCGCGTTCCGATCGATGTTGTACGCCATGATTTTATTCGCTTTCAAACCACAAATTTACAAATTATTTAAAATTTTCGCTATTCCGGAGCCGTTTTATCCGGAAACAGCCGCATAAATCGCACCCGGAACCGCACCGCCACCGCCCGGCGACCAAAAACTTCATTTTACGGACCGTCCGCCGCACCGGCAAAACGGCCGGAAACAAAAAAAAGAGACACAATCCATTTTTTGAAGTATAAACTCAAGCTGTAAACTCTTTTTTTGTATCTTTGTACGATTGATAAATACTAAACCATACAAGACGGTGAAAAAGATAAAAGGAGCACTTATTTCGGTCTACTACAAAGACGGCCTGGAACAGATTGTCAGAAAATTAGCGGAGGACGGCGTAACGATCTATTCGACCGGCGGAACCCTTTCGTTCATCGAGGGACTCGGTCTGAAAGCCGTGTCGGTCGAGAGCCTGACGGGGTATCCGTCGATCCTCGGCGGACGCGTGAAAACGCTCCATCCGAAAGTTTTCGGAGGGATCCTCTCCCGCCGCGACAATCCGCAGGACGCCGAACAGACCGCTCAATACGAGATCCCGGAAATCGACGCGGTGATCGTCGACCTCTATCCCTTCGAACAAACCGTCGCTTCGGGGGCCGAAGAGCAGGCCGTGATCGAAAAAATCGACATCGGGGGCATCTCGCTGATCCGCGCCGCAGCGAAAAACTTCAAGGACGTGGTGATCGTACCGTCGGTCGACCAATACGCCGAATTCTACGAAATCATTACCGCCCAACAATGCGCTACGACGCTCGAACAGCGCCGTCGTTTCGCAGCCTATGCGTTCGACGTCAGCTCGCACTACGATTCGGCCATCTTCAACTATTTCAACCGCCAAGAACAGATCGGCTCGTTCAAGCTGAGTTTCAACGGCGGAACGCCGCTGCGCTACGGGGAGAATCCCCACCAGTCGGCCGTCTTCTACGGCGACCTCGAACGACTGTTCGACAAACTGCACGGCAAGGACATCTCGTACAACAACATGCTCGACATCGACGCGGCGATCAACCTGATCGAAGAGTTCGACGAACCGACCTTCGTAATCATGAAACACAACAACGCCTGCGGCGTGGCGACGCGCCCGACGCTGTCCGAAGCGTGGAAAGACGCGCTGGCCGGCGACCCGGTTTCGGCTTTCGGCGGCGTGCTGATCTGTAACCGCGAAGTGGATGCGACGACCGCCGAAGAGATCAACAAGCTTTTCTTCGAAGTGATCCTGGCGCCCTCGTACACCGACGAGGCGCTCGCCGTCCTGGAATGCAAGAAAAACCGCATCATTCTGCGGCTGAAAGATACGACGCGCTGTCCGAAACAGTTCCGTTCGCTGCTGAACGGCGTAGCGGTGCAGGATCGCGACCTGAAAGTCGGAGGCGTAGACGGCGAACCGCGCTACGCGACCGAGAAACAGGCCGCGCCCGAACAGCTCAAAGACTTGATCTTCGCGAACAAGATCGTAAAACATTCCAAGAGCAACGCGATCGTACTGGCCAAGGCCGGTATGCTGATCGCCAGCGGCATCGGCCAAACCTCGCGCGTGGATGCGCTGAAACAGGCCATCGCGAAAGCCAAAAGTTTCGGGTTCGACCTGACGGGGGCCGTGATGGCGTCGGATGCGTTCTTCCCGTTCGGCGACTGCGTCGAAATCGCCCACAAGGAGGGCATCGACGCCGTGATTCAGCCGGGCGGCTCGGTACGCGACCAGGAGAGCATCGACTACTGCAACGCGAACGGCATGGCAATGTTGTTCACCGGTCTCAGACATTTCAAGCACTAACAAACCCTCTCACTATAAAGACCTAACGATTATGGGCTTATTTTCATTGACACAGGAGTTGGCCATCGACCTCGGCACGGCCAACACGATCATAATCAGCAACGGGAAAATCGTCGTGGACGAGCCGTCGATCGTGGCGCTCGACCAGCATACCGGCAAGGCGATGGCGATCGGCAAAAAAGCGCGCCAGATGCACGGCAAAACCCATCAGAATATCAAGACGGTACGCCCGTTGAAAGACGGCGTGATCGCCGATTTCAACGCCGCGGAGATCATGCTGCGCGGTCTGATCAAAATGGTCAAGAGCAACGGACGGCTGTTCAGTCCGTCGCTGAAAATGGTGATCTGCATCCCGTCCGGCTCGACCAACGTGGAGATCCGGGCCGTGCGCGATTCGGCCGAACACGCCGGCGGCCGCGAAGTGTATATGATCTACGAACCGATGGCCGCCGCGCTCGGCGCCGGACTCGACGTCGAAGCCCCCGAAGGCAACATGGTAGTCGACATCGGAGGCGGTACGACCGAAATCGCTTGCATCTCGCTCGGAGGAATCGTCTGCAGCGAGAGTATCAACGTTGCCGGAGACGTCTTTACCGAAGACATACAGACCTATATCCGTCAGCAGCACAACATGCGCATCGGCGAACGGACGGCCGAGGACATCAAGATCGCGGTCGGGGCAGCGCTGTCGGAATTGGAGGAAGAGCCTGAAGACTTCGAAGTGACGGGGCCGAACATCCTGACGTCGTTGCCGTCGGTACTGAGCGTCTCGTACAGCGAAATGGCCTACGCGCTCGAAAAATCGCTCGTCAAAATCGACGCGGCAATTATGAAGGTACTCGAAATGGTTCCGCCCGAATTGTATGCCGACATCGCCCGAAACGGGATTTACCTCGCCGGCGGCGGAGCGTTGCTCAAAGGGCTCGACCGGAGGCTGTCCGAGAAAACCAATATCCCGTTCCACATCGCCGAAGACCCGCTGCGCGCCGTAGCGCGGGGCACGGGCATTGCGCTGAAGAACATCGGACGTTTTTCGTTCTTGATGCGATAACCCTTTAACACGAACCGCCGCAAGAGAATGATCAAGTTTTTCCTGTTCATCAAGAAGATCCATTTCGTATTGATCTTCATCATTCTCGAAGCGTTTGCGATACACTATTACGCAAACAGCACCAGCTACACGAAAGCGAAGCTGATTACCGCCTCCAACTATGTTGTAGGCGGTATCTATTCGCAGATATCGGGACTGAACAGCTACCTGCACCTGAAAAAGGAGAATGCAGCGCTGACTGCCCGGGTAGCACTGCTGGAAAACGAACTCGACGGTTTGCGGCGCGACGGCAGCGACCCGGCCGTACCGCCGGACTCGCTGCTTTTCACCGAAGATTCTGTCGCCGGCCGACGGCAGTTCGCTTACTTCCCGGCTCGGGTCATCAACAACTCGATCATCCGGCAGGAGAACTACATCACGCTGAACCGCGGCGTCGAAGACGGCTTGCAGCCCGATATGGCGGTCGTGGCCGACAGGGGCATCGCGGGTTACGTAATGAACTGTTCGGATCATTTCGCCGTGTGTATGTCGGTGCTGAACCGCGGCTTCAAAACGAGCGGAAAGATCAAAGGAACCGACTATTTCGGATCGGTTTCGTGGGACGGCGCGAGTTACGAATACGTCATGCTGACCGAAATCGCAAAATACGCGCAGATCCATGTCGGCGACACGATCGTGACGACCTCGCACTCGTCACGGTTTCCGCCGGGACTCATGATCGGCACGGTGGCGGACTTCGAACTGAACAACGCGACCTATTACGACGTCCGGGTAAAACTGCATACCGACATCGCCGCACTGAACAACGTAGTGGTGATCAAATACCTGGACGCCGAAGAGCGCGAAACGCTGGAAAACGACGTTTCGATGACTTCGGCCGCTGTGCAATAAAGCGGCCAAACACACTGCAAACGACGAAGAAACGATGTACAGAACGCTGGAATATACGATCCTATTCGTGGTAATGGCCCTGTTGCAGGTTTTCCTGTTCAGCCGGATCGGGGTCAGCGTCTACATTCATCCGCTGGCCTACGTCGCCTTTATCATCCTGCTGCCGATGGAGATCGCGCCGCTGCTGTTGCTGACGCTCGGACTGTTGATGGGCGTCACGATGGACGTTTTCATGGGAACGGCCGGAATCAACACGATCGCCACGCTGTTCGTCGCATTCTGCCGCCCGACGCTGCTGAACCTGCTGGCCGGCAAAGACGAGGTGAAGGACGGCGGAATTCCGAACGTCAACCGGCTCGGGATCAAAAAATTCATCAAATACGCCTCCTTCATGGTGCTGCTGCACAGCACGGTATTCTTTATTTTCGAAACGCTGTCGCTGCACTTCTTCTACCTTACGCTGCTGCGGATCCTCCTGAGTTCGGCGGTTACGCTGCTGCTGGTGTATTTCTGCCAACGCCTGTTCTCGGTCAACCGTCAAAAACCGTAACGCCGTGGATACCCCCCGCCGAATCAAAACCTTACAGGGAGTCGTCATCGTCATCGCGGCGATCGTCCTGCTGCGGTTGTTCTATATCCAGGTGCTCGACGGCAGCTACAAGACGAATGCAGACAACAACGTCCTGCGCTACATGGTGCAGTACCCGCCCCGGGGCGAAGTTTACGACCGAAACGGACGCTTCCTGGTACAGAGCAAAGAGGCTTACGACCTGATGGCGACCCCGCGCGAAGTGCGGCCGTTCGACACCGCGCTGATGAGCCGCATCCTGGGCGTACCGGTCGAACAGATCCGCAAGGAGCTGATCAAAGCGTCCAATTTCTCGCGCCGTAGGGCGTCGGTCATCGTCAAACAGTTGCCCAAAGAGACCAAACTGCGCCTCGAAGAGCACCAATTCCCCGGATTCTTCACCGTTTACCGCACCGTCCGGTCGTACCCGACTAAAATGGCGGGCAACCTGCTGGGATACGTCGGCGAAGTGGACGACCGGATCCTGGAACGCGACCCGTACTACCGCAGCGGCGACTACATCGGGCGCAGCGGCATCGAACAGGCCTACGAAGAAGTGCTGCGCGGAGAGAAAGGAGTGAAAATCGAAATGGTGGACGTGCACGGTATCCCGAAAGGCTCCTATGCGAACGGTATTTACGACACGCTGCCGTCTCCGGGCGTGGCGATCACCTGTACGATCGACGCGCGGCTGCAAGCGCTGGCCGAAGAGTTGATGGAAGGCAAAGTGGGCAGCGTCGTCGCGATCGAGCCGGAAACGGGCGAAATCCTCGTGATGGCCAACAGTCCGACCTACGACCCGGACGAACTGGTGGGCCGCGATCGCGGCAACAACTACATGAAACTGCTCAACGACCCGCGGCGGCCGCTTTACAACCGCGCGGTCATGTCGTTCTACCCCCCCGGTTCAACGTTCAAAGTGATCCAGGGACTCATTGGAATGCAGGAGGGCGTGCTGTCGCCGTCGCAAACCTATCCCTGTCACGGAGGATACCCGTACGGGCGCGGCGTCAAATGCCACGCGCACGGATCGCCGCTCGACCTGGAGGCAGCCATCGCGAACTCCTGCAACGCCTACTTCTGCTACGTTTTCCGGAATATCATCGAAAACAAAAAATACAAAAACATCGAGGAAGGTTTCGGCGTGTGGGCGGACTATGTTCGCAGTTTCGGGTACGGCCGCAAACTCGGAACGGACTTTACCGGCGAACTGAACGGGAACGTCCCCTCCTCCGAATTTTACGACAAGGCCTACCGGGGCCGATGGAACGGACTGACCGTGATCTCGCTGTCGATCGGGCAGGGCGAGCTGGGCTGCACCCCGTTGCAGATGGCCAACATGGTGGCTACGGTCGCCAACCGGGGCCATTACCGCACTCCGCACGTGGTCAAGCGGATACACGACCGCGACTCGATCGACGCGCGGTTCTACGTCAACCACACCACCCGGGTGGACGCCCGCTGGTTCGAACCGATCGTCGAAGGGATGTACCAAGCGGTCAACGGCGGCGGAACGGGCCGGATCGCGATGGTGCCGGGCCTGGATATCTGCGGCAAGACCGGTACGGCTCAGAATCCGCACGGGGCCGACAACAGCACATTCTTTTGCTTCGCCCCGCGAAACAACCCGAAGATAGCCGTCTCGGTCTACATCGAAAACGGGGGATTCGGCGCCACCGTCGCAGCCCCGATCGCCAGCCTGCTGACCGAGCTTTACCTCACCGATACGATCCAGCGCGCGCCGCTGGTGGAATACGTCAAAAACAAACAGATCGCCTACCCGTATTATGAGAGACAACAGCGAAAATAGACTCGCCGTGGGCGGCGTGGACTGGGTGGCGGTGCTGGCATACGTTCTGCTGGTGCTGATGGGCTGGCTGAATATTTACGCCGCCGTCTACGACGACGCGCATGCCAGCATCTTCGACGTCGGCCAGCGTTACGGGATGCAACTGGTCTGGATCGGGGCGTCGGCATTCATCGCGGTGTCGATCCTGCTGATCGACGACAAGTATTACCACGTGCTGGCCTACCCGCTGTATTGGATCATGATCCTGGTACTGGTCGGCGTGCTGCTGTTCGGCAAGGAGGTCAACGGCGCGAAAGCGTGGATCATGCTGGGCCCGGTGGCGATCCAGCCGACCGAGTTCGCGAAATTCACCACCGCGCTGGCGCTGGCCCGTTACATGAGTTCCTACACGTTCGACATCCGCAAGCCGGGCGATCTACTGCGCGCGGGCATGATCGTCGGACTGCCGGTGCTGATCGTAATCCTGCAGAACGACACCGGTTCGGCCCTCGTATACGGCTCGTTCCTGTTCATGTTTTACCGCGAAGGGTTCAACGGCTGGGTCTACGTGGCGCTGATCATGATTATCTCGCTGTTCGTCTTTTCGTTCCTGCTCGAACCGGTCACGCTGCTGATCGTGCTGATCCTCGTCTGCGCGATCGGCGAAGGGGTGTCGAACGGCAACTGGAAAAGCAAAGTCATCTACCTGGCCGGATTGGCGCTCGGCTCGATCCTGCTCTACCTGCTGTTCAACGCCGTCCTGCGGATCGGCATGAGCTGGCACACGGCCATTTTGATCGCCGCCGTGCTGTCGGTCGGAGCCGTGGTCGCCTACGCTTACCGGTACAAAATACACAATATACTGACGTTCATCTTGCTCTTCTTCGGATCGCTCGGATTCACCTACACGATCGATTACGTTTTCCAGCACCTACAGATACACCAACAAAAGCGAATCCTCGATCTGCTGGGCCTGGAATCCGACCTGAAAGGCTGGGGCTACAACGTAAACCAGTCGAAAATCGCGATCGGATCGGGCGGTTTCAGCGGCAAAGGCTTTCTCGAAGGGACGCAAACGAAATTCAATTTCGTCCCCGAACAAAGTACCGACTTCATCTTCTGCACGGTCGGCGAAGAGTGGGGATTCCTGGGCAGCGCCGTCATCGTCGTCCTGTTCACCGTCCTGATCCTGCGGATCATCCGGATGGGCGAGCGTCAGATGGAACCCTTCGGCCGGATCTATTGCTACTGCGTGGCGTCGATCTTTCTGTTCCACGTAGCGGTCAATATCGGCATGACGATTGGTATCATGCCGGTAATCGGCATTCCGTTGCCGTTTTTCAGCTATGGCGGCTCGTCGCTGATCGCCTTCACGATCCTGCTCTTCGTAGCGATCAAGCTGGACGCATCCAAACACGAACTGTTAACATAACCCTAATCAGCCATACACCATGTCGAATTCCCTGAAAGGACTCACGCAGGACGAAGTAATCCGAAGCCGCGAACAATACGGCGCCAACCTGCTCACCCCGCCGAAACGCAAATCGCTGTGGCGCCTGTTCATCGAAAAATTCAACGATCCGGTCATCCGCATCCTGCTGGTGGCGGCCGCGCTGTCGCTCGGAATCGGTTTCATACATAATGAATTCGCCGAAGCGATCGGCATTTTCTGCGCGATCTTCCTGGCTACCGGCGTCGCATTCTGGTTCGAATACGACGCGATGAAGAAATTCGACGTGCTGAACAGCACCAACGACGACACGCCGGTGAAAGCCGTCCGCGACGGAGCCGTCGCCGAGATCCCGAAAAAAGAGGTCGTGGTCGGCGACATCGTCCTACTCGAAAGCGGCGAAGAGGTGCCTGCCGACGGAATTCTGCAGGAAGCCGTGTCGCTGAAGATCAACGAATCGACGCTGACCGGGGAACCGCAGATCGGCAAAACGACCGACCCGGCCCATTTCGACAAAGAATCGACTTATCCGTCCGACCACGTCATGCGCGGAACGACCGTGGTCGAAGGCCATGGCGTCATGCAGGTGACCGCCGTAGGGGACGCCACCGAATTCGGCAAAGTCGCCGAACAAGCTACTGTCGAAAGCGACGAAGAGACCCCGCTGAACCTGCAACTGCAACGCCTGTCGAAGCTGATCGGACGCGTCGGCATCTCGCTGGCGATCGTCACGTTCGCAGCGCTGATCGTCAAAGGTATGCTGACGGGCGACTTGTTGACGGCCGACTGGCTGACAGTCGCAACCGAAGTGTTGCAATACTTCATGGTAGCCGTCACGCTGATCGTCGTGGCCGTGCCGGAAGGACTGCCGATGAGCGTCACGCTGTCGCTCGCGGTCAACATGCGGCGGATGCTCCGTACGAATAACCTCGTCCGGAAAATGCACGCCAGCGAAACGATGGGAGCGATCACGGTGATCTGCACCGACAAGACCGGCACGCTGACCCGCAATGAAATGCGCGTTTACGAAACCAAATTCTCCGAGGACGGGATCGACCCGCTGATCCGCGAAGGAATCGCCGCGAACTCGACCGCCTTCCTGGACGCGAACGGCAAAGTGATCGGCAACCCGACCGAAGGGGCATTGCTGCTGTGGCTCAAAGACCGGAGCGCCGACTACGCCGCGCTGCGCGACGCCGCGGAGACGGTCGATCAAATGACCTTCACCACCGAACGCAAATTCATGGCGACACTGGTCGACTCGGCTTCCGGCAAACGCATTCTCTACATAAAAGGCGCTCCCGAAATCATCCTGGCCAAGTGCGCCGGTTTCGGGGCGAAAGCCGAAGTGGAAAAGCAACTGTCCGCCTACCAGAACATGGCGATGCGGACGCTCGGATTCGCTTACGCCGTATGCGACGGCGTGGATACCTGCGACGAAGCGCTCGAACGCTGCCCGCTGCATTTCATCGGGATCGCCGCCATCTCCGACCCGGTACGCGACGACGTGCCGGCCGCTGTGGCAGAGTGCTTGTCCGCAGGTATCGACGTGAAAATCGTTACCGGCGACACCCCGGCGACGGCCAAAGAGATCGGTCGACAGATCGGCCTGTGGACGGCGGAAGACACCGACCGCAACCACATCTCCGGCTCCGAATTCGCCGCGCTGAGCGACGAGGAACTGCTCGAACGGGTACAGTCGTTGAAGATCATGTCGCGCGCGCGGCCGCTGGACAAACAGCGGCTCGTAAGACTGCTGCAACAAAAAGGGGAAGTGGTGGCCGTCACCGGCGATGGCACGAACGACGCGCCGGCGCTGAATTTCGCGCAGGTCGGACTGTCGATGGGTACCGGAACCTCCGTAGCCAAAGAAGCCAGCGACATCACGCTGCTCGACGACTCGTTCAGCAGCATCGCCACGGCCGTGATGTGGGGCCGCTCGCTGTACCGCAACATCCAGCGGTTCGTACTGTTCCAACTGACGATCAACTTCGTGGCGATCATCATCGTACTGTTCGGCTCGATTTTCGGCAGCGAATTGCCGCTGACCGTCACGCAAATGCTGTGGGTCAACCTGATCATGGACACTTTCGCGGCGCTGGCGCTCGCTTCGCTGCCGCCGAGCCGCAGCGTGATGCGCGAAAAACCGCGCAAAAACAGCGACTTCATCATTTCGCGCCCGATGATGCGCTCGATCGTCGGCGTCGGACTGCTTTTCGTCGCCGTACTGCTCGGCATACTGTACTACTTCGGATCGGCAATCACGATCTACGAGCTCTCCGCATTCTTCACGGTATTCGTCATGCTGCAATTCTGGAACATGTTCAACGCGAAGGGATTCGGCACAACCACCCCGATCTGGAAAGCGGTCGGGGGCTGCGCCCCGTTTTTCGGCGTGCTGCTGCTAATCTTGGCCGGTCAATTCATCATCGTAACCTGGGGCGGAAACGTCTTCCGCACGGTCCCGCTCTCCGGCTGCGACTGGCTGACGATCATCGGAGCCACTTCGCTGGTGATGTGGGGCGGCGAGTTGACCCGCGCGCTGAGTTCCCGCCGCAGGCACACAACGAAATAGACCGGGACGCAGAAGGGCAAGCTATCCGACCCCGGCGCACCCGGGAAACAGGCGTGCGAACCACGATTTTCCGGAAGCGATCCGCACCCCATTGCGGTAACAGGCGCCCGCTTCTTCTGCCGGATAATATCCTTCGAACAGGTCGACGATCAGATCGGCTTCGAACAACGTTTCGAAGCCCAATTCAATGGTTTTTTGCACATTGTGGTGCGAACCGACCACGTCGACGATCCACTGCGCGTCGGCAGAAGCGAACGACCCTTTTCAATATCCGATCTACCCTGTTTTCCATACGCTTCCGTTTAGTCCGGCCGGCAATTCCGGCCCTTTCCGCAAAATTAGGAAAAAGGGTATAAAATTGCATATCACCGTTAAAAAACATACATTTGTCAACTAACCAATCACAAACGCCATGAAAAAACATACTTTCCTGACCGGACTGCTGCGATGGATCGTTGCAGGAGTATTTATTTTTTCGGGGTTTGTCAAAGCCGTCGATCCTTGGGGCACGGCCATCAAGTTCGGAGAATATTTCAACGCCTTCGGAATGGGTTGGCTGTCCGGAGCCGAATACGCCTTTTCGATCCTGCTGTCCGCCTCGGAAATGCTGCTGGGATTCTGCCTGCTGTTCCGTATCCGGGAAAAGAGCGTCACGACACTGTTGACGATCCTGCTCGGATTCTTCACGCTGCTGACTTTCGTACTCGCCCTGTGGAACCCGGTGGCCGACTGCGGCTGTTTCGGCGACTTCGTCAAACTGACCAACTGGCAGACCTTTTTCAAAAACGTAATCCTGCTGCTGCTTACCGTCGTCCTGTGGCGCACGGCTTGGAAACAGCCTTTCAGACAGCACAACCGTTACGCCTCGACAGTCGAATGGAGCATGATCTTTTTCTTCGGACTGCTGTCGTCCGGGATCGGACTGTACAGCCTGCGCCACCTGCCTCCGATCGACTTTTTGCCGTTCCGCATCGGCGTGAACATTCCGTCGCAGCTGGAAGGTTACGGCAACGATACGCAGACAACGCTGATCTACAAGGACCGCACGACCGGACAGCAACGCGAATTCGACCTTGCCGATACGACCTGGTACGACACGCTGCGCTGGGAATACGTCGACACCCGAATCGTAGAAAACAACCGCAAGCGGCGAAGCGAAATCCAGGACTTTTCCGTTTTCAACGCCGACGAGAATTATGCGCCGACGCTGCTGGCTTCGACCCGCGAAGTTTTCCTGATCGCGCTGAACCCGATCGACCGGCCGTTGTCTTCGATATGCAGCCGGCAAATCGAACAAACCGTGCGCTATGCCGTGAAATACAACTACCCGGTCGTATGCGTCACCGCCTCGGCGTTACCCGAAGACGGGAAAATAACTTTCGGCGACAGTCGTATCCCGGTTTACAACATGGACGGCACGACGCTGAAAATGCTGATCCGCGCCCGGGCGGGACTCGTACTACTGAAAGAGGGGACGATCCTCGGCAAATGGAACTGCCGCGACATCCCGAATTTCGAACGGGATTACGACGGCCGGACGCCGCTCGAAACGGTCACCGAACGGCGCGACCGCAACAACCGCATCTGGCCGCTGGGCCTCCTTGCAGCCGCCTTGGCGTTCATTTACGTCGCCTATACGTCACGACGCGTCAAAGAATAATTTTTTTCGAAAGTCGATCCGGAATGTCCGCGGCCCGAAAACCGCGGACATTCTTTTCATAACCGTCCGCCGCCGGACGGCATGGCATGATTTTAGCTGAAGGTCAGCCATATCAGACTATCGCTTATGAATGCCAAACTCATTTTCACCGCCGGCATCCTGGTGTCGCTGCAAAGCTGCGGCCATTCCGGGACACAACCCGCGCAACAAGAGATCCGCCCGGTAAAAGTATACGCCACCCAACCGCTCGGCTCGGTCGACAAGGACTTCGCCGGCATGTCCGTAGCCGACGATATTTCGAACCTGGCTTTCCGGATCTCGGGACAGATCCTAAAGATGAACGTCATCACCGGCCAGAGCGTCAAAAAAGGGGATGTAATCGCCGAGATCAACCCGCGCGAGTATTCGCTGCAAATGGAGGCCGACAAAGCCACCTACCTGACCGCCCGGTCGCAAATGGAGCGAAACAAACGGCTGCTCGAGAAGCAGGCGATCTCCCGCCAGGACTACGAAATGGCCGACGCCGCCTACGTCCGTGCGAAATCCGCTTACGAGAATTCTCAAACGACCCTCGCGGATACCCGACTGCGCGCGCCGTTCGCAGGGGCCGTCGAAAAGAAGTACGTAGACAACTACCAGCAGGTGATGGCCGGCGAACCGGTCGTGCGGCTGGTAAACCCGATCACCGAGAGCGTCATGTTCACGATGCCGGAGAGCGGATTGCAGACATTGAAGATCCCCGGCATCCGGTTCTCGGTAAAATTCGACAATTACCCGGGCGTCACGTTCGGCGCGCGGCTGAAAGAATACGTGCAGACCTCGACGCAGGCGACCGGCATCTCCGTCACGTTGACGCTCGAGGGAGAGAACCTGAAAAAATACGACATCGCTCCCGGCATGTCGTGCATGATCAACCTGCGGGTGAACAATCCCGACCGCCCCGGCCTGACGGCCGTACCGCTGACCGCCGTATTCGAACGCAACGACAGCAACTACGTCTGGACGATAGACCGCGAACGCCGCACCCGGCTGAACCGGGTCGAACTCGGCGAGCCGATCGGCAGCGACATGATCGCCGTCGAGAGCGGATTGCTGCCCGGCGACACGGTCGTCACGGCGGGCATCTACCGGATCAATCCGAACGAAACGGTAAAAATCATCAAATAACCGTACCATGAATCTACCCCGCTACTCGCTCGACAACCGCAAGGTTATCTTTTTTTTCCTGGCCATACTGCTCGTCGGCGGCATTGTCGCTTTCACGCAACTGGGCAAAAAGGAGGACTCGCCATTCGTCATTAAAAGCGCGGCGATCGTCACCCGCTATCCCGGAGCGACGCCCGAAGAGGTCGAACAATTGATCACCGAACCGATCGAACGCGAAATCCAGTCGATGCGCCGCGTCTACAAGATCACGTCCGAGTCGTGGTACGGCATGTCGAAAATCATGATCGAACTGCAACCCTCGACGCCGGCCGGCGAGATGCCGCAGATGTGGGACGAACTGCGCCGCAAAATCATGAACGTGCAGCCCGCGCTGCCCGACGGGGCGTCGAACATCTCGGTCAGCGACGATTTCGGCGACGTCTTCGGCATCTATTACGGACTCTCGGCCGACGAAGGATTTACCTACGAAGAGATGCGCGACTGGGCGCAGCGAATCAAGACCGAACTGGTGACGGTGCCCGGCGTGCAGAAAGTCACGCTGTTCGGCGAACAGAACGGGGTGGTGAACGTCTACCTCAGCATGTCGGCCCTCGGCAACCTGTTCATCACGCCCGACGAAGTGATCCGCATCCTCAGCGGGCAGAACACGCTGGTCGGCAGCGGCGAAAAAATGGCCGGCCAGATGCAGATCAAGATCATCGAAACGGGAACTTATAAGAACCTCGACGACATCCGCAACCAGATTCTGACCTCGACCCAGGGTCTTCAGGTGCGCCTGGGCGACATCGCCCGGATCGAAGCGGGCTATGCCGAACCGCCAGGCACACTGATGCGCGTCAACGGCCGGCGGGCCATCGGGATCGGCGTTTCGACCGACCCGGAAAAAGACGTCGTCAAAACCGGCGCGCTGATCGAACGGAAACTGGCCGAGCTGAACCCGCAGATACCGATCGGCATCACGCTACAGACGCTCTATCCGGAAAACCAGATCGCTCGGGAAGCCAACAATACCTTCATCGTCAACCTGATCGAATCGATTTCGATCGTAATCGTACTGATCATGCTGATCATGGGTCTGCGCGCCGGCATATTGATCGGCAGTTCGCTGATCTTCGCCATCGGCGGCACGCTGCTGATCATGCAGTTTCTCGGCGTCGGCCTGAACCGTACTTCGCTGGCCGGATTCATCATCGCGATGGGAATGCTGGTCGATAACGCGATCGTCGTAACCGACAACGCGCAAAACGCGATCCTGCGCGGCGCGCGACGACGGCAGGCGCTGATCGACGGAGCCACCGGACCGCAATGGGGCCTGCTCGGAGCCACGTTCATTGCGATCTGCTCGTTCCTGCCGCTGTACCTGGCCCCGTCGGCGGTCGCCGAGATCGTCAAACCGCTGTTCGTCGTCGTAGCCATTTCGCTGTTGCTGAGCTGGATGCTCGCGCTGAGCCAAACCCCGCTATTCGGCAGCTACATTCTGAAAGAACAAACGCAGGCGGCTCCGCGAGACCCTTACGACCGGAAATTCTACCGCCTGTTCGACCAGTTGCTCGAACGGCTGATCCGCCGGCGCTGGTGGGTCGCGGGGATCATGGTCGCGCTGTTCGCCGGGTCGCTGCTGGTCATGGGAGCCATGCCGCAAAATTTTTTCCCGAACCTCGACAAGCCCTATTTTCGGGCCGACTGTTTCCTGCCCGACGGCTACAATATCCGGGATATGGAACGGAACATAATGCGGCTCGAAGAGTGGTTGTTACGGCAACCGTCCGTTAAGAACGTCTCGGCGACGATGGGCAGTTCTCCTCCGCGGTACTACCTGGCCAGCACTTCGTTCGGCCCGAAACCCAATTTCGGCAACCTGCTGGTGGAATTGACCGCGAAAGACTCGACGGCGGCGGTGGAGGAGCGTTTCAACGCCTATGCCCGCGCCAATTTCCCCGACCTGCTGGTACGCTCGTCGCTGTTCAAACTGTCGCCTGCGGTCGAAGCGGCCATCGAAATCGGATTCATCGGTCCCGACATCGACACGCTCGCCGCGCTGACCGAACAGACCGAAAGGTTGATGCGCGAGATCCCGGAAGTCACCGACACCCGCAGCAGTTGGGGCAACCCGATCCCGGTCTGGGAACCCGTTTATTCGCAGGAAAAAGGGCCCCGGCTCGGCATCACGCGACTCGCGGCAGCCCAGCAGATGACCATCGCCACCTCGGGCTACCAACTCGGCGAGTACCGTCATAAGGATCAGTTCATGCCGATTCTGCTGGTCGACGACGACCGGGCCGATTTCAACCTGAATAACCTGCGATCGGTGCCGATCTACTCGCCGAAAGGCAATGTCTATCCGCTCGAGCAGGTCGTCGACCGTTTTGATTTCGGATTCCGTTACGGCACGATCAAGCGCTACAACCGCGAACGGGTGATGATGGCCCAGTGCGACCCGGTACGCGGAGCCAATACGAAAGCGGCTTTCGGCAAGGTGCTCGAACAAGTGCGGTCGCGGATCGCGCTGCCCGAAGGCTACGACCTGAAGATCTTCGGCGAAGAACAGGGACAACAGGAGTCGAACGCTGCGCTGGCCGCCAACATGCCGCTCACGTTCATACTGATATTCATCACGCTGCTGCTGCTGTTCCGTACCTACAAAAAACCGGTCGTCATCGTGCTGATGGTGCCGATGATTTTCATTGGCGTCGTCGTCGGCCTGTTGGCTACCGGCAAACAGTTCGACTTTTTCGCGATGCTCGGCCTGTTGGGACTCGTCGGCATGAACATCAAGAACGCCATCGTACTGGTCGACCAGATCGGCGCCGAAACGGCAGTCGGCAAAAGCCCCTACGACGCCGTTCTGTCGGCGACCCGATCGAGAATCATCCCGGTCATGATGGCCTCCGGCACCACGATTCTCGGTATGCTGCCGCTGCTGTTCGATTCGATGTTCGGCGGCATGGCCGCCACGATCATGGGCGGACTGCTGGTCGCTTCGCTGCTGACCATTCTGGTACTGCCCGTCGCTTACTGCCTGTTTTTCGGAATCCGTAAACCGGCGCCTGCAAACCCTTAAAACAAACCCCGCAATGCGTACGAAATTCATATACCTATTACTGATCGCAGCCGTATCCGGCTCCGCCGCCGCCCAGGACACGCTCTCGCTCGACGACTACCGACTCCGCGTCCTGCAATACAGCTACACGCTGAAACAGGCCGCCGAGCAGACCCGCGCCGCAGAGGCCGCCGTCCGGGGCAGCTACACCGGTTTCCTGCCTCAACTCAGCGCCGACGGCGACTTTTCGATCAACTTCCGAAAACGTTTTCAGAGCGACCGGCTGCTGAAACCCTATTCGTTTTCGTTGCAGCCGGCTCTGGTACAGCAAATTTACGTCGGAGGAAGCGTCCGCGATAGTTACCGACAGGCGCAGGTGAATCAAGATCTGTTCCGGTTGCAGGAACAGCAATCGGAGCTGGACGTCGCCTACCTGGCCGAATACAACTACTGGAATCTGGCTTCGAACAAAGCGCTGCTGGACATCACGACCCGCTACGAAGCGATCGTCCGCGAAATGTTCAACGTAGTGCAGACGCGTTTCGACGACGGCTACGTAGCCCGCAACGACCTGCTGATGATTCAGACCCGATTGCAGGAAGCTGAATTCAGCCGTATACAGATCGAAAACGCCTACCGTATTTCGCTGCACAATTTCAACATCCTGATGGGAGAAAAACCCGACGCGCCCCGCCATGCGGCCGACTCGATCACGCAATCCGTTCCGCCGTTGCAGGAGATAGCCCCGGAAGAGGCCGTCCCGTCGCACCCGTCCTACCTGATCGCCGGCAAACAAATCGACCTACAACGGTACAACGTCAGACTGGCGGCTTCGCGGTTCAACCCGCAGCTCTCGGCCGGCGTGCAGGGCATTTGGAACACCCCGTCGCCGAACTATCACGGACAGACCCGGATCGACGGGCTGGCATTCCTACGGCTGAACATCCCGATTTTCCACTGGAACGAACGGCGTCACACGGTCCATGCGGCCGAAGCGACGCTCCGCTCGTCGCAGTATGCGCAGGCCGCCGTCGCGGACAACCTTTCGGTAGCGATCTCGAACGCATGGACAAACATCACCGAAGCGAATTTGCAGATCGCGACCGCCCGCTCAAACCTCGACGTCGCACGCGAGAACCTGTCGCTGAACACGTTCAGCTACAACGAGGGGGTACTGACCATCCTCGACGTCATATCCGCGCAACTTTCGTGGTTACAAGCTTATACGAACGCCGTAACGGCCCATTTCAACGAAAAGGTCGCCATTTCGGCCTATAAGAAAGCGATCGGCCGCTACGATTTTTCCAGATAATCCGCACGACCGTCGCCACCGCACGACCGCGGCTTACAGTGCGATTTCCAGAAACAAAGCGGCCATCCGTTTACGCCTTCTCTACCCCGCGATCTCGCTCAATTCGAGCCACCGCATACTTTTTTCGTCAATCAGGGCGATCACCTCGCCGATCCGCACCGATTTGGCGGTAAGCTCCCCGACAGATAGGCTACCGCTGCCGAGCAGTCGCTCCAGCTCGGCCTTTTCCTGCTCCAACTGCGGAATCTCCTGTTCGAGCCGTTCCATCTCTCGGTTTTCCTGATACGTCCGCTTGCGTTTGCCGGACGGCGCGGACGACTGTTTCGGCATTTGCTTTTCCTGTATCTTCTTGTTCTCCCGCGATCCGGCCGCCCGTTCTTCGGACTCTTTCAGCCGTTTCCACTCAAGGTAATCGCTGTAATTCCCCGGAAAATCTTTGATCTGCCCGCCGCCCTGGAAAACCAGCAGGTGATCGGCTACTTTGTCCATGAAATAACGGTCGTGCGAAATTACGATCAAACAACCGCCGTAACCCTGCAAGAACTCTTCGAGCACTTGCAGCGTCATAATATCCAGGTCGTTGGTCGGCTCGTCAAGCACCAGAAAATTCGGATTGCGCATCAGCACCGTGCAGAGGTACAGCCGTCGCCGTTCGCCGCCGCTGAGTTTTTCGACATAATCGTACTGCGTCTGCGCCGTGAACAGGAAATACTGCAAAAATTGCGACGCGCTCAACCGGCGCCCTTCGCCCAGCTCGATATGTTCGGTGATTTCGGTCACCACGTCGATCACCTTCGCGCCATCGTCGAACGACAGCCCGTCCTGCGAATAGTAGCCGAAACGGACCGTCTCGCCGATATCGATCGTCCCGGCATCCGGCTGCACCAGCCCCATCAGCATCTTGATAAAGGTCGATTTTCCGGTGCCGTTGTCGCCGACGATACCCATTTTTTCGTAACGGGCGAAACGGTAGTCGAATCCGTCGAGAATCACCTTGTCGCCGAAACGTTTGGAAAGCCCCCGCACCTCGAAGATCTTTTTCCCGATGTAAGCCGCTTTGACGTCCAGCCGCACATCTCCGCTCTCGCGGCGCTTGCGCAGCCGTTCCTCGAGTTCGCCGAACGACTCGACCCGCGAACGCGCTTTCGTCCCGCGCGCTTGCGGCTGCCGGCGAATCCACTCCAACTCGGTACGGTACAGATTGTTATCGCGCTCGCGTTGCGCATCGGCCGCATCGAGCCGCTGCTGCCGCTTTTCGAGATAAAGGCTGTAATTGCCGTGATACACGTACGCCTGCCGGTCGTCGATCTCAACGATGTCCGAGCAGACCCGGTCGAGGAAATAACGGTCGTGAGTCACCATCAGCAAGCTCAGTCGGGTATGAGCCAGATATTCTTCGAGCCATTCGGTCATCTCAAGGTCGAGGTGGTTCGTCGGTTCGTCGAGGATCAGCAGGTCGGGTTCGGCGATCAGCGCATTGGCCAGAGCGACCCGCTTGACCTGACCGCCGGACAACTGTCCGGTCGGCTGATCAAAATCCTTAATTTTCAACTGCGTGAGGATCTGCTTGACCCGCGATTCGTAGTTCCAGGCATCCTGCGCGTCCATTTCGGCCATCGCCCGGTGCAAAACGTCTTCGTCTGCCGACGCCACCGCCTGTTCGTAGGCGGCAACGGCGCGCAACGCGGGCGAATCGGCCAGGAAACAGGCGTCCAGCACGGTCGTTCCTTCGGGAAACGCGGGATTTTGTTCCAGATAAGCCACTTTCAGATCCCGGCGGAACGTGATCCGCCCCGCCTCGTAATCCTCGCGCCCGGCAATGATGTTGAGCAGAGTCGTTTTGCCCGTCCCGTTCTTCGCAATCAGTCCGATACGCTGACCTTCGCCGACTCCCAGCGACAAATTTTCGAAAAGCACCCGGTCGCCGAACGATTTGACGAGCCCCTCCACCTGAAGATAACTGACCATAAACTCCCTTTTTTCGTACAAAGATAAAAAGTTACGGCCGATTCATCCGGTTTTTCATAGTCAGGTCCGGAAAAATGCAACGGAAAAGAAAACCGGAGAGAAACCGTCGCAAAAAAATCCACCCGTTTCGGAGTGGATTTTAAATCGAACGTTTCCGGCAGAACTACTTCGCAACTTCCTGCTGAGCCTGCTGGATCATGTTATCGTTGGCCGTAATCAGGATCTCCACGCGGCGGTTCTGCGCACGCCCTTCCTCGGTCGAGTTGTCGGCGATCGGCGCATCGTAAGCCAGTCCGCGCGTAGTAATCCGGTTCGGATCGATCTTCTGACCTATCAAATAGTTAGATACGGCCTGCGCACGTTCCTCGGACAATTTCTGATTGATCTCGCGGCTGCCCGTATTGTCCGTATGACCGTAGATCGCCACGTCCGTCTCGGGAGATTGGGCCAGCGAAGAAGCGAATTTCTTCAGCGCCGAACGCGAAGCGTCGCCCAGTTCGCTCTTTCCGGTGGCAAACAGGATCTTGTCGTCGAATGTCACCTTGATGGCGGGCACGTTGTTTTCGTCGGTCACGGTTTCGACCTTCGCGCCCTCGATTTTTTCGAGTTCGGCTTTCTGCTTGTCCATCCGCTTACCGATCAACGCGCCGACTCCCGCGCCGACTCCCGCGCCGACCAGCGTACCGATCGCGGCGCCCTTACCGCCTCCGGCCAACGCGCCGATCCCGGCGCCGGCAACGGCTCCGCCGCCGCCGCCGATCGTAGCGCCTTTACCCGTAGAACTCATGTTCTGAAAAGCCGCGCAACCGGTCATCAGCAATGCCGCCGACAACATGGCGGCCATCGAAAATTTTCCTGTTCTCATATCCGTCGCAATTTACTCCGATACTTATCGGATAATAGTCTCCTCACGGTCGGGTCCCACCGATACGATCTTCACCGGCACGCCCGTCTCTTTTTCGATAAATTCGATATATTCCTTCAGTCGGGTGGGGAACTGATCGTAGTTCCGTATCCCGTTGATGTTGCAGTTCCATCCTTCGAACTCCTTGTATACCGGAACGATCTCCCCGTTGACCTCATACGGGAATTCGGTCGTCTCCTTCCCGTCCACCTTATAGGCTACGGCGACTTTCAGTTTTTCGAAATCGTTCAGCACGTCCGACTTCATCATGATCAGCGCGGTCACCCCGTTCATCATCACCGAATAACGCAGCGCCACCATGTCGAGCCATCCGCAGCGGCGCGGACGCCCGGTGGTAGCACCAAATTCCATGCCGATCCGGCGCATCTTCTCGCCGTCCTCGTCGAACAGCTCGGTCGGGAACGGACCGCTGCCGACCCGCGTGCAGTATGCCTTGAAAATCCCGTACACATTGCCGATCCGCGACGGAGCCACCCCGAGACCGGTGCAAACCCCAGCGCAAAGCGTATTGGAAGAGGTCACGAAAGGATAAGTGCCGAAATCGATATCCAGCATCGACCCCTGAGCCCCTTCGGCCAGGATCGCCTTGCCCTCGTCGAGCAACCCGTTGATTACGTGCTCGCCCTCGATAAAACGGAAACGCTTCAGGTTTTCGATCCCTTCGAGCCACTCCTTCTCGTAATCGGTGATATCGAACTGGAAATCGTATTGCCGCAGCAATTCCAGATGTTTCGCTTTCAGTCGCTGGTAACGCTCTTCGAACGCGGGAGAGAGAATATCCCCTACGCGCAACCCGTTGCGTCCGGTTTTGTCCATGTAGGTCGGGCCGATTCCTTTCAGCGTCGAACCGATCTTGGTCTTGCCTTTGGAAGCTTCGGAAGCCGCGTCGATGATCCGGTGGGTCGGCAGGATCAGGTGCGCCTTTTTGGCGATCAGCAGCTTGCTCTGTACGTCGACGCCGTCGGCCTCCAACGTGGCGATCTCGTCGGACAGGATCACCGGGTCGATCACGACGCCGTTGCCGATGATATTGATCGATCCGTCGCGGAAAATCCCGGAAGGAATCGTGTGGAGCACGTATTTTTTGCCTTCGAAATGAAGGGAATGTCCGGCGTTCGGCCCACCCTGGAAACGGGCGATCACCTGATAGTCGGGGGTCAGTACATCCACCACCTTTCCTTTACCTTCGTCACCCCATTGCAAACCTAAAACAACATCTATTTTTTTCATTGGTACGGTTAGAATAATTTCACAACGCAAAATTGCTTTCAAAGGTACGTAACTTTTTCATAACATAAAAGACGTCCGCAAAATTTAAGCGCTATTTTCGCGCCCGGCAAGAACGCTGGAACGAAGGGCGGTACCGCCCCGGAAACAAAAGCGCGTCAAAAGCGAAATCGGCGAACGCCCGTCCCGCAGCACGGAGCCGCGACGGTTCGATTGCGGACGATACTACTTTCGCCCGTCCGTCCGTTAATTTAACCGGAAAACACTCGGGGGTTTTCGGTAAAATAATTAACTTAGCACCTTAAAACGGGAATGCGAATGCGAAAAATACTGCTGATTCTGTTGTTGCTGGCAGCCGTCGGGCCGCACCGGGAAACAAAAGCGCAACTCAACAAGGCCTACTTTTTCTACGTGGGACAGAACTTCCTGATCGACAGCAAGTATCAGGATGCGATCGAGGTGCTCAATATCCTGCTGCGGGTCGACTCGACCGCCACCGAGGGTTATTTCCTGCGCGGCATCGCCAAATACAACCTCGACGACCTGCTGGGCGCCGAACAGGATTTCACGCTCGCCATCCGCCAGAATCCGGTTTTTACGACCGCCTACCAGTACCGCGCCATCACCCGTTCGCGGCTGGGCAATTACGACGACGCCCTGAAAGATTTCCAGGAAGCCATCGACCTGCGTCCCGACCGTCCCGGCCCCTATTACAGCCGCGGAGTCACCTTCCTGCTGAGCCAACAGTTCGAAAAAGCCATCGCGGATTTCACGACTTTCATCCGCTACGACAACAAGGTCTCGGACGCCTACCTGAACCGCGGCACCAGCTACCTGTACATGAAGGACACCACGCGCGCCCTGGAAGACTACAACCAGGGCATCCGCACCAACTACTACGACCCGAACGGCTACAACCGTCGCGGCTCGCTGTACCTGAGTCAGAAAAAATACGACCTTGCGAAACAGGATTTCGACCGGGCGATCGGCTACGACTCGACTTTTATCCCGGCTTATTTCAACCGGGCGCTGGTCTACTCGAACACCCGGCGGCCGGTCGACGCCATCGAAGATTTCAGCCGGGTGATCGAACTCGACTCGACCAGCGCGCTGACCTATTTCAACCGGGCGATCTTGCGTACGCAGATCGGGGACTACAACAAGGCGCTGGAAGACTACGACCGGGTGGCGCTGTACTCTCCGAACAACGTGCTCGTCTACTATAACCGGGCCGGCCTGTACGCCCAACTGGGCGATTACGACGCGGCCATCCGCGACTATTCGCGCGCCATCGAGCTCTATCCGGACTTCGCCAACGCCTACCTGAATCGCTCGTCGCTGCGTTACGCGACCAAAGACCTGAAAGGTTCGCGCAGCGATAAGGAAACCGCCGACCGGAAAATCGCCGAATACCGCTCGAAGCTGAACGACAGCACCTTCTCGATCTACGCCGACACGAGTCGCCAGTTCAACCAACTGCTATCGTTCGAAAATAATTTCACCGACGAAGAATACCAGCAGGTCAATGCCAAAAGCGCCGACATCGCGCTATTGCCGCTGTTCAAATTCTCGTTAGCACAACCCGACAGCACCCGGAACGCCGAGATTCCGCAGCAGTTCCAGCCCTATTACTCGGAAGAAGCCGAGCGTTTCAAAAAGCAGATCGGCCTGCCGCTGTTGAAATGGGTGAACCGCGACAGCGACGTTCCGCCCGATTCGCTGATCGCGTTCGATGCGGCGAACGGCGATTCGATCCGGACGGGAAGCGACTCATGGCAGATCTATTTCAAACGGGGACTCTCGCAATCGCTGATCAAGCAGTACACCAGCGCCATTTCGAACTATACGGCGGCGATCGACCGCAACCCGTCCAACCCGTTCCTGTACCTGAACCGCAGCACGACGCAAAGCGAGATGATCGACTTCGTCTCGTCGATCGACAACAGCTTCCAGCGGATCGCCATCGAAAGCGACCCGGCCAACCGCCTCAAGACTCAATCGACCCGTACGTACAATTACGACGAGGCGATCGGCGACCTGAACAAGGCGATCAAGCTGTTACCCGATTTCGCCTACTCGTATTACAATCGCGCCAACCTGTACTGTCTGTCGGGACAAATGTCCGAGGCGTTGGAGGATTACACGCGGGCCATCGAGCTGAACCCGCAGTTCGGAGAAGCGTACTACAACCGGGGACTGATCCAGATCTACCTGAAAGACACCCACAAAGGATGTCTCGACATGAGCAAGGCCGGGGAACTGGGTATCCAGCAAGCTTATAAAGTATTGAAAATATACGGGCAGCCGGGCAACAAATAGCCCGGCTACGACGACACCGGCAGCGAACGCGCCGCTTCCGGATCGACGGAAAAAGACTAACAGCAAACCGATCCGATGAAAGAGATCATACGGAAAAAAACGGCCGCGTCGCCCGTCCTGCGCTGGACGGTACTGGGACTGGTATCGTTCACGATGCTGACCGGCTACGTCATCGCCGACGTCATGGCGCCGCTGAAAACCCTGCTCGAACAGCAGCTCGGATGGGACAGCTCCGACTACGGGCTGTTCACGAGCGGTTACGGCTGGCTCAACATCTTCCTGCTGATGCTGATTTTCGGCGGTATGATCCTCGACAAAAAAGGCATCCGTTACGCCGGCGTCCTGTCGGTCGGGCTGATGATCGGGGGCACCCTGCTGAAATACTGGGCAATCACCGCCGACCTCGGCGGAGCGGTCTCGTCGTTTTCGATCGGAGGGCATTCGCTTTTCTCGGTCAAATCGCAGGTGCTGTACGCGACGCTCGGATTCGCCGTTTTCGGCGTCGGCGTCGAAATGATCGGCATTACGGCCAATAAAGCGGTCGTCAAATGGTTCCGCGGACGGTCGCTCGCGCTGGCCCTCGGCATCAACGTAGCGGCGGGACGAATCGGAACCGCGATCGCGATGTTCGGGTCGCTGCCGCTGGCTCGGATGACGGGCAATCCGGGCGCTCCGCTCGCCGTATGCCTGTTGCTGCTTTGCATCGGTCTGCTGAGCTTCCTGGTTTTCTGCGTGCTGGACCGGCGGGAAGACCGGGAAACGGAAACGCTCCCCGGCACGGAAAAAGAGGAAGAATTCAAACTGTCCGACATCGTCAAAATAGCGAAAATCAAAGCTTTCTGGTACATTACGATCCTTTGCGTGCTGTTTTATTCGGCCGTTTTCCCGTTCCTGAAATACGCCACCGAACTGATGATCCAGAAATTCCACGTATCGCCCGGATTCGCAGGCGCGATACCGGCCCTGCTGCCGTTCGGAAACATCTTGCTCACCCCGTTGTTCGGCAGTATTTACGACCGACGGGGACACGGGGCTACGATCATGCTGATCGGCTCGGCGCTGCTGGTCTGCGTATACACTCTGTTCGCAATCCCGGCGCTCACGGCAAACTGGATGGCCGTCGTGCTGGTACTGGTACTCGGAGCCGCCCTTTCGCTGGTGCCGTCGGCCATGTGGCCTTCGGTGACGAAAATCGTCCCGTACCGGATGCTGGGCACCTCCTATTCGATGATTTTCTGGATACAGAACTGGGGCCTGGCCTTCGTCCCGCTGTTGATCGGCGTCGTGCTCAAGAACCATTGCATCGCCGGCACCGTCGTGATCGACGGCGTGGTATCCACGCGCTACGACTACACGCTGCCGATGCTGATCTTCGCCGGATTCGGGGCGCTATCGATCGTCTTCGCGCTGCTGCTGCGCCGTGAAGACGCCCGCAAAGGATACGGACTTGAAAAACCGAACGACGAATTGCAAACGAACTCAACCACTAAAACTCAAATACCATGAAAAGAAGAGATTTTTTACGCGTCACACTGGTCGGAGGCGCCGCAGCGGCGGTAGCGCCGCTCGATTTATGGGGAAAAGGAACCGGCAAATCGGGTTTTACCCTCTGGCAACTTCCTTCTCAGGTAGACACGATCGGAAATTCGTTCGTTTTTCTGACGGACAAAGGGCGCGTCGTCGTCATGGACGGCGGAATGAACGACGAAACGCTTTTCCTGCGGGGATTCATCGCCGCACTCGGCAACGAAGTGGAAGCATGGTTCACGTCGCATCCGCACAACGACCACGTCGGCGCGCTGACCAAGATCCTGCAAAAACCCGACGGCATGAAAATCAATAAGGTATACCACTCCCGTTTCTCCGACTCGCTGCTCGCCTGCGAGGCCCCCTATCAACAATATGCGCTGGACTATTACGAAGCGCTGGACAAATCGGGCATCGAGGTGGCGAACCAGACCGAACCGGGGCTGACCGGACAGATCGACGGCCTGAATTTCAAGATCCTGGGAGTGACCAACGAAGAGTTCCGCACGAACCCCTATAACAATTCCAGCATGATCATCCGCGTGTGGGACAAAGCCAAATCGCTCGTATTCCTCGGCGATGCCGGCGTCGAGTGCGGCAACAAAGCGCTGAACGGCCCCTACCGCAAAGACCTCGACTGCGACTACCTGCAAATGGCCCATCACGGGCAGCAGGGTTGCGACGAAAACTTCTACAAAACGATCGATTTCAAAGCCTGCCTCTGGCCCACGCCGACTTGGGTATGGAACAACGACCAGGGGAAAGGTTTCAACACCGGCCCGCTGAAAACGATCGACACCCGCCGCTGGATGGATGAAAAGGGAATCAAAGAGCACCACGTCAGCTGTCTGGGACTGTTCAAACTCGGGTAACCGAACCCAAAAACGGCATTTTTTAAAGTCCCCGGAATCTTATCCTTCAGATTCCGGGGATTTGCCGTCCGGCCAATCCCGGAACCGAAACAACACCAATCAAAAAAGGGAACCGGAATTTTCTAATTCCGGTTCCCTTTCTGAATTTATATCGCAACTTTTACTTGCTCAGGTTGATGATCGAAGCAACCATCGCCGCCAGAGACGCCGTCGAGGACATCATTCCCATCACGTTAGCCAGCCCGTTCCCCTTGCGCTCCTGTTTCATCGGAACGATCACTTGACAGCCGGGCTCCACTTTCGGATAACGCTTGCAGAGGAATCCGCCGCGGGTAGCCGCCACTTTGCCGTTCATGTAGACGACGAAAGGACGCCTGCGCGCCTCCTGCTTGTAACCGCCGGCCTGATAAATATAATCCTTCACTTTCGACCGGTCGTACACGACGGTATTCTGGTACAACACGGCTCCCGACACGCGCACCGTACTATTGAATTTCGGAATAAAGATGCGGTCGCCGTCCTGCAGGATGATATCGTCGTTAGAACCCGGATTCTTAACGGCCGCCATTACGTCGATCCCCACCGGATAATAATCGGGAATCTCGACGGACTGCGTCGATACGGAATCCTTCCCCTTGTTCGTATTGGCAATCGCCATCACGGCTGCGACTTTGGCGCGGTCGTCGGCAGTCAGCCGCCGCTGCACGCTCGCCCCGACGACATAAGCTTCCGGCGTAAAACCACCCGCTTTCTTGATGATATCGGACAGCCGTTCCCCGGCCGAAGCGAGCACATACTCGCCGCCGAAAAGTATTTCGCCGGTAATCGCCACGCTTTGCTGCTCGGAATATCCCGGAGACCGGCGGATATAGATCTCGTCGAACGGCTCGATCAGAAACCGGCTGTCTTCCGGCGCGATCTTCAAATCTTCCGATATCTCGAAAGAATAATTTTCCGCGATTTTAGGCGAATAGGAAGTCGATTGGGGATCCTTGATCCGGCGGGCCACCTCGATCTTGGCCAGCGAGGCCGATTCCCGCAAACCGCCGCAGATCAGGACGACGTCTTCCACGGTCATCCCCTTGCGGAAAGTAAACGTATGCGGGTTGTTGACCTCTCCCTTCACCGTAACCGTATATTCTTCCCGCAAATCGTAGATATTCGGAATGTAAACCCGATCCAGGTTTTGCAGCGCGATGTCCGTCTGTCCGCCGACGATCTCCCGAACGTCGAACGGGATCACCGTATAATTGTTCGCCATATCCACCCGGGTGATCTGTCCCCGCGAGGCGAACTCGCTGCCCTTCAACCCTTCGGCTTTTGCGATCAACTGCGACAATGTCGCGATTTTTTCGGAAAATTCGTACTCGCCCGGACGCCATACGGCTCCTTCGATCGCAACCATGTTCGCATACATCGGCAGCACCTTCCCGATGCTCACGCTATCGCCGTCCAACAGCTCGAACGTCCCGAAATCGGCTTTATCCACCGTCAGAATGGTCAGCATCCGGCCGCTCTTGCGGTGCACCGTCACGTTGTCGCTGTAAGCATCCCCGGTAAAACCACCCCCGAAATCGATCAGCCGGGCCAGCGTCTCGCCGTCTTTCATGTCGTAAATACGCTCCCGCTTGATCTTTCCCCCGATCGTCACGTGGTTGTCATAAGGCGGCACGATGATCATATCGTTGTCTTCCAGCCGGATATTCGTCTCGTATTTCCCGTTGATCAGGTAGTCGTACACATCCAGATCGGCGATTTGCTTGCTGTTCCGGAAAACCTGAATATGCCGGAGCGACCCGATCCCGTTGACCCCGCCGGCCGAATAGATCGCATTGAACAGCGTCGCCAGCGAAGGCAGCGTATAAGTCCCCGGAGTAACGACCTCCCCGGAAATATTGACCTTGATGCTGCGAATCTGCCCCAGCGACACCTTCACCTGTCCGTTCATGATCTCGTGAATCCGGGATTCGACCCTTTTTTGGGCTTCGGCAACCGTCAATCCGGCCAAATTGATCGGGCCGACCCCCTGGATGCTGATACTGCCTTCCGGGGAAATTTTCTCCTGTACGCGCGATTCCGCCTCGCCCCAGACTTCGATGATCACCTCGTCGCCGGGCCCCAGCACGTAACTGGGCGGAGTAGCCATGTTGTAACTCGGCGCGAAAGTCAGGTTCTTCGTCGAAAATATCTCCTGTCCGAAAACGGTATTCCGGGTGAGGGAATCGACCGAACGGCGCTGAACGGCAGTCTTATCCTCCGATGCCTGCCGCTGATCGGCGGAAGCTTCCCGTCGCACTTCGTTCCCGCCCGTGTCCGCGGACGTATCCGCTCGGGAAGATTGAGAAGAAGAGGGAGAAGTCGCATGCATCGCCGCATTGATCTGGGCGTCCGAAGCTCCCATCGCTTTCGCCTGCTGCACCATTCCCGGCGTAACGACCACCTGGCCCGACGCGCCCGTTAGCATCAACAAGGCCCCTATGAGTAAAGCATAACCTGATTTACGTGTCGAATTCATATGAAATATTATAATTTTATCAAAAAAACGGTTCGGATTAGTAAAACGCAACTGCCCTGATTCTATTATCCGCTCACTTCCCGGTCGGATTTGTTTTGCGATTGCCCAGTATGTCCAGCAAGCGAATCAACAAAATGCCCAGCACGATATCGATCGCAAAGAGCAAATTGATATTCAAATCTTTCAACAAGATGTTCAACAAAATAAAACCGGCCTGCAAAGCGATAATCACCATCGCGCTGCGGAAATGAGTCAGCCCGATCCGCAGCATTTTATGATGAATATGTCTCTTGTCGGGGTAAAACGGGGAGAGCCCCGCCTTGATCCGCACGCAAAAAACGCGAAGCGTATCGAAGGCCGGGATAAACACCATCCCCAGGAATACGGCCGGAGCCGACCGTATGTGAAACATATCGGTATTGATATTCATGTTGTAGAATTCCAACCCGAAAAAAGCGATCAGGTAGCCCAGCGTCAGCGACCCGGTATCCCCCATGAATATTTTCATCCGCTTTCCCGACACGTTGTAAAAGAAAAAGACGCTCACCACGCCGGCGATCCCCATCGTCATCATGCCGTAAACATACAGTTCGTTCCAGCAGAACCATCCGCCCAGCGTCCCCAGGGCGAGCAGGGCAAGCCCCGAACAAAGGCCGTCGATCCCGTCGATCAGGTTATACGCATTGACCAGCAAAACCACCACCAACACCGTCAGGATACAGCCCGCCCATACCGGGATCTGATACAGTCCGAAAAGACCGCCCAAGTTCTCGATTCCTATCCCGCCGAAAATCAGCAGAATAGCCACCGCGATCTGCATCACGAACTTGCTTTTGTACGACACGCCCGACAGATCGTCCGACAGTCCGGTGAAAAAAATGAACGTGGACCCCGCTATCAGGAACATGATCTCGCGGAAAACATCCGTTTCCAGCGCGGTCGCCGTGATATCGTAACCCAGATAGTACCGCAGTCCCATCATCAGCGAAACCGAGAACAGGAAAGCCGGGAAGAAAGCGACGCCGCCCAAACGGGGAATATTCGTATGATGGAGCTTACGTTCGGAAAACTCATCGAAAAGCTTCTTTTTTTTAGCGATCAGGATGATTTTCGGAATCGTCAAACGTCCGACCAGAGCCGAAATCAGAAACGTAGCTATGACAAACAATTTCAACATTGCGTATTCAGTAGAAACAAAGCCTTGCAAAAATACGAATTATGTTTGACATTCTGCCGGTCTGCATTCCATTTTTATTCGTTTCGGCCGAAAACGTCATTTTTCAACGATAAAACCCTGTTTTTATAAAATAAAACGTTATTTTCACCGCTTGTATTGAGCCGGAGCAGGAATACGGGGAACCCTGCTTTTCAAAAACTGTAAATCAATGAGAATTGCGATTGTCGGCAGCGGGTACGTCGGATTGGTATCGGGCACCTGCTTCGCGGAAATGGGGATCAAAGTCACCTGCATAGATACGAATCCGGAGAAGATCGAACGCCTGCAAAACGGAAAGGTTCCGATCTACGAACCGGAACTGGACACGCTGATCCAAAAAAACATGCGGGCGGGACGCCTGTCGTTCGGAACCGATTTGGGCGTGGTCGTCAACAGCGTCGACGTCGTCTTCATCGCGGTCGGCACGCCGCCGGACGAAGACGGGGGGGCGGATCTGAGCCATGTGCTCGACGTCGCGAAAACGTTCGGGGCGAGCGTTTCGAAGTATACGCTGCTGGTCACCAAAAGCACGGTACCGGTAGGCACCGCCGCGAAGGTCAGGGAAACGGTCGAACGGGAACTGGCGGCACGCGGGATCGAAGTCCCGTTCGACGTGGCTTCCAATCCGGAATTTCTGAAAGAGGGAAATGCCATCAAAGATTTCATGAGTCCCGACCGCGTGATCGTAGGAATCGACAGCGAACGGGCCCGCAAACTGATGACCCGGCTCTACCGGCCTTTCCTGCTGAACAACTTCCGTGTGATCTTCATGGACATCCCGTCCGCAGAAATGACCAAATACGCGGCCAACTGCATGTTGGCTACGCGGATCAGCTTCATCAACGACATCGCCAACCTGTGCGAACTGGTCGGAGCCGACATCCACATGGTTCGCAAAGGGATCGGCAGCGATCCGCGAATCGGCAGCAAATTCCTCTATCCGGGCTGCGGTTATGGGGGGTCCTGCTTCCCGAAAGACGTCAAGGCGCTGATTCATACGGCAGAACAGCGCGGATACCGGATGCAGGTGCTCCACGCGGTCGAAAGCGTCAACCAGCAGCAGAAACGCGTGCTGTTCGACAAGTTGATGCGTTATTTCGGCGGCGATCTGACCGGCAAGCGGATCGCGATGTGGGGCGTCGCCTTCAAACCGCAGACGGACGACATCCGCGAAGCTCCGTCGCTGGTGCTGATCGACCTGATCCTCCGGGCCGGCGGCCGGATCACCGTATACGACCCGGTAGCGATGGACGAATGCCGCCGCGTCGTCGGAGACAAAGTCGCCTATGCGAAGGACATGTACGAAGCGGTCGTCGATGCGGACGCCCTGCTTCTGGTCACCGAATGGAAAGAATTCCGGATACCGTCCTGGCCGGTCATCGAACGGACGATGCGCTGTCCGGCGCTGTTCGACGGCCGCAACATTTACGACAAACACGAATTCGACGGCACGTCGATCGTCTACCACTACATCGGGGGCTGATCCGAGGCGGCCCCGTTTCCCGGCTGCAGTTCCGGACAAAAAAACGGCGGAGTCTGTTCAAGACTCCGCCGGATTCATATTTTTGACGGTCGTCAGAATCCCACGCCGATCCGGAAACCGAAATTATTCAACTGGTCGGTCTTGTATTTCAACACCGTCCCGCTGTTGGTCGCATAGCTATAATAAAGAGCGAAGTGAAACCCGAAGCCGGATGCCCCGAACGGGCGAACGTTCAGACCGATTTCCGGCGACATATAGAATCCCCACGTCTTTTCATAGGCTTCCAATATGTAGAAGTTGGAAGAAATGCGCGCGTAATTGGCGCCGAGTTTCAGGGCTACGTAAGGTTCCAGCACGTTCGTCTGCAAGAAACGATAACGTCCGGTGGCGCCGAACGGCAACTGGAAGACCGAATGCTGCTGATCGGTAGTCACCGTCGAAGTCTCGCCGACCGGAAAAGTCTGCCTCGGAATGTACTCGTTGTTGGTATGGTAAGCGATGAACGCACCCACGCCGAAATTATTCGGGAAATAATAACCGCCCTCGAAGTTCATTCCCCAGCCGCTCGATTTATCGGCGAAGCTGGCTCCGAGCGGCACGTTGTACTGCCAGTCGATATTCAGATAGATGTTGTCGTTGCCCTGAGCACGACCGACGGACGGCAGCAACAACGCCGCAACGGCAACCGCTGCCCATCCCGTTAATTTGCTTTTTATGTTTTTCATGATATTCTGCTGTTTTTAAATTCTACATGGGTTGAAACGGAACTTATTCCCCGACTGCGGCACTTCTGACCAGATAGGGGGACTGCACGAACGACTGATTGATAGCCCTTACGGTCAGTTCCATGTTGAACGCGTCCGATCCGCTCAGCAATCCGCTCAGGAAGCTGTTCCAGACGACGGTCAGTTTTCGGTCGGCGCTGGGCGACGTACTCAGGTCGACCATCTCGGTCAGCAGCGAACCGACGCTGTAACTGTACACGACCGGATAAGGGTAATACCAGTATCCCCAATCGCCCCAGTAGCCGGGAAGCCAATAACCGGGATATTCGTTCCACCAATAAGGATTGCGGTAATCCACGAAATAGGCGACGCTCTGCACGTAGCTGATCTGCAAACCGACGTCGGCTTCCGATTTATCGTCCGTACGGACATAACCGCAGGCCTGCATGTTATCCTCATAGGCTTTCAGGATATCGGCGGCCTTGCTGCCCGTCCAGTATTCCGGATCTTTCGTATCGCCGATCACCATCACGCTGTCGGGCATATAATAACGGGTGAAACGGTTGAAATCCGCCTTGCCGTCGTAATTGGTAAACACCAGAAAATCACTGCTCAGATCTCCCAGATCCGGATCCTCCCGACAAGAGGTCAGTGCAAAAACGGCAATCAAAACGTAAATTAATTTTTTCATACTCTTTGCTATTTAATAAGGTTTTCGAATTCTATAAATACTACGACCGAATCTATTTCAAAATCCGTTCCACACTACTTTCGCCCCGTCTGCCGAAACCGCGCCGACCGGCGGCAAATCTCCTCCCGAACTTCCTGCTTTTGCGCCCGAACGCGATGTTTTTTCATTCCCGAAACCGCTCCCCGATAAATCTTTATTTTGTTCCGAAAAGACTTTCTTAAGGCATAAATCTTGCGATGCACGACAAAAATTCGTATCTTTGAGCAGATGAGACGTTTTCTATAATTATTCTAACTTTCGAGAAAGATGGTGCTGGATGCCGGGAATATCCTGTTGGTGGGAGCGGTTTTATTGTTTGTGAGTATTGTCGCGGGAAAAGCCGGTTACAAGTTCGGCGTGCCGATGTTGCTACTTTTTCTCGGCGTGGGGATGGCATTCGGCAGCGACGGCGTAGGCATCCAGTTCAACAGCCCGACGATCGCCCAGTTCATCGGAATGATCGCACTGAGCGTCATTCTGTTTTCCGGGGGCATGGACACCAAGTTCAAAGAGATCCGCCCGGTTCTCGGACAGGGAATCATCCTCGCTACGTTGGGCGTCATGCTGACCACCGCCATCACCGGAGGAGCCATCTACTTGATTACGGATTACCTTTTCCCGAGTTTTTCGCTGACGCTTTACGAATCGCTGCTGCTGGCCGCCGTAATGTCGTCGACCGATTCGGCCTCGGTATTCTCGATATTGCGATCGAAAGGACTGAAACTCAAAGAGAACATGCGTCCGCTGCTGGAATTCGAAAGCGGCAGCAACGACCCGATGGCCAACATCCTGACGATCCTGTTCATCCAGATCATCCAGGTCGGCGAAATGAGTTTCGGCGAGTCGGTTTCGATCCTGCTGTTGCAGATCTCGATCGGGGCCGTCGCCGGATACGTGCTCGGACGCATCTCGTTGCTGCTGATCAACCGGCTGAACATCGACAACCGCTCCTTTTACCCCGTGTTGCTGCTGGCCTGCGTCTTCTTTATCTTTTCGTTCACGAATCTGATTCAGGGCAACGGCTATTTGGCCGTTTACATCGCCGGGCTGGTCGTCGGCAACAACAAAATGCCGCATCATCGCAGCACAGCGACCTTTTTCGACGTCATCGCCTGGCTTTCGCAGTTGGTCATGTTCCTCACGCTCGGACTGCTCGTCAATCCGAAAGAACTGATCCCGGTAATGGCGATCGGGCTGCTGATCTCGGTCGTAATGATCTTCCTGGCCCGCCCGGCGACCGTATTCCTATGCCTGCTTCCGTTCCGCAAAATGAGTACCCGCGCCAAATCCTACGTGTCGTGGGTCGGTCTGCGCGGCGCCGTACCGATCATTTTCGCCACTTATCCGCTCACGGCGGGTATCGAAAACGCATCGCTGATCTTCAACATCGTATTCTTCATCACGATCGTCTCGCTGGTCGTACAGGGCACGACGGTGAACTTCATGGCTAAAAAACTGAAACTGACGGACGACACGGCTTCCAAAAGCCGGAAATTCAACTTCGAAGAACTGCCGGCGGAGATCAAATCCACCCTGTCCGAAATCGACGTGACCGCCGACATGCTGGTCAAAGGCGACCGGCTGATGGACCTGCCGCTGCCGGACGACGAACTGGTCGTGACCGTCAAGCGCGACGACACCTTCTTTATTCCGAACGGACGCAGCAAGCTTTATCTGAACGACAAGCTGATGATCATTTCGCACAGCAAAAAAAATCCGGACACGGAAGTCCCGGATTCCAATACTCCGTCCGAACCGGCATCCTGAATGCCGGAAACCTAACGGCGGACGTAATCCAAAAAAACGAAAGGATGTTCGAACTTTTCGCCGCGTTCGCGACGTTCCTCGCGTACCGGCGTCCAATCGGCCGGATTCCACGCCGGGAAAAGGGTATCGCCTTCGTAATCGGCCTCCACCCGCGTCAGGTAAAAGCGGTCGGCCAGCGGCAACGCCTGGGCATAAATCTGCGCGCCGCCGATCACGAAAATCTCTTCGGACGGATCGAAACGCCGGATCGCATCCTCCAACGAACCGGCGACGACGCACCCTTCGGCGCGGTAACCGGTCTGCCGGGTCACCACGACGTTGATCCGGTTCGGCAGCGGACGCCCGAGCGATTCGAAAGTCTTGCGTCCCATAATCACCGGATGCCCGGTAGTAATCGCCTTGAACCGGCGTAAATCTTCCGAAATATGCCAGATCAGCCGGTTGCGATCCCCGATCACCCCGTTGCGCGCTACGGCCACGATAATCGAGATCATACGGCGATCGGCGCTTTAATAGACGGCCAGGGATCGTAGCCTTCGAGCGAAAAATCCTCGTAGCGGAAGTCGAAGACCGATTTGACGTCGGGGTTGATCTTCATCACCGGCAACGGTCGCGGCGTGCGCGCCAGTTGCAGGTCGACCTGTTCGGTATGATTCAGGTAGATGTGCGCATCGCCGAGCGTATGCACGAACTCGCCGGGCCGCAGGCCGGTCGCCTGCGCGATCATCATCGTCAACAGCGCATACGAAGCGATATTGAACGGCACGCCGAGAAAAACGTCCGCGCTGCGCTGGTAAAGCTGACAGGAGAGTTTGCCGTCCGCCACGTAGAACTGGAACAGCGCATGGCACGGCGGCAGCGCCATCCTATCGATCTCGGCCACGTTCCACGCGCTGACGATCAGCCGGCGCGAGTCCGGATTGCTGCGGATCTGGTCGACCACCTGCGCGATCTGGTCGATATGGCTGCCGTCCGGCGCGGGCCAACTGCGCCACTGGTATCCGTAAATAGGTCCGAGGTCGCCGTTGGCATCGGCCCATTCGTCCCAAATCGTCACGTTGTTGTCGTGCAGATAGCGGATGTTGGTATCGCCGCGCAGGAACCACAGCAGCTCATGAATAATCGAACGCAAGTGCAGCTTTTTGGTCGTCAGCGCCGGAAACCCCGCTCCGAGGTCGAAACGCATCTGATAGCCGAACGTGCTGATCGTACCGGTACCCGTGCGGTCACCTTTCACGGTGCCGCAGGTCTTGATATGGCGGAGCAGGTCGAGATATTGTTGCATGTCGTTATGATGTTGTCGGATAGCTGTTCAGCGTAAATCCGTTTTGATCCAGTTTGCCGTAAGTGGGGCGGTCGATCCACTCGCCGAGGAATGCGATCCGGCTGCCGCCCGCGAGCGGAACGATCTCCGCGCAATGAATATGCCCGCAAACGAACAGGTCGATCCCCGGATGTTCTTTCAGGAAATCGGAGGCGAAACGCACGATCGGCTCTTCTGCGCCGCGGAACGCATGCCGGATCGGTTTCGCCTTACGGTTCGAACCGCTCCACCAATGGCCGAAACGCATCGCCGCATTCGGATGGACGAATGTCGAGAAAACCCACTGGATCGCCCGGCTGCGAAACACCCGGCTCAGCAGCCGTCCCCCGCGCCCCCGCTTACCGAACACATCGCCGTGTCCGATGAAAACCCGTTTCCCGGCCAACGCGAGAATTTCGTAATCGGCTCGGTGCAGTACCACCCCGCACTCGGTCTGCAAGTAGTCGAACGCCCAGAGGTCGTGGTTACCGGGAAAAAAATGGACGGCGACCCCTCGGTCGGTCAGTTCCGACAGTTTTCCCAGCAGCCGCGTGAACCCTTTCGGCACGACGCGCCGATACTCGTACCAGAAATCGAAAACATCGCCCACCAGAAAAATCGCCTCGGCATCCGCAGACACTTCGTCGAGCCAGCGGACGAACAACCGCTCGCGCGTAGCGTGCGTCTGCCCCACCTTGAGGCCCAAATGGATATCCGATGCGAAATAGTACATTACCTGACCAGTTCGGCGACTTTATTTTTCAGTTGATCCCCGAAAAGGTTACGAGCCACGATCGCACCGTCGGAACTGATCAGCACGTTCGACGGCACGGCCTGGACGTTATAGCTCATGGCCGCGATACCGCCCGTGCCGCGCGGATCGAACACGTTGATCCACGGGAGCTTCTGATCCTGCACCACCGTCACCCAGTCGGCTTTCTCGTCGTCCAGCGATACCTGATAGATGGCCAGTCCTCGGTCTTTATAAGTTTTATACAGCTCCCTCATTTCGGCGTTTTGCACCGGATAGCGGGAATCCCGGGTCGACCAGAAACTGACGAGGATTGTTTTTCCGTCCAGCGAAGACAACTTCTGATCCTTGCCGTACACATCCTGCAAGTCGATTTCCGGATAATTCAGCGCGTTCCCCGACTGGTTCTGTATCCGGTCGGCCAGTTCGAGCACCTTTTTCCGCTCTTCGATCTCTTTTTGAAGCACCTTCACGCGCGAAGCATCGGGATAGCGCACCGACGACGAATCCGCGACGATCCGGTAATAGATCAGATCGGTTTTTTCATTGAACAGCCACGGGTCGTCCGGCAACCGTTGGTACAGCGCATAAACGGCAGCCATCGACGAAGGATGGGCCATAATGAAAGCGATGTGCTCGCGCTTGATCCGGTAATACTCCGCCAGGTACTGATCCAGCAGGTTTTTCCGCCGCTTTTCGGTATCCGCCACCACGGGCGTATTCCGGTAAATCTTCGACAACGAATCGAGCGTCGCGACGCCGTTGCCGTACTGCGTATTGAACTGCTTGAGCAACTGCGACTCCTCGGAGCCTTCGACCGTGTAGTTCCGGGCCAGGTCGCACAGCGAGTTGACCTCGATCCGGTCTCCGGGCGTCACGATCAGCGGAATCGCACTGCCGTCGCAAAGCAGGTTGTAAAATACGGGGCCTTTCTCGGGCAGCTTCACCCGAAAACGGAAATCGCCCCCTTGGTCGATAACGGTCGAATCCACGATCCGGCGTCCCTGCGTCGTAACCATTTCCAGCAACACGGTATCGTGAGACAGTCCCGAGAAAGAGCCCTGGACACGCGCTTTGCGATCCTGTCCGCAAGATGCGATCAACACGGTCAGGGTAATGACCGAAAGAATCTTTTTCATACAGTTTCCTCTCGTATTATCAATACGGTCGTCACGGCCGGGCCGAAGCACGAAACCCGTGACTTTTTTAAAGTTACAAAAATAGATTAATTTTCTCACAATATAAAACGATTTTCCCGGCATTTATAGTATCTCCGAAACAAAGCGGGCCGGGTTTCGAAACCCGGCCCGCTTTGCAGAACAGCGTTCCCGCCCGTCAGGCGGGAACCGATTCCTGCATCGTTTCCTTATATTTCCGGTCGACCTCGATCTCGAAATCGCTCAGCACGTTCATGTAATTGATGAACGCTTCGTAAGGCGACTCGTACGGGTTGAAATAGCTGTGAACGTCGCCGTCCGAGAACCATTTCGTCGCCATGTAATAAAAATGATCCGACACCTGCATGAAATTCCACGCATGGTAAAAATCGGGATGATTGATCGCCCGGATCTTATCTTTCAACGCATAAAGTTTTTTGAACGCTTCGTTCTGGAGTTCGTTGCCGAGCCAGGCCGTAATGTCCCGCTCCTCGTCGGCCCACGAAATCGGGTAGGGAGCGTGCAAGATAGCCACCGGCTGGAACTTTTTGGATACCTCGGTCGGCGTGGCGAACTTCAGCGACCCGGTCGCCAGCGCTGCATTCGGCAGGTGTTTCATGAATTCGAAGATCCCGCTGTCGGCCTTCTGATGCTCCCCGAACGTCTCGTAGTCCATAAACAGGTTGATCACCTCGCCCGGAAGTTCCGGATTGTTCAGCCAGCTCACGTATTTCTCGGCCGTCAGCGGCCACTGCGACCATCCCCGGTCAGAAAAACGGAACGCAATATCGTCGCTCAGCTTGAAATTCCGCAGCAGCAGGTGCAACTTCTGGTCAATCGCATTGGCATAGACGTAATTCGGACTTTTCCATCCCAGAACGTGCTTGGCGCCTTCGGCCAACATCGTGCGGAACCCCATCGAAGCGACCACTTCACCGATATGATCCGAATAGATCAGTTCGGTATTGCGAAAAGCCGTGGGCTTTACGCCGAATTCCTTCTCCATCAACGCACAGTGCTGCTTCACCTGAGCCACGAATTCGTCCCGGTCGGCCAGCGCCGCCAGCGAATGCGAATACGTTTCGGCCAAGAACTCGACGCAGCCCGTACGCGCCAACGCCTGGAAGCTGTCCAGCACTTCGGGCGCATACATCCTGAACTGTTCGACCGCGATCCCGGAAATCGAAAAACTGACTTTGAACTTTTTGCCGTTTTTGCGGATCAGTCCGGCTAACAGCTCGTTCATCGGCAGGTAGCATTCCCGCGCCACTTTCTGCATGATCGCACGATTGGCGTAATCGTCCAGGTACTCGTGGTCCTTACCCATATTGAAAAAACGGTACTTTTTCAGTCTCATCGGCTGATGTACCTGAAAATAGATGCAGATTGTTTTCATAACCTCGTATTTTATAGTCCGTCCCTTATCCGACCAAACTGCGGTAAACATCGAGCACTTCGCCGGCCGCGTTGTCCCATTTCAGATTAATCACTTCGCTTTTCCCCTTTTCGGCCGACATCGCCGCCAGCGACGGATATTTCAACAGGCCGTAAATCGCGTCCGCCATCGCGTCCACATCCCAATAATCGACCTTGATCGCGTAATCGAGCACTTCGGCCACTCCCGACTGTTTCGAAATGATCACCGGGACGTTCGACTTCATCGCTTCCAGCGGCGAAATTCCGAACGGTTCCGACACCGACGGCATCACATACACATCGCTCATACCGAACATCTTTTGCACTTCGTCCCCGCGCAGAAACCCGGTAAAATGGAACCGGTCGGCAATCCCCAGCTTGGCGACGCGCCGGATCACATGGACCAACATATCGCCGCTGCCCGCCATGACGAAACGGACGTTCGGCAACCGTTTGAGCACTTTGGCCGCCGCCTCGACGAAATAGTCGGGGCCTTTCTGGTAGGTGATCCTCCCGAGGAACGTCACGATCTTATCCTCCACGTTCCGTTCGCTCTCCCCGGAATCCCGCTTGTCGAAACGCACCGCATTGTGCACGGTCACGACTTTGTCCGCCGGAATCCCGTATTTCTCGATCACGATGTTGCGCGTCAGGTTGCTCACGGCGATCACGCGGTCGGCGGCTTCCATGCCGGCCCGTTCGATGTTATAGACCGACTGGTTGACATGCTCGCCGCTACGATCGAACTCGGTCGCGTGCATGTGTACTACCAGCGGCTTGCCGGACACCCGTTTGGCGGCGATCCCCGCATAGTAGGTCAGCCAGTCGTGCGCATGGATCACATCGAACTCCCCGGCCCTATCCCGAGCGATCTGCGCGGCGACCATCGCATAGCGCGCCACTTCCTCCATCAGGTTCGGCCCGTACTTCCCGGAAAAAGCATAACGCTCTTTCCATACGTCGTGTCGCCCGGGCAACTCCCCGGTTTCGCGGAACTGCCTCGAATAATCGTCGAACTCCTCGGGAGACACATAGGGCACCATATTGGAATCCACATGGATAAACGTCAGCTTCTCCCAAATTTCTTTCTCCCGCGTATCGTCCGCGGACACTTCCACGTCGCTCGCGTTGACGACCCGTACGAAACGGCCGTCCTCGTCCCCGTAAGCCTTCGGCACCACGAAGATCACCCCGACGTCGTGCTTGGCCAGTCCCCGGGTCAATCCGTAGCATGCGGTTCCCAGTCCTCCCGCGATATGCGGCGGAAATTCCCATCCGAACATCAATACTCTCATCTGCTTTATGGTTTTTATTATTTTATATCAATTCAATTCGTTTTCCTCTTTTCCACACCGACCCATAAACAGCGGAGCTTTTTCTGAAATTTTCCGGAAAATCCGGTTTGCCGGCCTCAACCGTTCCTTCAAAAAACAATTCCCTTGCAAACAACCTGCCGTCCGGTTTCCGCACCCCCTTTTCCCGGCTTTATTTTTTAGATTTACACTCCTGTATCATCTGGTCGATCCGCAAAACGGCGCCTACGCTCCACGCCTGCGAAACGGAACCCCTCGGACAGTGCGGAGGATCTCCGTCGTAAATCTCATTGATCGAAGCGATTCCGCTGACACTGATATCTTCTTCGAAATTTTTCAGAATATCCTCCGCTTCGTTCAGGAACTTCTTCCCGTGCATATCGAAGCCGGCCTTCACATAGTGTTCCAGCAACCAGGGCCATACGGTTCCCTGATGGTATGCGCGGTCGCGGGTCGGCTGATCTCCGCCGTAGTGCCCTTTGTAAAGGGGATTGCGCGGCGAAAGCGTCCGCAGCCCCTTGGGCGTCAACAGGTGACGATGCACTTTGTCGATCACGTCGAGCTTCATCGCGTCGCTGAGCATACCGTACGGCAGCGAGCAGGCGATGATCTGGTTCGGCCGGATAAATCGGTTCTGCCCCTGTTCGTCCACATAATCCGCCAGGAACGACTCTTCCGGATACCAGAAAAGCCCGACGAACGACTCCTTGATCCGTTCGGGCATCCGCTCCCAACGGCTCACGAAATCGGTATCCTTATTTTTCCGCGCCAGTTCAAGCGTATAACAAATCGCATTGTACCACAATGCGTTGATCTCTACTTGATAGCCCTCGCGTCCCGTCACCGGGCGGCCGTCCACGACGGCGTCCATCCAGGTCATCGCATAATTCGGATGCGCGGCCCATACCAGTCCGTTCTCGCGCACCTGCACCCACTCGCCTCCGCGCATATACGACTCCAGGATCTCTTTCATCGGCTTGCCGTAGGCCTTCCACAGCTTACGTCCGCCGCCGATATGCTTTTCGAGGCATTGCAACGTCCAGAAAAACCACAACGGAGCGTCCACCGAATTGTAGGCGCTGCCCATATTCGGAAACATGCCGTCTTTCATCTCGCGCACCATCGTATCGATCACCTCGCAACACGACTCGACGCCGCCCTGGGTCAGCGTGATGCCCGGCAGCGCGATGAACGTATCGCGTCCCCACCGGCCGAACCACGGATATCCGGCCACCACTTCGGTCTTATCGCCGTGACGCACGATGAATTGCCTGGCCGAATGCCGCAGACACGACAAGAAATCGATCTTGTTCGACCGACGCGCCAACTCTTCCATGAAATCCTTTTCGAGCGTCGCCGGATCGACCTCCTCGGTCGAACACGAGAAAATAACGCTCTGCCCCTTGACGATATCCGTTTCGAAATAACCGGTCGTCAACAGGTCCTCGTGCCCCGGATAACCGCGATCGATCTCCTCGGCATATTCGAAGTTATAATACCAATCCGGCGCAGCGACGAATTCGCATGGAACGTTCGTCTGCATATGCAACCACGGAAATCCCTCGTAGAGCCGGCTCCGCACGCCGCCGGGAATCGGGTAGCTGCGACCGTCCGCGAACAGGTTGGCCTTACTCAGCCCGTGCCGGTCGCGGAACGCCAGGAAGGGCCGCAGCCTCAACTGCGTATCCGAGCGGGCGTCCAGCAACGTATAACGGATCAGCAACTGCGTCCGCGAATGAATCCACAGCAACTCTTTTTTCAGCACGACCCCGCCCACGCGGTACGTAATCGCCGGCGTCGGCGTATAGGTAAAATCGGTAATATACTTATGCCCCCGGGGTTCGTACACGCCGGGAAAACGGTGGATCGCCAGGTTGAACGTCTGATCGTGCTGAACGACCGTTTCATCCACCGACGACAGCAGCACGTAATTATTCTCGTCGTCATCGTCTTTCGGGCACACCATCAGCCCGTGGTATTTCCGCGTATTGCAGCATACGATCGTCGTACTCATATACCCTCCCGCGCGGTTGGTACTGAGCATCTCGCGCTGAAGCGAATACTCCAGATTCCCCAACTCGTTTTTGTCGAAATGCAAAACTGCCATATCCTCCATTTATTTTCTATATCTACGCGTAAATTTAAGAAAAAATTGCGCGAAATCCAATAAAAATTTGCGGCGCCGAAAAGCCTTTCCGACAGCGAGGGAGCGCTCTTCGCCGACACGCTCCTCATCGAACGCGTCGTTCGGACATCAGGCTGATTATCAACCCCATTTCACCAGAGCGAAATCCATCCGGTGCGGCAGTTTCGCGTTCTTCGGGAACACGCGGATCGCCATATCGAACGAACCGGTCGCCTCGGGGGTGGACTGGATCGAATAATAGGCCTGAGTACCCTCCTCGCGCACGAAATTCAGTTCGCGTTTGGCGACCACCCGCACGTTGCCGTCGATGATCTGGTCGGAAAGAATCATTTCCACGCCGATGTCCTCCGGAGCGAGCCCGTCGATGTCCACGATTACCTCGATGTCGTAACTATGCCCGATCAAGATGGCCTCTTTGCCCATGTCGAGCCGCTTTACGCTGATCACATGCACCTTGTCCCACCGGCTGCTGACCCGCCGTTTCCAGGCCGCGATCTCGCGCGCCTGCGTATAGTCGTGGGCTACCATCTGCTGGTTCCGGTCGTACAGCTTATGGTAAAAACGCTCCTCGTAATCGGTCAGCATCCGATTGGTCGTAAAGTTGGCCGCAATATCCGCCACGCAGATCTTGACCGATTCGATCCAGTCGTTCGGAATGTTCTCCTCGTCGCGGCGGTAGTATTTCGGCACGATCTCCTCCTCGATCGTATTGTAGATCAATTCGGCGTCCATTTCGTCCTGGAAACCCTGGTCGTCGAACGTCCGTTCCATCGGCAGCATCCATCCGCCGCCTTTGCGATATCCCTCGACCCACCAGCCGTCCAACACGCTGAACTGCATCACGCCGTTCATGACGGCCTTTTCGCCGCTGGTGCCGGACGCTTCCAGCGGACGGGTCGGCGTATTGAGCCATACGTCGACACCCTGCACCATCCGGCGGGCCAACTCCATATCGTAATTCTGCAGGAAGATGATCTTCCCGGTAAACTGCGGCATCGCGGCCACTTCGACGATCCGTTTGATCAGGTCCTGGCCGGGTTTGTCGTTCGGATGCGCCTTGCCGGCGAAAATGAACTGCACGGGACACGTCGGATTGTTGACGATGTTGTTCAGCCGATCGAGGTTCGTAAAGAGCAGGTGCGCGCGTTTGTACGTGGCGAAGCGGCGTGCGAAACCGATCGTCAGTACGTCGGGCTTCAGCGCCTCCTGAATCCGGATCATCTGCCGCGGCGAGTCGAACCGGAACTGCTTCGGATCGCTGACGCGTTTTTTGATATGGTCGATCAGCTTGTTTTTCAGCACGAGACGGGCGTCCCACAACTCCCGGTTACTGATATTATGCACTTTCTGCCATGCCGAGATCTTGTAATCCTTTTCGAGGAACCCGTCCCCGAAAAACCGGGCGTACAGCCGGCGCAGGTTCGCGGCGCACCAGGTCGGGAAATGCACTCCGTTGGTCACGTAGCCGATATGCAGCTCGTCCTTGAAGTACCCCGGCCACATGCCGCCGAGGATCTCCTTGCTGACCTCGCCGTGCAGCCAGCTCACCCCGTTGACCTCCTGCGAAAGGTTGCAGGCCAAAAAACTCATCGAGAACTTTTCGTTCGGATCGTTCGGATTCGTCTTGCCGAGGTTGATGAATTGCTCCCACGTGATCTCCAGCCGGTCGGGGTAGTGGGACATGTACTGCCGGATCATCGATTCGGGGAAAGCGTCGTGTCCGGCCGGAACCGGCGTATGCGTCGTGAACAACGACGACGAACGCACCACCTCCAGGGCTTCGCTGAACGACAGCTTTTTATTGTGGATCAGGTTGCGGATCCGTTCGATCCCGGTGAAAGCCGCATGGCCTTCGTTGCAATGGTACACATCCTGCCGAATGCCCAGCGCCCGCAACGCCCGGATACCGCCGATGCCGAGCAGCATCTCCTGCTTGAGCCGGTTTTCCCAGTCGCCGCCGTACAGGTGGAACGTAATCGAACGGTCCTCCTCCTGGTTCAGGTCGTGATCGGTATCGAGCAGATACAGCTCGGTGCGCCCCACGTCGCAGCGCCAGATGCGCGCCGTAATGTCCCGTCCCGGGAAAGCGATCCGGATATCCATCCAGTTCCCCTCCTCGTCGCGCACCGGCGTGATCGGCAGCTTCAGGAAATTCTGGGCCTCGTAGCTGGCTTCCTGAGCGCCGGAAGCCGACAACCGCTGCGTGAAATAACCGTAACGGTACAGCAATCCGACCGCCACCATCGGCACGTTCTTGTCGCTGGCTTCTTTCAGGTAATCTCCGGCCAGAATCCCGAGTCCGCCCGAATAGATTTTCAGCGAACTGTGCAGTCCGTACTCCATGCTGAAATAGGCGATCTTCGGCCCTTCGGCATCGGCTTTCTGCCGCATATAATCCTCGAACTGCGCGTACACCGCATCCATCTTGCCGAGGAATATTTCGTCTTTTTCAAGCGCCAGAATCCGCGAATAGGTCAGCTTGTCGAGAAAGTCGATCGGATTCTTTTCGCATTTGACCCACAGCGCGTTGTCGATGTATTCGAACAGCTCGTAAGCGCTCATCGTCCACGACCACCACAGGTTTTTCGAAAGTTCTTCCAACGGACGCAGTCGTTCGGGCAGCTTGCGTTCGACCATCAGGCGCGTCCACGACGGGGTATTGCTAACCAACTGTTGTTTGACGAAGTTGATCTGCTCGGTATGCGCGCCGCCCCCGTCGTATGCGGCGCGGTTGTTCCGCGTCGTCGCCCGGTCGTTGGCCTTCCGGTACGCCTCGTAATAAAATTCGATCAGGTTTTTCCACAGCGCGATCTTCGATATCTCAAGGGCCGACACCCGGTACGAATCGTATTGCTGCCGATCCATCGCGCAATAATTTTTCAGCGCGTCCGAGATGGCCGCAACTACTTCCGAATCGTTCGTATCGTTGCGCGCGATCACGTCGACGCCCTTGTGTTCTTTCAGTTTGCCGTCGACCCACAGGCCGAACCCGGTCAGCGACGTAGTGATCGTCGGCACCGAGAAAGCGATGCTTTCCAGCGGAGTATACCCCCACGGCTCGTAATAGGACGGGAATACCGTCACGTCCATGCCGCACAGCAATTCGTAGTAGTGTTTGTTGAAAATCCCGTCGTCTCCGTTCAGATACGAAGGCACGAACACCAACTGTACCGGACACGCCGGGTCCATCAGGCGGGAATTTTTGATCCGGCCGATGATCGGGTCCCACTCCGGAGCCGAAAGATAATGCGTCGTATTGCGCAGCACGTTCGGATCGATCGGGTTGTTCGGATCGTTCAGGTGCGCCTGCAAGTCTTTGCGCGGCCCGTTGTTTCCGGCCGGCACGGTTACGTAGGCCAGCACCGGACGTTGCAACGAATCGTCTTCGGAGAGCTTCAACAGCGAATCGACGAACACGTCCAGTCCCTTGTTCTTGAACTCGTAACGCCCGCTGGTTCCGACGATCAGCGGTTCGCGGTCGTATTTGACGCCGAGACAGGCTTCGGCGACTTCGATCATCGCCTTGCGCGCCGAAGCGCGTTTCTCGAGCAACTCGGCCTCTTCCCAGACAATGTCGTCCTCGAAGCCGTTCGGCGTAACGACGTCGACCTCTTTGCCGAGCAGATAGCGGCACTCGCGCGCCGTCAGGTCGCTGACCGTCGCGAAACAGTCGAAATTGGCGGCCGACGTCTTTTCCAGCGAATGTTTGGCAACCACGTTGAACCGCCGCGCCAGTTCGTCGGCGTTCAACCGCGTCATATCGCCGTACAGCGGCAGTCCGTTGCCGGCGATACAACGCCCCATGACCGTCGCATGGGTGGTAAATACCGTGGCGACGTAAGGCGAATGTTTCTGTAGGTACAATCCGCCGCTGGCCGTCATCCATTCGTGGAAATGAGCCACCACCCGGTCGGTCGCCGAACAGAAATAATTCACGTAGCTCTCGATCACTTTGCCGGCGGCCGCCCCGAACAGCACGGGCTCGATATAATCCCACTGCCCGCTGATCGAATCGACCCGGTAACTCTCCCACAGGAATTTCAACACATCGTCCTTGCTCGAGAAAAACTGGCTGAAATCGACCAGGATCGTCAACGGCTTCCCTTTGACTTTCCACCGGCCGGTCTTGACCCGTATGTTATGATTGGCGAACAGCACTTGTTTCCACTCCTTGAGCAGCGCCGGGTCCTCCTCGAATTCGAGGTTGACATCCTCGCGGTGCACGTCGGGTCCGATCAGGATGTAATGGTCTCCCAGCTGTTTCGAAATTGTCAACGCTTTGGTTGCGATCACGGTATGGATGCCGCCGACCTTGTTGCACACCTCCCAACTCACCTCGAACAGATAGTCGGGCATCTTCTTAACTTCTTCGTTGTTTGACATTTTCATCTATTTTTAGATATACTTGATTTTCAATTTAACGTTCCTAACAAAGATACGTTTTGTTTCCGGAATCCCGGCGTCATTCCACATAAAAAAGATCGGATATCACCGTATCCGAAATCAGATAGTGTTCAAACGGAATGCGATACGCGGAGCCCGTGCGTACCAGCGTCCCTTCGGCCAGAAATTTAACGGCCAGCCGCGTGAAATATTGCAATTTCCGTGCCCCGAATCGACGTTCCAGCACGTCGGCGTCGAGCCCCGACGCCGTCCTCAGCGACGTCATCACGAACTCGTTGTAGGCGGCATGTTCCGACAGCGTTTCGCTTTCGAAATGCTCCTGCCGCGGTTCGCGCTCCAAGTAGAGCCGCACGTCCGCCGCATTCCACTGCCGGAGCGCCCCGTCGAACGAGTGCGCCGACGGCCCGACGCCGAGGTAACGGGTGCCGTTCCAGTAATTGCCGTTGTGCTGCGATCGGAATCCCGTCCGGGCGAAATTCGAAATCTCGTAATGTTCGAACCCGGCTCCGGTCAGCATCTCGTGCAACAAGCGGTACTGCGCTACGCTCCGTTCCGGATCGATTTCGCGCAACGCGCCGCGGCGCAGGCGTTTGCCGAAAACGGTTCCCGGCTCGACCGAAAGATGATAGGCCGAAATATGCTGTACGCCGAGCCGGATCGCCTGTCCGACGTTTTGTTCCCACTCCGCGAGGCTCATCTGCGGGATGCCGTAAATCAGGTCCACCGTCAGGTTTTCGAAGCCGGCCCGCTGCGCCTCCCCGACGGCCCGCACGGCCGATGCCGCATCGTGGCGCCGGTGCATCCACCGCAAATCGCGGTCGATGAACGACTGAATTCCGATGCTGAGCCGATTCACGCCCTCGACTCGCAGCGCGGTCAGCCAATCCGCCGTCAGGTCGTCCGGATTGGCTTCGACGGTTACCTCCTGCAGCCCGGATACGTCGTAAACGTCCCGAATACGGCCGATCAACGCCCCCAGTTCCGACGGCGTGCAGAGCGACGGCGTGCCGCCGCCGACGTAAACCGTCCGCACCGGTTCGCCCTGCAGAAAACCGGCACGACAGGCCAACTCGTCCGCAACGGCAGCGAGCACGGCCTCTTTTTTGGCAAGCAACGTGCAGGAATAAAAATCGCAGTAATGGCATTTACTTTTGCAAAACGGGATATGAATGTAAATGCCGGCCATAAAATCTGGGGTATTAAAACAATCCGTACGGTTATTATGCATACCTTTGCGGGCGGTTTCCGCACGGATTCCGATGATTACAAAAATATGGAAAAAAAGAGACATATAAAGGTCGCCGGGGTCCTTTTTTTCGTCTGGACGGCGGTAATTCTCTACGGGTCGCTAAGTCCGGGCGACGATTTGCCCCCGATGGGATGGTTGGCCCGGATCCCCCATTTCGACAAGATCGTCCACTTCTGTTTCTATCTCGGACAGGTGCTTCTGTTGCTGCTGTGGCTGCAACCGTCGCGCGGAAACCGGATCTGGGTCGCCTTGTGCGCCATTATTTTTTCCGGAACCATCGAACTGCTGCAAGGGGAGTACTTCGACCGGAGCGCCGACTGGCTGGACTTCGCGGCCAATTCGGCCGGAGCGCTGGCGGGGATTCCGCTCGCCCGGCTGGCCGAACGACTGATTTTTAAAAAAGATTCCGGGAACGAAACGCCCCCGAACAACGACAATTAACTGCTTAACAGAAATTTATCGGAGCGAACCGATAATAATTTTTTTTAATATTTTAATTGTTATTTTGGTAACAATACGTATCTTTGCCGCTGATTACCGGATAAAACCGGACTGAACGATACTTCCGAAAGAGGAGCATTAACTAAATAAATTAAAATTATGTCAAAGATTGATTTGAGCAAGTACGGGATCACGGGCGTTACCGAGATCGTACACAATCCCTCTTACGATCAACTGTTCGCAGAGGAGACCAAACCGGGTCTGCAAGGTTTCGAAAAAGGACAAGTAACCGATATGGGAGCCGTAAACGTGATGACCGGCGTTTACACCGGCCGCTCTCCGAAAGATAAATTTTTCGTGAAAGACGCCGTAACCGAGAACACGATCTGGTGGACTTCCGACGAATACAAGAACGACAACAAGCCGATCAGCGAAAAGAGCTGGAAAGTGCTGAAAGACATCGCCACCGACGAGCTTTCGAAAAAACGCCTGTTCGTCGTCGACACGTTCTGCGGAGCCAACGAAAACAGCCGCCTGAAGATCCGCTTCATCATGGAAGTGGCCTGGCAAGCTCATTTCGTGACCAATATGTTCATTCGCCCGACCGCCGAAGAGTTGGCCGACTACGGCGAACCCGACTTCGTCGTACTGAACGCGTCGAAAGCCAAAGTGGAAAACTACAAGGAACTGGGGCTGAACTCCGAAACGGCGGTCGTATTCAACCTGACCGAAAAGATGCAGGTCATCATCAACACCTGGTACGGCGGCGAAATGAAAAAAGGCATGTTCTCTTACATGAACTACCTGCTGCCGCTCAAAGGCATGGCTTCGATGCACTGCTCGGCCAACACCGACCTGAAGGGCGGCAACACCGCAATCTTCTTCGGGCTGTCCGGCACCGGCAAAACCACCCTTTCGACCGACCCGAAACGTCTGCTGATCGGCGACGACGAGCACGGCTGGGACAACGACGGCGTCTTCAACTTCGAGGGCGGCTGCTACGCGAAAGTGATCAACCTCGACAAGGATAGCGAACCGGACATCTGGAACGCCATCAAGCGCGACGCGCTGCTCGAAAACGTAACGGTGCGTGCGGACGGTTCGATCGATTTCGCCGACAAATCGGTAACCGAAAACACCCGCGTTTCGTATCCGATCTACCACATCGAGAACATCGTTAAACCGGTTTCGAAAGGCCCGGCTGCCGAAAAGGTGATCTTCCTGTCGGCCGACGCTTTCGGCGTGCTGCCTCCGGTTTCGATCCTGACCCCGGAACAGACCAAATACTACTTCCTGTCCGGCTTCACCGCCAAACTGGCCGGAACCGAACGCGGCATCACCGAACCGACTCCGACCTTCTCGGCCTGCTTCGGCGCAGCCTTCCTGTCGCTGCATCCGACCAAATACGGGGAGGAACTGGTGAAAAAAATGCAGGCTTCCGGCGCAAAGGCCTATCTGGTTAACACCGGATGGAACGGAACCGGCAAGCGTATTTCGATCAAGGACACCCGCGGAATCATCGACGCGATCCTCGACGGTTCGATAGACAAGGCTCCGACCAAAAAGATGCCGTACTTCGACTTCGAAATTCCGACCGCGCTGCCGGGCGTAGACCCGAAGATCCTCGATCCGCGCGACACCTATGCGGAAGCCGCGCAGTGGGATGCCAAAGCCAAAGACCTGGCCGAACGTTTCATCAAGAACTTCAAGAAATTCGAAGGCAACGAAGCCGGCAAGAAACTGGTTGCCGCCGGCCCGAAACTTTAAGACGAGAATCCTTTATAACCGAAAAAATCCCGGCGCAAAAACGCCGGGATTTTTTTCTTCGGCCCGCATCCGATCTCCGCGCCAAAATCATTACCCTTAGTCGTTAGACAAACCTGCGTCCGGCCCCGAAACCGCCGGAACATGAAACGAACCCAACCGATGAATCTGTTTGAAACCGAAACGTGGAGAGCGTTTTTCCCGAACTTTATCGCCGTAGTGGCCAGTATCGTCCTGACTTTCGGGACGGACAGGGCCATCCAGGAGTACAACCACCGTCAGGACATCCGGGAAGTCATCGCGGTGCTGAAAGCGGATGCACGCGAATCGTTCGAGTATTACCGGGAAACCGCCGACAACTGCCGCCGCATCTGCGCTTCCACCGACCGCATCGTACGGGCCGGCGACCGCTACGACACGTTGCCGCCCGAAATGCTCGGAAAATTCCTGACGCTGTTGCTCGAAAAAAACGTATTCACCTCCACGTCGGCCTCGGAAGACATCCTGAAACAATCGGGGACGATGCAGTACATGGAGCCCGAACTGCTGTCGGTCATCGACGATATCCGGCTGGCCGAGAATTCGATCAACGACGCCATTGCGGGATGCGTATCGGATATGGAAACGATACGCACGGGCCTGTACATGGATTCCCGCCGCTTTCCCGAAGCGCTCCGGGATACGCTCCCGTCGGGAGAAGGAACCGTGGCGGCCGTAAGGTTCGTGATGGAGTATCCGCCTTGCCACAACTACACGGTCAAAAATCCGTTCGGCGACCTGGCCCGGTCGATCGAAAAGAGTTGCGCCGACCTGGAAGATGCGCTGAACCGGATCACGGAGGCAGGATACTGACGATCGCGCGGCGCATCCCGCCATCGGGACAAAAATTTAAGGGACGGTTTTTCGAAAAACCGTCCCTTATCGATTCATGCGATCGAAAATCTTACTGCCTTCGGGCGATCCCGATATAGTAGATCAGCGTCACGACCGCCGACAGAGCCGCGACCAAATAGGTGCGCGCCGCCCATGCCAACGCCTCTTTCGCCTGCGCGGCCTGTTCGCCCTTCAACGTGTAGCTGCCGGTCAGCCATTCCATCGCGCGAGCCGAAGCATTGTACTCGACCGGCAGGGTGATGAGACTGAAAACGGCCGATACGGCGATCATACCGATCCCGATCCAAAACAGCGCCGGATAGGTATTCAGCAGCAACATTCCGGCAATAATCACCCACATCGCCCACTGCGACGAAAAACTAACCACCGGCACCAGCGCCGAACGCATTTTCAGCGGAGCGTACTCGCGGGCGTGCTGCACGGCATGGCCGCACTCGTGGGCGGCTACCGCCGCCGCGGCCACACTGTTGCTGCTATAAACCGACTCGCTGAGATTGACGGTCTTCGTGGCCGGATTGTAGTGATCGGTCAGGTGCCCCGGCGTCGAAACCACCTTCACGTCGTAAATCCCGTTGTCGTGCAGCATCCGTTCGGCCACGTCCTTACCGGTCAGACCGCCGGGAAACATCACTTTGGAATACTTTTTAAAAACCGATTGGAGCTTCGCCTGCACGATAAAACCGACGATCGCAATAACGATCAGCAACACCCATTCCGCATTGATTGGTCCTAAATACATTTTTCAACTTTTTTCTTTGTGCACGCTGCAAGACGTGCGGTTTCAACTTATGATCTGTTTTTAAGAATAAAACGTTTTTGCTCGCGCTTTATTACGTTGTTTCGGATTCCTGTTTCCGGAAAGTCATATAGGCATTGGCCTGCTGCGACGGCATTACCTCGATGTCGTTGATATTGACGTGCGGCGGCAGCGAAACGACCCATGCGACGATCCCGGCAATGTCGTCGCCGGTCAGCGGTTCGACGCCGCGGTACACCTCCGCGGCCCGTTTCTTATCCCCGTGGAAACGCACCGTCGAAAATTCGGTATCGACCATACCGGGACGGATCTCGGTCACTTTGATCCCGTGACTCAGGAAATCCATCCGCATCCCCTGTGAAAGCGCGTGCACGGCATGCTTCGAAGCACTGTAAACGGCTCCGTTCTCATAAGCCTGCGTTCCGGCGATCGAACCGAGGTTGACGATATGCCCTCCCTTGCCGCGCCGGATCATCCACCCCGACACGACGCGGGTCACGTACAGCAACCCTTTGACGTTCGTGTCGATCATCCGTTCCCAGTCGTGCGGGTCGCCCTCGTCGAGGTGCTCGAAACCGGACGCCAGTCCCGCATTGTTGACCAGCAGGTCCACTTCCCGGAAACGGTCGGGCAACGCGCTCAGCGCGCCTTCGGTCTGAAAACGGTCCCGGATGTCGAATCCCAGCACATGCACTTTCACGCCGTACTCTCTTTCCAGTTCGTCGTTGAGTTTCTGCAAACGGTCGGTGCGCCTCCCGGTGATTACGAGGTCGTACCCCAGCCGCGCCAGTGCGCGGGCGGTGGCAGTCCCTATTCCCGAGGAAGCGCCGGTAACCAAAGCTGTCTTTTCCATAACGGCATTTTATTAATACGGTAGCGTTTTTTCGCCCGTTCTGCGCGCAGGCGCAAAAACCAACCTCCCGATTATATGCAAAAATACGAAATTTTACGTTACTTTGTAGCTTTTAAACTATTTTACGGCGGATATGGGCAGACTGAACCTCGAATATTTCCTGGCGCGGCGAATCGCGACGCAAACCGGCGGGCGCAAAAACAACGTGATGGTGCGCATCGCCACGCTGAGCGTCGCGATCGGCATCGCCGTAATGATCATATCGCTCAGCGTGATTTTCGGATTCAAGCGAGAGATCGCCGCGAAACTGAGCGGATTCGGCTCCCATGTTCAGATCGTCAACCTCGACGGGAACGTTTCGTACGAAACGGTTCCCATTTCGAAAAACCAGCCGTTCCTGTCGCAAATCCGCAGCGTGCGGAATTTTTCGGGAATGTATCCCTATGCCGTCACGATCGGCATTCCGCGCGGAGAACGCGCGATGCAGGGCGTCGTACTGAAGGGAGTGGACAGCACGTACGACTGGTCGTTTTTCCGACAAAACCTCGTGGAGGGCGAACTGCCCGACGTGCAAAGCGGCGTCCGCACCAAGGATATCGCGGTCTCCCGTTCGCTGGCGGACCTGCTCGAAGTTTCGGTCGGGGATCCGCTGGAAATGCTGTTCATCCAGGATCCGCCGCGGCGCGACCTCTTCCGGGTCGCGGGCATTTACGACACGCAGTTCAGCGAAATAGACCACATGATGGTGCTGACCGACCTACGCAACGTCCAGCGACTCAACGGATGGGATTCGACGCAGATCACCGGGTTCGAAATCGCCACGTCCGATTTCGGACGGCTGGAGCCTTTTACGGACGACGTCTACCAAGTCGTTTTCGACAACCTGACGGGAGACGAACACGACTCGTTGCGCGTCATCAACATCCGGGAGCGTTTCCCGATGATCTTCGACTGGCTCGACGCGCACAACGTCAACGCCGGAGTCATCATTACGGTGATGCTGCTCGTGGCGCTGTTCAACATGATCGCCGCCCTGCTGATCATCCTGCTCGAACGCACGTCGATGATCGGCACGCTGAAAGCGCTCGGCATGGGGAACCGCGCCCTGCAGAAGATGTTCGTGATCCGCTCGTCGTTCGTCATTATAAAAGGAATGTTTTGGGGCAACGTGGTCGGCATCGGCCTGTGTCTCTTACAGCACTGCACCGGATGGATTTCGCTGAGCCAGGAGGGATATTTCCTGACCACCGTACCGATTTTCATCGACTGGGGGTGGCTGGCGCTGCTGAATGCCGCGACCTTCCTGTTCATTGTAGCGCTGCTGGCTTTGCCGACGATGATAATTTCACTAATTTTGCCGGAGAAAACGATCCGCTTCGAATAGTGCCGAACGATGAAACCCTATAACCAGACGGAAAGCAAAAAAGAACAGGTGCGAACGATGTTCGACGGGATCGCCCGCCGGTACGACCTGCTGAACCACTTGTTGTCGCTCGGCATCGACCGGGGATGGCGCCGCCGGGTGGTGCGAATGGTGCGCCTGCACCGGCCCGCCGAAATCCTGGATATGGCGACCGGCACGGGCGACCTGGCCATCATGCTGGCCGAAGCGTGTCCCGCAGCGCAGATCACCGGCATCGACCTCTCCGAACGGATGCTGGCCATCGGCCGCGAAAAGGTGGAACGGAAAGGACTCTCCGGCCGCATCCGGCTGTCGCAGGGAGACGCCGAGACGCCCCGATACGGCGAAGGAAGGTTCGACGCCGCCACCGTAGCGTTCGGCGTCCGCAACTTCGAAGACTTGCCGGGCGGAATGACCGGCCTGTACCGGGCCCTGAAGCCCGGCGGAAGGCTTTACGTGCTGGAATTCGGTATGCCGCAGAACCGGATCTTCAGAGCCTGTTACGGATTCTACTTTCTCCGGGTGCTGCCCCGGATCGGCGGAATGATCTCGAAAGACGGCGCGGCCTACGCCTACTTGCCCGAATCGGTCGGCGAATTTCCCTACGGGAAACGCTTCACCGAAATTCTCCGCGACGCGGGCTTCCGCAACGCGCGTTTCAAAAACCTGTTCGGCGGCGTAGCGCAGATTTACAGCGCCGAAAAGCCCGTTTCATCGACGTAAAAACAATCAAGCCCATGAAAAAACTGATTATCCTGCTGCTGATACTGCCGATCGTTTCGTGCGTACGGGTCGAAGATCTCTCCTACGACGGAATCGAATCCGTACAAGTCCAGTCCGTAGGCACTTCCCAGACGGCCATCGACCTGTTCGTACGCGCGTCGAACGGATCGGGAACGAACCTCACGGTCGCGCGCGCCGAACTGACGCTGGAAAAGGGCGACCGAACGCTGGTTCAGGCCCGGGTGGACGAAAAGGTAAAACTGCCTCGCAAATTCGACGGTACGGTGCGCGTTCCGGTCAACGTGCGTTTCGAAGGCGGTATGCTCGGCGCGATCGGCGTAATGAGCACGCTGTCGCGGGGCGTCCAAGGAACGACCGTCTCCGGCGTCGTCGTAGCCCGGGCCGGCCTGATGCGCAAAAAATACGTAATCGAGGATATGGAGACCGAACGCTTTCTCAGGCAGTTCGGGATCAAGCTTTCCGACATCCTGCAAAATATCGATCTATGAAAAAGTTCATGACGATTCTGCTGCCGCTCGCCGCTGCCGCAGCCACGGTCGCAGCCCAGGGACTGGGCGGGTTTAAAAACCAACTGGCCGCACCGGACGGTTCCTACGGCAGCCGCATACAGATTACCGAGCACGGCACGGCCGCTTCGGCCGTCAGTTCGATGCAGACGAACCAGTCCGGCGTCAAAATACGCGGATATCGGGTACGCATCTTTTCGGACAACAGCCAGAACGCGCGTTCGGCGGGGCAGAATGCGCTCAGCCGCTTTCGGGAGTTATATCCGGGCATACCGGCCGACATGACTTACGACACTCCTTATTTCAAGGTCACCGTCGGCAACTGCCTGACTGCGGAAGAAGCGACCATCCTGTGGGGAAAGATCAAAGACGCTTTCGACCGCGCATTCGTCGCCCGCGAAGAGATTCCGTTGTCGTCTTTCAAGGAGAGCCAGTCGCTTCTCCCCGACAGTTCCGCCGGGAATGCCGCCGCAAAAGAGTAATATTCGGGGCTTTCGATCCCGGCGCCGCTTCGGTTATACGAAAAATATCCGACAAAACCAAATTTTTTACCGGGAAAATTCATTTTTCGGCAAAAATTTCACTGGATAACTGTTCCAATAACCAATCATTTTTATACCTTTGCGCCTGAATAATTCAACCAATTAATTCTTGTCACTATGAAAACTTTTACTAAATCTGTAATGATGCTCGCAGTTGTTGCTGCCTGCGTTTCTTTCGCTTCTTGCGGTAACGCCGGCGCTGAAAAAGCCAAAGCCGACTCGATCGCCGCTGCCAAGGCTGCCGATTCGATCGCTGCCGCCGAAGCTGCTGCTGCCGCCGCTGCCGCTGCTGCTGCCGATACGACCGCTGCCGCTGCCGACACGGCTGCTGCCGCTCAATAATCGCGGGCGTTTTCGGACGCTTACAGATAAAAAGTAAAGGATCTTCCAGGAAGACCCTTTATTTTTTTGCCCCAAAAAAGAAACCGGCGGTTTCCGACCGAAAAGCAAGCCGGCTTCCCCCGATCGGGGGAAGCCGGCTTGCCGTTTTCTTCAAACGGATCCCGTCCTATTTATAATAATCGAACGTCCCGTTCTGATGCGTAATCGTCACCGAAGCCTTATCGGCCGCTTCGACACGACCGACGACCTGCGCATCGACCCCGAAGCTTTTCGAAATCCGGATCAGGTCGTCCGCCACGGCTTCGCTGTCGACGTAAAGCTCCATCCGGTGTCCCATGTTGAACACGCTGTACATTTCGCGCCACGGCGTCTGCGATTCCCGCTGGATAATCCGGAACAGCAACGGCGTTTCGAACAGATTATCCTTGACCACGTGCAACTTGTCGATAAAATGCAGAATTTTGGTTTGTCCGCCGCCGCTGCAATGGATCATGCCGCGAATATCGCCGCGGTGCTCCTGCAACATTGCCCGGACAACCGGAGCGTATGTCCGCGTCGGCGACAGCACCAGTTTGCCGACCGTCAGCGGACATCCCTTTACGGTATCGGTCAAACGGTATTTACCGGTATAAACCAAATCTTTGGGAACCTCCGGATCGAACGTTTCCGGATACTTCTCGCCGACGATCTTCGCAAAAACGTCGTGCCGGGCCGAAGTCAATCCGTTGCTGCCCATCCCTCCGTTGTATTCGTCCTCGTAGGTCGCCTGTCCCGACGAACTGAGTCCGACGATATAACAGCCGCTGCGGATATTCGCATTGTCGATCACGTCGCTGCGCCGGGTACGCGCCGTTACGGTGCTGTCGACGATAATCGTCCGCACCAAGTCGCCCACGTCGGCCGTTTCGCCCCCGGTCGAATAGATCCCGACCCCCAGTTCGCGCAAGTGTTGCAAAAACTCTTCGGTGCCGTTGATCACCGCGGCGATCACCTCGCCGGGGATCAGGTGCTTGTTCCGCCCGATGGTCGACGACAGCAGAATGTTGTCGGTCACGCCGACGCACAGCAGGTCGTCGGTATTCATGACGACCGCGTCCTGCGCGATGCCTTTCCACACCGACAAGTCGCCGGTTTCCCGCCAGTAAGCGTAAGCCAACGCCGATTTGGTGCCGGCTCCGTCGGCATGCATGACGAGACACGACCCGTCGTCGCCCGACAGAAAATCCGGAATGATTTTACAAAACGCCTTGGGGTAAAGCCCCTTGTCGATGCTTTTGATCGCAGCGTGCACGTCCTCTTTCGACGACGAAACCCCGCGTCCCGCGTAACGTGATGATGATTCAGACATAATTTCAGTTCGAATAATGCGTTACAAAGATAGCCATTAAATTTCGGTTTGTCTGTATTTTTTCGTAATTTTGCTTGTTACAAATCCGAAAAAGATGAACATCGTAACTGGAAAACAAGAGTCCGTATACGACCTGATCCGGAGCATGAGCAAGGCGGAGAAGCGCAACTTCAAACTCTACGCCACCCGCCTGTCCGGCAACCAGGAAGCGAAGTTCATTTCGCTTTTCGACTGCATGGACGCGTTGGACGAATACGACGAAACGAAAATCCTCCAGCGCTGCCCGATCAAGAAGGAACAGCTGCCGAACATGAAGGCGCACCTCTACAAACAGATCCTGGTCAGCATCCGGCTGCTCGACGCGCAACGCACGGTTCCGATCCAACTTCGCGAACAGATCGACTTCGCCCGCATCCTGTACGACAAGGGATTGTTCCGGCAAAGCACCAAGATCCTCGAAAAGGCGAAAGAACAGGCGCTGTTCTACGAACAGTACACGCAGGCTATCGAAATCATCGAGTTTCAGAAAAGGCTCGGGACGCTGAGCGTCTCCCGCGGACTGGTCGCCAAAAGCGAAACGGTCAGCCGGCAAGTCGCCGAATTGTGCACGCGGATCAAAAACATCAACGAACTGTCGAACAGCGGGTCGCAGCTCTACGGGCTCTACCTGCAACTGGGATACGCCCGTACGCAGAAAGACCTCGACATGATCGTCCAGGTCTACGGCCCGACGCTGGCGAAATACGACGACGAACGGCAGCTTTCGTTCACCGAAAAAGTATACCTGTACCAGGCGCAGGTCTGGTACAACTACATCCGGCACGATATGCTGACGTGCTACAAATACGTCTGTCGCTGGATACTGCTGTTCGACAGCGCGCCGCACATGAAAGAGCTGATGTACGATCTCTACCTGCGGGGATACTCCCGGCTGCTTGACGGACTCTATCTGCTGCGCAGCTACCGGCGGTTCATCCAGAAATTGGACGACTTCGAAGACGAAGCCGACTCGATCGCCGCCATCAACGACAACGCCCGGATGATCTGGCAGCAGATCATTTACGTCAACCGCATCAACAAGCATTTCTGGGAAGGCACATTCGCGGAAGGCATCCGGACGATCCCGGAAGTGGAGCGGTATATCCGCGACTACGGGACCGAGTTGGATATCCACCACCGGATGGTGCTTTGCTACAAAATCGCCTGCCTCTATTTCGGACACGGCGACTACCGCAAGTGCATGGACTACCTCGGAAGGATCATCAGCACGCGCGATCCGCGCATCCACCGCGATCTGCAATGCTACGCCCGCATCCTGAACCTGATCGCCTCTTACGAAGCGGGCATCGACTACAACCTGGACTACCAGGTGCGCTCGGTGTGCCTGTTCCTGGTCAAGATGAACGACATGCACCAGGTGCAACAGGAGATCATGGCCTTCCTCAAACGGCTCAACTCGATGTACGCCACCAACCTGAAAGAAGAGCTGCGCCAACTGTACGAACGGCTCAAACCGCTCGAGCACCACCCGTTCGAACGCCGGACGTTTTATTACCTCGACATTTTGTCGTGGCTCGAGAGCAAACAAAAGGGGAGTTCGGTCGCCGAGATCATTCGCAGGCGGTTTCTCGAAGAGAACGGCGGGAAATAGCCGGCACGAAAAATGCGGACGGCGTAAAATCCCGTCGCAGCGCGCATGTTAAATTGTAATTTAAAAAAAATAATTTTTTTTTATCCGCTGACAATTTTCGGCCAGATTTCGCAAAAGGCTTATCATTTGAAATCAATACCGGAAATTTAAAAAACATTTAGTAACGAATCGAACCGTTATATTTTTAACACCGGTACGATCCGCCGGCCGAATGCCCGATCGTCGTTTGCCGTTCTGATATTATTCACCTATTTTTACGGTCGCAAACACCGACAGTGCGAAAAAACAAATCTCTATAAAATTCCGAATCCTATGGAAAAACACGTTCAAAAGTATGTCGACGATTTCATGGCCGATATCATCGCCAGAAATCCGGGTGAAAAAGAGTTTCACCAGGCCGTACACGAGGTCGTAGAATCGCTGGCCCCGTACATCCTCGAAAATCCCGTGCTCCAGAAAATGAAAGTCCTGGAACGCATCGCCGAACCCGAACGAATCGTGATGTTCCGCGTTCCGTGGCTCAACGACAAGGGGGAGATCGAGATCAACAAAGGCTACCGCGTCGAAATGAACAGCGCGATCGGCCCCTATAAAGGCGGCATCCGTTTCCACTCGTCGGTAAACCTGAGCATTCTGAAGTTCCTCGCCTTCGAGCAAACCTTCAAAAACAGCCTGACGACGCTGCCGATGGGCGGCGGCAAGGGCGGCTCGGACTTCAACCCGAAAGGCAAGTCCGATAACGAAGTAATGCGCTTTTGCCAGTCGTTCATGACCGAACTGCAACGTCACATCGGAGCAAACACGGACGTGCCGGCCGGCGACATCGGCGTGGGCGGACGCGAAATCGGCTTCATGTTCGGCCAGTACAAGCGGCTGCGCAACGAATTTACCGGCACGCTGACCGGCAAGGGCCTCGGCTGGGGCGGCAGTCCGCTGCGTCCGGAAGCCACCGGGTACGGCACCTGCTACTTCGCCCAGGAGATGCTGGCTACGCGGGGCGAAAGCTTCAAAGGCAAGACCGTAGCGATTTCCGGATCGGGCAACGTGGCGCAGTACGCCTGCGAAAAGGCGACCCAGCTCGGCGCCAAGGTCGTAACGCTTTCCGATTCGTCGGGATACATCTACGACCCGAAAGGCATCGATGCCGATAAGCTGGCCTATGTAATGGAACTGAAAAACATTTTCCGAGGCCGCATCAAAGAGTACGCTGAAAAATATCCGGAAGCCACCTACTACGAAGGACAGCGTCCGTGGAGCGTAAAATGCGACATCGCGATGCCGTGCGCCACGCAGAACGAACTGAACGGCGACGAGGCCCAAACGCTGATCGCAAACGGCTGTTTCTGCGTTGCCGAAGGCGCCAACATGCCCTCTACGCCCGAAGCGATCAAGGCCTTCCTGGACAACAAACTGCTGTACTCGCCGGGCAAGGCGTCGAACGCCGGCGGCGTAGCCACTTCCGGCCTCGAAATGACGCAGAACTCGATGCGTCTGTCATGGTCTCCGCAGGAAGTCGACCAGAAACTGCACTCGATCATGAAAGACATCCACGCCGCTTGCGTGAAATACGGCACCGGCCCCGACGGATACGTCAACTACGTCAACGGCGCCAACATTGCCGGCTTCATGAAAGTGGCCAACGCCATGCTGGCCCAGGGCTGCGTATAAGATCCTTTACTTTCCTGATATTAAAAACGTTCCCGGATTTCCGGGAACGTTTTTTCGTTTCGCGCGGCAGGAAGCGCCGGCAGCAAAAACAAACGATAAAAAATCATCCCGAATCCGACGTTCCGTCGCAATTTATTATCCCGAAACAGGCTCGATTTTGAAAAAAAACGTTACATTTGTAGCAATTGGAAAGTAAATAAAATTAAAAATGCCTGATTGTCATGATGAGGTAACGCGACATAAAAAACCGGACTGGCTGAAAATCAAGCTCCATAACAGTAGTAATTTCGGCGAAGTAGCTCGCATCGTACAGGAACATGGGCTGCATACGATATGCAGCAGCGGACGATGCCCCAACCAAGCCGAATGCTGGAGCCGCAGAACAGCGACTTTCATGATCCTGGGTGAAATCTGTACCCGTTCGTGCAAGTTCTGTGCGACAGCCACCGGAAAACCGTTACCGCCCGACCCGGATGAGCCGCAGAAACTCGCCCGTTCCGTTCGATTGATGGGATTGAAACATTGTGTCGTCACTTCCGTAACGCGTGACGATCTGCCCGACGGCGGAGCCGAAATATGGGCGGAAGCGGTACGGGCCGTTCGCCGCGAAAATCCGGATACTTCGATCGAATTGCTGATTCCCGACTTCGATGCGCGGGAAGACCTGATCGACACGGTGATCGCCGCCAAACCGGATATTATCGGACACAACGTCGAAACCGTCGCCCGGCTGACTCCGCAGGTGCGCTCGCGCGCCCGTTACGAAGTCAGTCTCAAAACTTTGTCGCATATCGCGCGGTCGGGCTGCCGAACCAAAAGCGGCCTGATGGTCGGTCTCGGCGAAACCGACGACGAAGTGCTCGCCGCGATCGACGACCTGGTCGCCAACGGCGTCCGGATTATGACGATCGGCCAATACCTGCGGCCCACGCTGAAACACCTGCCGGTCGCCGATTACGTAACTCCTGAAAAATTCGCAACTTACAAGGAAGAAGCGCTGCGACGCGGTATGCTTTACGTCGAAAGCGGCCCGATGGTGCGTTCGTCCTACATGGCCGAGAAGGCGATGCAATGTTGCGGAAGCAAAAAATAAACGAAACATGGAAACCGTTACCAGCAAATACGTCGGACGGACGGAATACTCCGCAGCCTGGGAAGAGCAGAAACGCTTCTTCAACGCCCTGCTGGACGCCAAACGAAACGGTGGCGGACAAGCGGAGCAGGTACTGCTCTTCGTCGAACACCCGCACGTCTATACGCTCGGCAAAAGCGGGCACGCGTCGAACCTGCTGGTCGACGACGGTTTCCTGAAACGGATCGGGGCCACTTATTTCCAGACCGACCGCGGCGGGGACATCACCTACCACGGTCTCGGACAGTTGGTCGGCTATCCGATTCTCGATCTCGAACGGCTCGGCACGAACCTGAAGGATTATATTTGGACGATCGAGGAGAGCGTGATCCGGACGATCGCCGAATACGGTATCGCCGGCGGACGACTCGCCGGCGCGACCGGCGTATGGATCGAAGGAGATTCCCCGCGCGCGCGAAAAATCTGCGCGATCGGAGTCAAAGCGTCCCGTTACGTAACGATGCACGGCTTCGCGCTGAACGTAACGACCGACCTGCGCTATTTTTCGTACATCAATCCGTGCGGATTCGTCGACAAAGGAGTCACGTCGATCGAAAAGGAGACCGGGATGCGGCCGACGCTGGAAGAGGTCGCCCGCAAATTCGCCGCGCATTTCGGACAATTGCTCCGCTGCGAGGTACGGTGACGGCACGCGGGAAGGGCCGGGGCCCGTCGCCCGGGAAACAGGGACGGATTAAAATTTGATTAATAAGCAATTAATAAATAAAAAACGTTATGTCAGCAGAAAAAAGATGGGTACTCAAGCCCCAAGGGGATGCTGCGAAGGTGGCCGCGCTGGCCGCCGCGCTCGATATCCCGCCGGTGCTTGCCAACCTACTTGTTCAGCGTGGCATCGAAACCGAAGAGGAAGCATGGCAATTCTTTAACCCGAAACTGGAGAACCTGCACGATCCGTTCCTGATGAAGGATATGGACCGCGCCGTCGAACGGATCGACAAAGCCGTCAAACGAAACGAGCCGATCATGGTCTACGGCGATTACGACGTAGACGGAACGACCGCCGTCGCGCTGGTCTATTCGTTCCTGCGCCGGTTGGGACTCTCGTCGCTGCTGTTCTACATTCCCGACCGCTACACCGAAGGCTACGGCATTTCGGTCAAAGCGATCGACTACGCGCAGCGCAAGGGCGTGGGGCTGATCATCGCGCTCGACTGCGGGATCAAAGCGACGGAAAAGGTCGCCTATGCCAAGACCAAAGGAATCGACTTTATCATCTGCGACCATCACCTGCCGGGGGACACCATTCCCGAAGCGGTGGCGGTGCTCGACTCCAAGCGGCCCGACTGCAACTATCCGTTCAAGGAACTGTCGGGATGCGGCGTAGGGTTCAAAATGCTACAGGGGTATTGTCAGTTCAAAGGATTGCCTTTCTCGGAAGTGGAATGCCTGCTCGACCTGGTAGTCGTTAGCATCGCCTCGGACATCGTGCCGCTGGTAGGCGAAAACCGGATTCTGGCCTATTACGGCCTCAAACGCCTGAACGAAAAGCCCGGCAAGGGCCTTTCGTCGATCATTAAAATCTGCGGCCTCGACAAGCATGTCATCACCATCGACGACATCGTATTCAAGATCGGGCCGCGTATCAACGCGGCGGGCCGCATGGAAGTCGATTCCGACGACGAGAACGCCGCTCCGTCGGGCGGACACTCGGCCGTATACCTGATGGTGGCGCGCGACGAAGAGGTCGCCTCCGAATACGGGGCCTTCATCGACACCTGCAATCAGGACCGCAAGAACATCGACCGTTCGATCACACAGGAAGCCCACGAGATCATCGAAAGCCGGCCGGAACTGAAAAACCGCAAAAGCACGGTGATCTATAATCCGAAATGGATGAAGGGGATCGTCGGCATCGTGGCCTCCCGGCTAATCGAGACTTACTATCGGCCGACCGTCGTACTGACGATGAGCAACGGGTACGTCACCGGTTCGGCGCGCAGCGTGCCGGGCTTCGACCTGTACCAGGCCGTCGAATCGTGCGCCGACCTGTTGGAAAATTTCGGAGGACATATCTATGCGGCAGGCCTGACGATGCGGCCCGAAAACGTGGAAGAGTTCACGCGGCGGTTCAACGATTATGTCGAGGAGCACATCGATCCCGAAATGCTGATCCCGCAGGTGGAGATCGACTCGGAATTGCTGTTCAGCGACATCACGCACAAATTCCGGACGACGTTAAACCGTTTCCAACCGTTCGGCCCGGAAAACAACGCGCCGGTATTCGTAACGCGCGGCGTCAGCAACCGCGGCGACGCCCGGTTGGTCGGGGCGGAGCAGGAACACCTGAAAATGGACCTGATCCAGGGACAGAAACCGAACACATCGATCCCGGCCATCGCGTTCCAGCAACCGACCCATTACGAGCATGTGCGTTCGGGCAAATGCATCGACGTCTGCTATTCGGTCGTCGAGAACCACTACCGGGGCACCGTGTCGGCCCAACTGCGAATCAAAGACATCAAAAAAACGCCCGTAAAATAATTTTCCGAGGAAAAACGCAAGAGACTGCCCCGCAATGCGGCGACAGTCTCTTTTTATTGCAAACGGGCATCGTTTCTCCGTTATTTCAGCACCCTGACCCAGACCTCCCGCACTTCGATCTGATCGTCGAGCACTCCCGATATCCGCATCGTATCCCGCTCTACGCCGATTTGATAGACGGCCTGTTTCCCGATAAAACGGACCATCCCCGGCAAGCCGTAATCGATCGTTTCGGTATAGGTATCCCCGTCGAGCCGGTAGGTTCCGCCGGCCCCGTTGAAGACCGTTCCCTCGGCATCGGACATCAGCATCCATGAAAAATGTCCGTCGGTAATCTGCTTGATCTCGGTAAATTCAGCCGGAAACTCTTTCATCGCCGAATCCCGGGCCGGATTGTTCCGAACGAGCCTCCAGACGCCCGTAATATTCGTTTCCTCTGGAGATACCTGCCCCTTGCATGCAATGCCGGATATCGCCAAAGTAAACAAGGTCAGAATTAAAACCGCTTTTGTTTTCATAACGAATAATTTTAAGGTTTTCGGTATTTCAAATTTTAAAAAAATATTCCTATAATCCAAACACATATACAAAAAAGCGACTCCCCGTCCGAGAAGTCGCTTCCGATAGAGCGATGAAATACCGTTTTATCCTAATACCGGTAGAAATCGGCCTTGTAAGGACCTTCGACCGGCACGCCGATATAATCGGCCTGTTTCTGCGTCAGTTTGGTCAGGTGCACGCCGAGGTTCTCCAGATGCAGCCGAGCCACCTCTTCGTCGAGGTGCTTTGGCAGGCGGTAAACGTTCACTTCCATCTTTTCGGTCCACAGCTCGATCTGCGCCAGCGTCTGGTTCGTAAACGAATTGCTCATCACGAACGACGGATGGCCGGTCGCGCAACCCAGATTGACCAAACGCCCTTCGGCCAGCACGAAAATGGCGTGTCCGTCGGGGAACGTATACTTGTCGACCTGCGGTTTGATCTCGGTGCGCGCGATCCCCGGATAGGCGTTCAGCTTATCCATCTGGATTTCGTTGTCGAAATGCCCGATGTTGCAGACGATCGCCTGATCGCGCATTTTTTCCATGTGTTCGACCCGCAGGATATCGCAGTTGCCGGTCGTCGTGACGTAAATATTGCCTTCGGGCAGAGCGTCTTCGACCGTCTTCACCTCGAATCCTTCCATCGCGGCCTGCAACGCGCAGATCGGGTCGATCTCGGTCACGATCACCCGTGCTCCGTAAGAACGCATACTCGCGGCGCAGCCTTTGCCCACGTCGCCGTAACCGCATACGACCACCACCTTGCCGGCGATCATCACGTCGGTCGCCCGTTTAATCCCGTCGGCCAGCGATTCGCGGCAACCGTACAGGTTGTCGAACTTGCTTTTGGTCACCGAATCGTTCACGTTGATGGCCGGAAACAGCAACTCGCCGCGGGCCTGCATCTGATACAGCCGGTGCACGCCGGTCGTAGTCTCCTCGGAAACCCCTTTCAACGCCTCCACCGTGCGGTGCCATTTGCCGTTGTCCTCGGCTAACAATTTTTTCAGAACGTCGAGAATCACCGCCTCTTCATGGTTGGACGGAGCGTAATCGAGCGTTTTCGGATCGTTCTCGGCCGCATATCCCTTATGAACCAGCAGCGTAGCGTCGCCGCCGTCGTCAACGATCAGATTCGGACCTTTGCCGCCGGGAAAACTCAACGCCATCGCCGTACACCACCAGTATTCTTCGAGCGTTTCGCCCTTCCAGGCGAACACCGGCACGCCGGCCTCGGCGATCGCGGCGGCGGCATGATCCTGCGTCGAAAAAATATTGCAACTGGCCCACCGCACGTCGGCTCCCAACTCGACCAGCGTCTCGATCAGCACGGCCGTCTGGATCGTCATGTGCAGCGACCCCATCACGCGGGCCCCCTGCAACGGTTTCTGCGCACTGTACTTCCGGCGGACGGCCATCAGTCCGGGCATCTCTTTCTCGGCGATCTCGATCTCCTTGCGTCCCCAGCCGGCCAACGCGATGTCGGCCACTTTGTAAGGCAAATTCAAATCCAACAACATATTCCGTATTTTTTTATGATTATCGTTCTTCTTCCCGTTCTTTTCGAAAAACCGGACGATCTGCGCCCGGTCGGCTTCGATCTGCCGCCGAAGCTCTTCGACAGACCCGAATTTCCGTTCGCTGCGAACAAATTCCAACAGGTCGACCGTAACGGTGCGACCGTACAGATCGCCGTCGAACCCGAGCACATGCGCTTCGAGCACCCGATCCAAACCGCTGCCCACCGTCGGCTTACGCCCGAGATTCACCATCGCGGGCCACACCTTCCCGTCCACCGTGAAATGCGCGGCATACACGCCGTTACGCGCCGGCACCGACTCGCCTACGGCAAGATTGGCCGTCGGGAAACCGAGCCGGCGGCCGAGCCGGTTTCCGCCGACCACTTCGCCCGTAATCTGAAAATCCATCCTGAAAAATAAACTCCGCACGCCGCGCACCCCGGACGAAAGCTCCGCCGGAAACGGCAAACAGGCTGCGGATTCTGTTTTATTGCTTACATTTGTGCCTGCAAATGTAAAAAGAATAATCAAGATTTGCGAACGGAATGTCACGCATCCGCTTTCCGCCGGACGGGAAATTCGGAAAAGGCATTGACAAAAAGGTTTGTTTTTTGTACCTTGCTTGGGCTACGAAAGGGTACGCATATTTTGACACGATGGAGCGCAAAAACCGCAAAATATACTACACGATGGGGGAGGTGTCGGAGATGTTCGACGTCAATCCGTCGCTGATCCGTTTCTGGGAACAGAAATTCGACATCCTCAAACCCGACAAGAACAAAAAGGGCAACCGATTGTTCACGCCGAAAGACGTCGAAAACCTGAAACTGATCTATCACCTGGTCAAAGAGAACGGGATGACGCTCGCCGGAGCGGCCAAACGGTTGCGGGACAACCGCGAAGGCGTGGAGCGCAACCTTGAGATCATCGAAAAACTACAGGGTATGCGCGCCTTGCTGCTGGAAGTCCGCGAAGAGTTGAAATCGGGCGGCGACGAAATCTTCATCGACACCTCGGTACCGGAAACCGCGACGGCTGCGCCGTCGCTGCAAACCGATGCCGCAGCCGTGCCGGACGCGCCGCCCGCCGCCGAGGAATCCGTCGAAGGACCGGCCGTACCGCGGTTTTTGCAGCGCGAGATCCCGATCCCGCCGCAGCCGGCGACCGCCGCGCCGCGTTTCGGCCTGCCGGAAGAGGCCGCACGCACGGAAGAACCGACCGCAACGCCCGAACCGGAACAGCCCCGGCGTCCGGTAATCGTCGAACAATCGCTGTTTTAACCATCCGATAAAACGAACGACATGAAAATACGCGACGTAGCAACCGTCATCGAAGAGTTCGCTCCGCTGCAACTGCAGGAAACCTACGACAACAGCGGGCTGAACATCGGATTCCCGGATGCCGAACTGACGGGCGTTCTGATCTGCGTGGACGTCACCGAAGCGGTCGTCGACGAAGCGATCGGGCACAGGGCCAACCTGATCGTGTCGCATCACCCGCTGCTATTCCACCCGTTACGCCGGATCGTCGGGGCCGACGCTTCGCAACGGATCGCCGCGCGCTGCCTGATCGCCGGCATCTCGCTCTATGCCGCGCACACCAATCTGGACAGCGCCGACGGGGGTATGAGTTTCCGGCTCGGGCAATTGCTCGGACTGCAAAATATGCGGACGCTGAAACCGAATCCGGAAACAGTTCCCGAATCGGGGTTCGGCATCGTCGGGGAACTGCCCGGCAGAGCGCGCCCGACGCTGGAGTTTCTGCGAGAGACCAAACGACTGTTGAACTGCGACGCGATCCGTTACAGCGCCCTGTGCCGCGAAACCGTCTCACGCATAGCGCTGTGCACCGGAGCCGGAGCTTCGATGATCGAAGACGCCGTCGCTGCGGGCGCGGATCTCTACCTGTCGTCGGACTTCAAATACAACGATTTCTACACTCCGGACGGACGGATCGTCGCGGCAGACGTAGGACATTTCGAAAGCGAATATTGCGCAATAGCACTTTTGCATGATATTATTACAAAAAAAATAGCTACTTTTGCAGTTCGCAAGAGTGAACATTCGATAAACCCGGTAAATTATTTAGTTTAAGAAATTTCTTACAGATATGGCGACATCCAGCAGAAAAAACAACGAATCGAACGACTATTCCGTAGAGGAAAAGATCATCGCGTTGTACGAGCTCCAGAAAATCGACTCGAAAATCGACGAAATCAACAAGATCAAGGGTGAGTTGCCGCTTGAAGTGCAGGATCTCGAAGACGAAATAGCCGGTCTCGAAACCCGCATTGCCAACATCACGTCCGAGATCGACGGACTGACGGCTTCGACCAAACAGCGCAAGGAAGAGATCGAGCAGGCCAAAACGCTGATCGCCAAATACGAACACCAGCAGGACAACGTCCGCAACAATAGGGAGTTCGATTCCCTGTCCAAGGAGATCGAATACCAGAAGCTGGAGATCGAACTGTGTGAGAAAAAAATCAAGGAATACAGTGCGGACAGCAAGGTCAAGAAAAAAATGATCGAAGACGCTCAGGCGATCGTAGCAGACCGCAAAATCGACCTCGCCGCCAAGAAAGCGGAGCTGGAAAGCATCGACCAGGAGACGGCCAAAGAGATCGAAAGCCTCGCCGTGCAGTCGGAAACCGCCGCCGTGAAAATCGACAGCCGGCTGCTGGCCGCTTACAAACGCATCCGCGAAAACGTGCACAACGGACTGGCAGTCGTTACCGTGAAACGCGACGCTTGCGGCGGCTGTTACAACCGCATCCCGCCCCAGCGCCAGTTGGACATCCGGATGAATAAGAAAATCATCGTTTGCGAATATTGCGGCCGGATTCTGGTATCCAACTTGTTGGACGAAAACAACGCCGAAGAATAGGCCAAAACGCTCCGGGATTTTCCCGATCCGTCTTATCCCGAATCTGCAAATTCCGTATTTCCGGAAATTTTGCAGATTTTTTGATTCCCGCAAATTTCCAGCAGGCTGTTTATCAAATTATGGCACAGCTTTTGTAAAAAGGATCGAAATCATGTTGAGTAGAAAAATTTGCGAATTCAAAAAATTTATGTATATTGCGACGCTAAAGTCTAATTCTTTAAAAGAATTGCCTATCGAGAATATCTACTCTAAACTAATAACGAGTAGTATATGAATCTGAAGAAGTTAAGTGACAACGATTTGCTTAATGTCTATCTGTCAGGCAATGAGAATGCTGTAACTGTACTTGTCAACCGGCACCGGCGACGGGTCTTCGATTACATCAACATGATGGTCAAGGACCGGGACCTGGCCGACGATATTTTCCAGGAAACTCTTATCAAAGTAATCCGTTTCGTGAACGACGGACGATACACCGAAAACGGAAAATTTCTTTCGTGGGTACTGCGTATCGCGCACAATCAGGTGATCGACCATTTCCGACAGAAAAAACAGCAAAACCACATCTCCGAAGGCGAAGCCGGATACGACCTGCTGAACAACCGGAAACTCTCCGATTCGACGGTCGAAGACCGGATGATCTCCGATCAGATCGCCGAGGACGTTCGCAAACTGGTGGATTTCCTGCCGGCCGAACAAAAGGAAGTCGTCCTGATGCGCTACTACATGGGACTTAGTTTCAAGGAGATAGCCGACGAAACCAACGTCAGCATCAACACGGCGCTCGGACGGATGCGTTATGCGCTGATCAACATGCGCAAAATGATCGACGAAAAGCAGTTAATCTTGAGTTAAAGGCAATAATCGCCGGAGTCGGGCGTTATATAGGTACAAACGATCAAAATCAAATTGTGCCTATGGACGAAAGTTACAATGAGTACGGTTTTAATGCCGAAAGGCTGGCTGATGAAGAACTTTTCTCCAAAGAAGTAGTGGGGGAAGACAATGATCTGATTTTAGTCGACTGCCTGCTGAGAGAGGCGTTAAACAAAAAGTAAAAACCAAGGGCGCTCAATTCGGCGCCCTTTATTTTATTTATTATATTCCTTACTCGTACTCTTCAAAAAATCTAAACCGGAACGACCCCGATTCCAGGACGGTCGGGCAGCGTCACCTGCCCATCGACGATCCGGGCCCCGTCGAATCGATCGTTCGAAATCAGCAGATTGCCGTCCAGGTCGGCCCAGTCCATCATCGGCGCCAGTTGGGCCGCCGCCGTTATAGCGCAGGAAGTCTCGGTCATACATCCGATCATCAGTTTCATTCCCAACGCCTTGGCCAACACCGCCATTTTATAGGCTTCACGCAGGCCGGTACTCTTCATCAGCTTGATGTTGATCCCGTCGTACACCCCCTCGGCACGCCGGACGTCCGGCAGCCGTTGTAAAAACTCGTCGGCCATAATCGGCAGCGGGCTTCGCTCCCGAATCCATGCCGTCTCGTCGATCATCTCTTTCGGCAGCGGCTGTTCGACGAACAGCGTATTGCGTTCGCTGAGCCACTCGATCATCTCCAACGCCTTCTCCTTATCCTTCCAACCCTGGTTGGCATCGACGCACAGCGGCTTATCGGTCACCGAACGGATGATTTCGACCAGCTCCTTGTCGTTGTCGAGCCCCATCTTCACCTTAATGACGTTATAGGGCGACGTCTCCTCCACTTTCTTGCGTACGACGTCCGCCGTATCGATCCCGATCGTGAACGACGTGTCGGGAGCTTTCTCCGGCGAGAGTCCCCATATCTTATACCACGGCTGACCGAGCAGCTTTCCGGTCAGATCGTGCAGCGCGATATCGACCGACGCTTTCGCCGCCCGGTTGTCGGGAGCCGCCGAATCGACGTATTCGAGAATTTCGTCCATTCGGAACGGATCGGCGAACTGGCCGAGATCGAGCGATCCGAGGAATTTGCAGACCGATTCCTGCGTCTCGCCGAGGTAAGGCGGCATCGACGCTTCGCCGTAGCCGATCACGCCGTCGTACTCGAGCTGCACCTGTACGTCGGGCGTATGCGTACGCGTATTGACCGCCACGGTAAACGGGTGGATCAACTTCAGATCGTACGGCTCGAACGTCAAATTCAGCTTCCCGCTACGCCCTTTTTTCGGTTTCCCCGCACAAGCGCCCAGCAGCGGCGAAGCGGCCACCCCGGCCGTAACGAGCCCCATCGCCGTGGTCTTCAAAAAGTCTCTTCTGTTCATGGTTATCGGATTGATAGGATTATCGGTTGAAATACCACGGATGGCCGGCCACCCGCGCGATACCGGGCGTTCCGATCCGGCCGACGATCCGGCTGATCGACAGGCACGGATACCCGACGAAGTCCTCCGCTTGCGGGTCGATGCTGTTGACCTTGACGCGCCCCGAAGCATGGATGAATTTTCCGTCGCCGAGATACATCGCCACATGCGTCACGCGGCCGGTCTGCGCGTTGCCGAAAAACAGCAAGTCGCCCTTGCGGCAATCCCGCCACGCTTCGGGCGCGATCTTCTCCCCGGTCAGGGCTTGCTGCGAAGCGTCCCGCGCCAGGATTACGCCATTGGCGAAATAGGCCGTCTTGACCATTCCGGAACAGTCGACCCCTTTGACCGAAGTTCCTCCCCACAGATAAGGCACTCCCATCATGCTGCGCGCCGTGCGTTCCAGGCCGTCCGGCCGCAACTCCCGGGCCGCCCATTCGGTAAAATCCTGCGTTTCGCTGCGTTTCACATAACCGGAGCGTCCGTCCGGCAGCCGGACGGCAATGAACTTCCGGTTCGTCTTACCCGCCGGATCGACCTCCAGCACCGTTCCGAGCACGAGATCGGAAACCCGGGAACCCTCCTCGTCCGGCCCAGCGTAGACGAATCCGATGTATCCGGTGTAGATAAACCGCTGTGACATCCGCCAGGACTCCATCTCACCGGGTGTTTTCAGTGCGATCGCATCGTCGTCCACCCACGAAATATAACCGTCCGGAGTCTGCACCCGATACCAGCCGCCCTGCACGTCGAGCACCCGCAACGGCGTTCCGAGGATCGCCTGGGTCGCAAACTCGGCGGCATGAGCCGGAGCGGTGCGCAGGTTGACCGACGACAGCGTGACGAGCGCCTGCGTCCGGTCGCCGAGCGCACGGGACGGCAGCAGCGTCGTATAATCCTCAAAGGCGACCCCGCCCCGCCTCAACCGCTCGCGGAGCGCACGAACGGCTTCCGGATCGTCGCACTTGCCCTTTAATATATACAGCGTATCGTTGACCTGTTCGGCCTCGATCTCGAAGACCGCCACCCGTTTGTCCGGAGCGTACCGCGCGCGCACCTGTTCCACCAGATCGCCGGCGGATTGCGCTTTCGCGCCCCAAACGGCCAGTGTCAGCGCCGCCGTCCATAAAACCTTTTTCGTTATCCTCTTCATTCTATTCGTATGTAACGTCCATGTGATAATCCCACTCGTCGAAATAGAGATTGCGCTCCGAAGTTTCCGCTTCGCCGCGTTGAAAATCCACCGGCTCGCTACGCATATGCCGTTTCGGAGGATCGAACGGATACCCGTAATCGCTGTTCACGACCAGCCGGTAGCTGTCCATGCCCGTTTTATAGAAATCGCGGACGGCCGGATCGGCGCTCGCAGCCAGTTTGCCGAACGATATATCGAGGGGCACCCACCCGACGCCTTCGTAATAAACCGATCCCCAGTCGTGCAGACCGACATGTCCCGGATGCAGCATCCAACCGCTTTCCCACCGCGCCGGAATCCCGACGCTGCGCAACATCGCGATCAGAAGCAGGCTCACCTGTCCGCAGTCGCCGTGTCCGGCATCGAGCACGTACTCGGGAATATTCGGGATCACGCCGTACTCGATCGCCCCCGCCCACGGAATGTCGTCGATCCAATCGTAAATCCGCGAAACGATCCGCACCGGATCGGTCTCGCCGCCGGCCAACTCGCGGGCCTTCCGTTCGATCCGTTCGCTGAAAACGAGGTGCGGCGGACGCTGGGCCGTATATTTGCGATAAACTTCCGAAAGGGTATCGTACGGTTCGACCCGCTTCGACAGCTCCTCCGGATCGAAATACTGCGCACGCGTCGTCACCCGGAACGCGAGCCTGAAAACGGTCGCGCTGTCGCGACGGGCCGGCTGTTCGAAACAAATGCTACGCTGCGGAGTTCCCTTCGGAGCCACGACATACCGCTCAGGCCATGCCGAAATCAGTTCGACACCGGTCTGGCGCGGCAAACCTTCCTGCGGATAGGGCAGCCAGCAACGGATCGTATCGCCCTCCGGCACGGCATCCGGTTCCACGACAAGCGTATAGCGAATCGTCATCGTCACCGGATTCGTACACATTCCCAGCGAATCGGTCGCCGCAATCACCCGCGCGGCGTGCCTTTCCCGAAAACCGATCTCCGACGAGTCGATCCGCCGCAATCCTTCCAGTTCCGGGGCCAGCAGAATCAGGTTGCCTACCGAACGGCTGAAGTAACGCTTCCGGCTGTCGATCCGCCGCATCTCCAACTTCCCGGACTTTTCCCATCGACGGATCTGCTCCGGAGATACCGTATCGGACACCCGCTGCCGGATCCGGGAGAGAATCTGTCCTTCGTTATAACAAAATTCGATACGCAAACGCCGCATGACCTCCCGCAGCGAGTCGATCGCGCGCAGCTCCTGTTCCGACGCGCCGGGTTCCGCCTCTTCCAGCAACGAGTCCAGCTGCGAAAACCGACCTTCTCCGATCAGATTCGACGCATCTTTCCGCCAATCGGATCGTCCGGCGCAGGAAACCAACGCTCCCAACAGTACCGGGCAAAAAAATTTGAACAGATTCATTCCGAAACAGTCTATATTTTCACAAAACTACGCATTTTACCGGCCAATGGCAACAAAAAACCGCCCGGAAATCGCAACCGGGCGGCCGGAGAGGTATGCGGATCACGATCAAAATACGTTAACGTTGCAGCAATCCGGCATACATCCGGTCGTAAGTCGGCGTCGGAACGCCGAGCCGTTTCCCTTCGCGCACGATGTAGCCGGTCAACGACTCCAGTTCGGTGCTGCGGTGCGCCCGGAAATCGCGCTGCATCGAGGTCGTCGTATCGGCCGGAATCCGTTCCATCTGATCGACCACCTGGGCGGCGATCCCGTCGGACAGGACGATTCCTTTGGCCTTCGCCACCGCCTGAAATTCATCGAGCAGCGCCGTGAACTGCGCCCGGTAGTCCGGGTTGCCAAGCACGCCGCCGTAAGGCTCGTCGGTATAGGAAGTCGCCGTGGCCACGGTCGAGATGAACGCAAACTTGTCCCAGACTCGCCGGGTAATATCCGGAACCAACCGGGCGCGGACTTCCGCGCCGGTAAAAATCCGCTCCAGTTCTTCGAGTCGTTCGTCCGGCCCCTGCGCGGAACCGAACAGGTAACGGTAACCGTTGGTATGTTCGGCGATACGGCCCGGCTCGACGATAAACGCAACCACATACACGCACCCGTCCCACACGGCATGTCCGGGCAGCATTCGTTTGATCTTCTCGGCGCTATCCACGCCGTTCAGAAACGGCAGGATCACCGTCCGCGGCCCGATGGCCGGGCGGATCTGCCCGACGGCCCCTTCGATATCATAGGCCTTCGTGCACAGCAGGATGTAATCCATTTCGCCAATCTCGGCGGCCGAATCGGTCGCCGCTTTCGGGCGGGCCGTAAAATTTCCCTGCTGCGACTCGACGATCAATCCCCTGCTTCGGATATTTTCGAGGGCTTGTCCGCGCGAAATAAAATAGATGTCCACTTCCGGGTCGTCCCGGTAACGGCGGGCGAGCAGACCGCCGAGAAATCCGCCGACGCCGCCCGTCCCTACGATGGCTATTTTCGTTTTCATAATCAGTCCGAACGATTTGATTTTCCGCAAAGGTAGCAAAAACCGGAGCATTTCGTTGCGAAATACGCCCCCCGTCGAGAACAGTTGCCGGGTTTCGGCAAAATTACTTATCTTTGTTCTCTGTTAACCAACTAAACGAAAAAATATGCACGCATACGTATTCCCGGGTCAAGGCGCCCAATTCGTCGGAATGGGCAAAGACCTGTACGACAACGTTCCCCTTGCAAAAGAACTGTTCGAAAAAGCCAACGAAATTCTCGGCTTCCCGATCACCGATATCATGTTCGCCGGAACCGACGAACAGCTCAAGCAGACGAAAGTAACCCAGCCGGCGATCTTCCTGCACTCGGTCATCCTGGCCAAATCGCTCGGCGCGGACTTCAAACCCGAAATGACGGCCGGACACTCGCTGGGCGAATTCAGCGCGCTGGTAGCCGCCGGAGCCCTGAGTTTCGAAGACGGCCTGAGCCTGGTTTCGAAACGTGCGATGGCGATGCAGAAAGCCTGCGAACAGAATCCGTCGACGATGGCCGCCATCATCGGCCTGCCCGACGCCACGGTCGAAGAGATATGCAGCGCGATCGACGGCGTAGTCGTTCCGGCCAACTACAACTGTCCGGGACAGTTGGTAATATCGGGCAGCAACGAAGCGATCGACGCCGCCTGCGCCAAACTGACCGAGGCGGGCGCCAAACGCGCGCTGAAGCTGAACGTCGGCGGAGCATTCCACTCGCCGCTGATGGAACCGGCCCGCGTGGAGCTCGAAGCCGCCATCAAAGCCGCTCCATTCGCCGAACCGGTCTGCCCGGTCTACCAGAACGTCGACGCCAAACCGTACACCGATCCGGCTAAAATCCAAGCCAACCTGATCGCCCAACTGACCTCTCCGGTGCGCTGGACGCAGATCGTGCAAAACATGATCGCCGACGGAGCCACGCAGTTCACCGAACTCGGCCCCGGCAGCGTATTGCAGGGCCTGATCAAGAAAGTGGACCGCGCCGCCGTTTGCGAATCGAAGCAAACATTGTAATATCGACCGAAAAAAACGGCTGATACTCATACGATTTTCCCGAACCGCACGTTTTACTAGTGCGGTTTTTTTATGAAATAAGAGGGCGTAAGATTTTAATATTTCGGCTAATTCGGTCGGATATATGAAAAATTTTGCGTTATTTTGCACTCAAAGAAAACCAACGCCACCATTCTAAATTTAGGAAACCGCCGTTTCCCAATTAGATAAGAATGAGTGGCTATCAGCGGACTTCGAGGCCGGCGGACCGGAACTTTCGGAATCCCGACAAAGAAAAACCTAACATCAAACCATAACAGAATTTAACCCCATGAGTTCATTACAGGAATTTTTCAATCAGCCGGAAAACGGCAAGGCCAAAGGAATCGTTCAAAAAAACAACATTCTCAAACGCAATATCATCGCCCGCATGGCGATCGAAGGAGAATGTACGCTGGCGGATCTGGCCAGGGAGCTGCATGTCAGCATCCCGACAGTCACCAAACTGGTCGAGGAACTCCTTTCCGAAAACATCATCGCCGACCGCGGCAAGATCGAAACCAGCGGCGGACGCCGGCCGAACATTTTCGGTCTGACTCATTCGGCCATCTATTTCGCCGGCATCGAAGTGAGTCGCGATCAGATCGTCATGGTGATTACCGACCTGCACAACAACATCATCCAACTGGAACACGAGCAAGATTTTATCCTCGACGACACGGAAGAATGCCTCGACAAAATCGGATCTTCGATCGACCGGTTCATAAACGACAGCAAAATAGACCGTTCGAAGTTGCTCGGCATCGGAATCTGCATTGCCGGGCGCGTGAATCCGAAAACCGGACGCAGCTACAAATATTTCACCTCGCGCGAAGAGTCGCTGAGCGAGATCATGGAAAAACGGCTCGGACACCGGGTGCTGATCGAAAACGACACCCGCGCCCGCTGCTACGGCGAATATACGAAAGGATGCACGGGTTCCGAAAAGAACATCGTTTACCTGAACCTCGCCCGTGGCGTCGCCATCGGAGTCATCATCGACGGCAACCTGTACTACGGGAAATCGGGCTTTGCCGGCGAATTCGGCCATACGCCCTATTTCGATAACGAGATCATCTGCGACTGCGGTAAAAAAGGGTGTTTGGAGACGGAAGTTTCCGGAATCGCCATCGAAAACAAGATGATCCAGCAGATCAAGAACGGACGCACCACGATCCTGATGGATAAATACCAGAAACAACATAAGATCCACATCAACGACATCATTCAGGCAGCCAAAAACGACGACACGCTGTCAATCGAACTGATCGAGGAAGCCGGCGAAAAAATCGGCAAAAGCATCGCTTTTCTGATCAATATTTTCAACCCGGAACAGGTGATCATCGGAGGCAACCTGGCCAACGCCGGCGACTACCTGATGCTGCCGCTGAAATCGGCCGTCAACAAATATTCGCTGCGGCTGGTTTACAACGACACGCTGTTCCGCACGACCAACCTCGACGACAATATCGGTTCGCTCGGCGCGGCAATGCTGATCCGCAACAAGGTGATTTCACTGTAAACGCGGCGTGCCATGACCAATCCGATGGAGAGCGAACTGATCCGCCTGCGGGCGCTCGAGCCGGAAGATGTCAACATCCTGTACAAATGGGAGAACGACACCGAAATCTGGAAAGTGAGCAACACGGTCGCCCCGTTTTCGAAACACATGCTGCGACAGTTTATCGAAAACCAGCAACGCGATATCTACGAAACCCGCCAGTTGCGGCTGATCATCGAATCGAAAGCCGACGGGAAACCCGTCGGCGCCATCGACCTGTTCGACCTCGACCCGTACAACTGCCGGGCGGGGGTCGGCATTCTGATCTACGACCAGCGCGACCAGAGGCAGGGTTACGCCTCTCATGCGGTGTCGATCGTGATCCGATACGGCTTTCAAGTGCTGAACCTCAACCAACTGTACTGCGACATTCCGTCGCAGAACATCCAAAGCCTCGCGCTATTCAAAAGCAAGGGATTTTCGGTGATCGGACTTAAAAAAGAGTGGACGAAAACCACGTCGGACTGGCAGGACGAGTACATGCTACAACTGCTAAACCCGAAAAAATGGTGACAAGTCGGGGAATTCGGCAGTAGGGCAGTAGCGCCCCGATTCCGCATCGCGCCGGCAGCAAACATGCCGCAGCCCGTTCGTAACCAATATGAAAGGAGCCTCCAGCACGCTGTTGTAACGTACCGCCTGGGCGAGCACCCGCTCGTCGAGCGGGACGTGCGGAGCTTTGCATTCCGCGACCAGACAGATCCGGCCGTCCCGACCGGTCACCGTCACATCGGCCCGTTGCCGCGTACCCGCGAGTTCCACCGGACGTTCCTGAGATACGCACGCCGCAAACGCCCCCTTCTCCTCCACCAAAAAACGAATCAAGTGCTGCCGCACCCACTCCTCGGGAGTCAGCACGAGCCACCGTTTGCGGACGCCGTCCCATATCTGCGGCGGCGCGGCATCCATCCGGAGCCTGAAAACGTAACGAGGAAAATTAAGTTGAAAAAGTCGCTCCATCTATCGATAAAAATTCGTACCTTGTACTCGATTTTTTCGAAAAAAAGTCGTCCGGCTCATATTTTCCGGCTTACAAATATAAACAAAGATTTTTCAGAGCACCGAAATCATCTGAATAAACACTTGCGATATGGGAAACAATGCTAAAAGTAAAAAGGAAGAGGCGCTTCTCTACCACTCGGAGGGGCGTCCGGGGAAGATCGAGGTAATCCCAACGAAACCTTACAGCACACAGAAAGACTTGTCGCTGGCCTACTCCCCGGGAGTGGCGGAGCCTTGCCTGGCGATCGAGGACAATCCGGACGACGCGTACAAATATACAGCGAAAGGCAACTTGGTAGCGGTAATCTCGAACGGCACCGCCGTGCTCGGGCTGGGCGATATCGGGGCGATGGCCGGCAAACCGGTCATGGAAGGCAAAGGGCTGCTCTTTAAAACCTTTGCGGATATCGACGTATTCGACATCGAAGTCGATACGAAAGACACCGACCAGTTCATCGAAACCGTCAAAAACATTTCGGTCACGTTCGGCGGGATCAACCTGGAAGACATCAAGGCGCCCGAATGTTTCGAGATCGAAGAACGCCTGAAAGAGGAGCTGTCGATCCCGGTGATGCACGACGACCAGCACGGCACCGCGATCATTTCGTCGGCGGCGCTGCTCAACGCGCTCGAAATCGCAGGCAAGAAGATCGAAAAAGTACAGGTAGTGGTCAACGGGGCCGGCGCGGCCGCCGTATCCTGCGCGAAACTCTACATCGCGCTGGGCGTAAAGCCCGAGAATGTGATCATGTGCGACAGCAAAGGGGTCATTTCGGTACGCCGCCAGAACCTGAACGCGGCGAAAGCCAAATTCGCCACTACGCGCGAGGTCGATACGCTCGAAGAAGCCCTTGTCGGAGCCGACGTATTCCTCGGCTTATCGGTAGCCGACGTGCTGACGCAAGAAATGGTACGCAGCATGGCCGACAACCCGATCGTATTCGCGCTGGCCAATCCGAATCCGGAAATCTCATATGACAACGCGATGGCCGCCCGCGAAGACATCATCTTCGCAACCGGACGCTCGGACTATCCGAACCAGGTCAATAACGTACTCGGATTCCCGTACATTTTCCGCGGAGCGCTCGACGTGCGCGCCACCAAGATCAACGAGGAGATGAAGATCGCCGCCGTGCGGGCGCTGGCCGCATTGACCAAGGAGCCGGTGCCCGACATCGTAGCGGCCGCCTACAACGACAACAATATTTCGTTCGGACGCGAATACCTGATCCCCAAGGCCCTCGACCCGCGGCTGATCTCCACCATCTCGGTCGCCGTGGCCAAAGCGGCTATCGAATCGGGCGTCGCGCGCAAAACGATCACCGACTGGAAAGCGTACGCTACCGAACTGGACAGCCGTATGGGGCGCGACGACAAGCTGATGCGCGCCATCCGCTCGAAAGTAGGCACCGCCGCGCCGCGCCGGATCGTCTTCAGCGAAGGCGACCGCCTGACTACGATCAAGGCCGCCGTTCACCTGGCCAACGAAAACCTCGCTATCCCGCTGCTGGTCGGCGACCGTGCGAAGATCAATACGCTGCTGAAGGACAACCACCTGACGCTCGACCCGAAATGCATCGTCGACTTCCGCAGCGACCGCGAAGAAGCGCGCCGCAGCCGCTACGCAGCGCTGCTGTATAACAAGGTAAGCCGCAAGGGCGTCCGGATGCACGAGGCGATCGAATACATGATGCGCCGCGACTGGTTCACGCTGATGATGGTCGCTTCGGGCGACGCCGATACGTCGATCCTCGGCTATACGCACCGCTACACCGAAGCGCTGAACCCGGTACGCCAGATCTTTACGACGAACAGCAACACGACGCTCGCGGCGATGGAGATCGTTACGACCAAGCGCGGACCGATGTTCTTCGCCGACACGGCCGTCAACCCGAGTCCGACCGTCGAAGACCTGGTCAACATCGTACTGATGGCTGCCCAGACCGTCCGCAATTTCGGTATCGAACCGGTGATGGCAATGCTGTCGCACTCGAATTTCGGAACCGACACCGAACCGCTCGCGGCCAAAATCTCGAAAGCCGTGGAAATCCTGCACTTCCAGTATCCGGAATTGCTGGTCGACGGCGAGATGAAAGCCGACATCGCGTTGAACAAGAAAGCCCGCAACGAAATCTACCCGTTCAACAAGCTGGGCGACCGCGAGATCAACGTGTTGATCTTCCCGAACCTGTCGTCCGCGAACATTTCGTACAAGATGATGGAGATCCTCGGCGGCGCCGAAATCAACGGTCCGATCCTGATGGGACTGAACCAGTCGTGCGTACACCTGATCCCGGAAGTGGCCAGCACCCGATCAATCCGCAACCTGAGCGTCATCGCCGCTGCGGAAACGATCCAGCCGAAATAGCCGGAAAACGCTCGTTTTTAAAAATAGCCGCCGATCATTTTTACCCGGCGGCTATTTTTGTATATTTGCATGTCGGGGTGGCTGCATCTCGATCTTGATTTTATCCGGAAATATTATGAAATACAGCCTCATTATCTCCTTCTCGCTGCTGTGCCTGCTTCGCGCCGGCGGACTGCAGGCGCAAACCGAACTGCAGGACCCGACCCGCACCTCTTCCCGCAGCGAAATGCCGGGCATTCAAATCGGCAGTTACAACAGCCGCGAACTGGCGCTGACCGAAAACGATAAGGAATCGCTCTACATGCAGCGGCTGAACGGAAAATGGCAGGTAAAAACCTATCGTTCGGAAACGGAAATAGACACGACGCTCACCGCGCCGGCGGCGGACGTTTCGGCATGGGAAAGCGTCACGATTCCCGAAAAAGAGGGCAACGGAGCATGGGCGGCCGTCTACCGTACCGAGTTCACGATGCCTTTCAAATGGATCGACCGTGAAATATTCGCCCGGCTCGACGCCGTCAGCCGCGCTTATTACGTCTATGCGAACGGGCATCTGGCCGGTTATCACGCGGATTCGAAAACGCCGGCCTATTTCGATATTACGCCTTACGTCGCGGACGGGAAAAACACGCTGGCCGTGATCGCCTACGCCCATCCGGTTTCGACGACGCTTGAGAATCAGATCAAAACGCCGGGCACCTGCATCGAAGGCGACGTCTCGGTCATCGCGCAGCCCAAAGTCCGCATCCGCGACTTCGTGGCCGACACCCGTTTCGCAACGGACGGCAACGGACTGTTCAGTTTCGGGGCGATCGTAAAATCGCACCTGCTGAATCCCAAAGAGGTGATCGTTTATTACGAACTGATCGCGCCGGACGACAGCACGGTGATCGCGCACGGCAAGCGGGACGCCCGTTTCCACCTGCGGGCCGAAGACACCGTCCGCTTTTTCGCCAACCTACCGGACATCCAGTCGTGGAGCCACGAAAGTCCGAAGCTCTATACCGTCGCACTGAAATTGCAGCACGAAGGCCGCTTTACCGAATATACGAAGGTAAAACTCGGATTCCGCGACGTTTCGTTCGACGAAAAAGGGCTGAAGATCAACGGACGTCCGGTCGAGCTCCGCGCCGTCGATTACGATTGTCCCCCCGATGCGAATGCCTGGCGCAGGGACTTCGCCGCATTCAAAAAGAGGGGCATCAACTGCGTCCGGGTCAAAAATTACCCGCAAAACGACCGGTTTTACGAACTGGCCGACAGCTACGGCCTGTATATCTGCAACCGGGCGAACATCGACGCCCGTCTGAGCGGCAGCTCGCTCGAAACGGGCGGCACGCCGGCCAACGATCCGCTGTGGGAAAACGCCTATGCCGACCGCGTAATGAATATGTACTACACATCGCAGAACCATCCGTCGGTGCTGCTGTTCTCGCTCGGCGAACAGGGAGGGCGCGGTTACAACATGTACGAAGCCTACCGCCGGCTGAAAGCGGTCGAAAAGAAACGCCCGGTGATTTACGAAGGAGCCGGCGCGGAGTGGAACAGCGACCTGGTGGTCGGCAAACCCGGCGGACGCAACGCGTCGGACGACCGTTACACGGTCTTTTTCGCTTCGCCCGAGTCTTTCAACGAAAAACAGTCGCCGCTGGGCGCGACCGCGATCGCGGCCGGAACGGCTCCGGGCAAAGTGGAGATCCGCAACGGCTGTACGATCGCCGACCTGAAAAACTTCCGGGTCGGCTATACGATCGTCGCCGGCACGAAACGAATCGTCAAAGAAGGCGTCTGCAAAGCCGACATCCCGGCCGGGGAAACCGCCCTGGTGGATATTCCGCTCGACGGCGTCAAACCGGGCAAATATACGCTGACCGTCTACGTCGCACATAAAGACAATACGCCACTGGCGCCGGACGGAGAGCGCATCCTCGAACAAACCCTGCCGTTGGAAATTCCGAAAACGGCAAAATGACAAGCAATTCCATCCTGCGGTAAAACGGCAGCGGCATGGTAGTTGAACGGTGGATTCCGTTCCTTCACGTCGGGAGTCATCCTGCATGAAACAACTGAAATTATGTATATCACGCTCGCAATCCTGGTACTGTCGGCCGTCTTTTTTATGAACGGCCGGGTACGTTCCGACCTGGTGGCGCTGTGCGCGCTGCTGGGCCTGCTCGTTTTCCAAATACTGACCCCCGAAGAGGCGCTGGCCGGATTCGCCAACCCGATCGTCATCATGATGATCGGGCTGTTCGTCGTAGGCGGCGCGATTTTCCAGACCGGACTGGCCAAAATGGTCAGCAGCCGCATCCTGGGATTGGCCGGCAACAGCGAACTGAAACTGTTCATCCTTGTCATGCTGGTCACTGCGGCCATCGGCGCCTTTATAAGCAATACGGGAACCGTCGCGCTGATGCTCCCGATCGTGGTGAGTCTCGCAGCCAATGCGAACATGAACGTCAGCCGCGTACTGATGCCGCTGGCATTCGCAAGCAGCATGGGCGGTATGCTGACGCTGATCGGGACCGCCCCGAACCTCGTTATCCAGAACGTACTGACCGACGCGGGCTACCAGCCGCTGACCTTCTTTTCGTTCACTCCGGTCGGCCTGGTATGTATCCTGACCGGAATCATCGTGCTGATCCCGCTGAGCAGGTGGTTCCTCGGCCCGAAAAAAGAGAAAAAACAGCAACGGCAGACCGGAAAATCGCTCGGCGAACTGGTCCGCGAATACCAACTCGCCGACAGCTTGTTCCGGGTCAGGGTATCCGCCGGCTCTCCGGCCGGAGGACAAACGGTGCGGGAACTGGGCATCCAACAGCAATACGACCTCAACCTGGTCGAAATCCGCCGAATCCAATCGCCCCAATCGCATTTCCTGAAATCGGTCAGCCAGCAGTTGGCCGACCCCGATACGACGCTCCGCGACGGGGATATCCTCTACTTGATGGGGCTTTTTGAAAACGTGCAACGATTCGCCGCCGACTGCCGGCTCGAACTGATGGACACCCATACGACCGAACAACGCACCGAAGGCAAACCAGGCACGCTCGATTTCTACGACATCGGGATCGCCGAGATCCTGCTGCCGCCGACCTCCCGGCTGGTCAATACGCCGGTCGGCGAATCCGGATTGCGCGAACAGTACGACGTCAACGTACTGGGCATCCGCCGCAAGAACGAATACCTGCTCTCCGGCCTGAAAGACACGAAAATGCACTCCGGGGATATCCTGCTCGTACAGGGCGCATGGCACGACATTTCGCGTCTGGACGGCGAACCGTCGGAATGGGTCGTCCTGGGGCAGCCGCTGGCCGAAGCGTCCCGGGTAACGCTGGATTACAAAGCGCCGCTGGCCGCGGCGATCATGGTGCTGATGATCGCCTGCATGATGTTCGACTTCATCCCGATCGCCCCGGTCACGGCCGTGATGATCGCCGCCGTGCTGATGGTGCTGACCGGCTGCCTGCGCAACGTGGAAGCCGCTTACAAAACGATCAACTGGGAAAGCATCGTACTGATCGCGGCGATGCTGCCGATGTCCGTCGCGCTGGAAAAAACGGGAGCGTCGGAGCTGCTCTCGCGACAGCTCGCCCAGGGATTAGGCAGCTACGGGCCGGTCGTTCTGCTCGCAGGCGTCTATTTCACCACCTCGTTGATGACGATGTTCATCAGCAACACGGCCACGGCCGTGCTGCTCGCGCCGGTCGCTCTCCACGCCGCCGTAGAGATCGGGGCGAGCCCCTATCCGTTCCTGTTCGCGGTCGCGGTGGGAGCGAGCATGTGTTTCGCCTCGCCGTTCTCTACGCCGCCCAATGCGCTGGTCATGCAGGCCGGACAATATGCGTTCAAAGATTACATCAAAGTCGGCCTGCCGTTGCAGGTCATTATGGGGATCATAATGATCCTAATACTCCCGCTGCTGTTCCCGTTCTGACCGAAATCATAAAAAGCGACCGTCCCTTTTACCGGGACGGTCGCTCGATTTTCCACTCTGACAAAAAAGCACGATTCCGCATAAATCCGGTCGGCCCGTTTCGCGCTGCCGGGCGGCAGTCCGTTAGATCGGTCCCATAGCGATCGTTTCGCCGCTTTCGTGCCATTTGTCGACTTCGAATCCGTTGCCGCCGGAAGGCGGCGACAGGATCCCGCCGATATTCACGTGCAGCGTCAACATATTGCCGGCAGTCAGCGGCCCGGACAGTCGCGACGTATAAAGTCTTTTCCTCCCCGTTGTCGAGAATCATGCGGATCACGATTTGAGGCGCATCGCCAGACGGAAACACCTCTACGGAATTATAAGCGCTCATGCGGTCCGGCGCAAAGCGCAGCGGAATCAGCACCGTCTTCGTCGAATTGGAAGGTTCGACGGTATACAGGTCGAGGCTTTCGGCGATGGAACCCATCAGCGCGCTCATCGTATCGATAGCGGCGGCAAACGGAACATTATCCTTCGGACGCAGCATAATGCCGATTCCGGCAACCTCGCGCTCCTGCTCCACATCGATGCTGCCGGTTCCGATCTCCTCCTCGGTTGCAAAAACGAAATTGTTAACGCGGTGGTAAACCGTATCGCCGGAGTATTGCCTGAGCGAAAAAAACTGCCGCGACAGATCGGCGCTCAGCGACAGCCGGGAAACACGGACGACCGGACAACCGACCGCCGTATCGACCGGATTTTGGAATAGTTATTGATAACGGATAACAAACGAAATAGCAGGCGCTCCGGGCCGCGCCGTTCCGAACGCGGCCCGGAACCGCCTGCCGGCATCGGAATGTAAAATGGCTCGACGCCCGGAAAAACTTTGCAGCCAACCGGGCGGACACGATCGTCAAACACAATAAAACACGGCATATCAAGATGTTAAAAGAAAGCTTCGTCTTCATGTTCATCTCCTCGTTCATGGCGTTGTTTCCGGTGGCGAATCCCGTGGGCACCGGATTCATCATCAACGGGTTCTTGTCGGGACTGGACCGTTCGGAGAGAAGATCCATCGTCCGGAGGATTGCCGTCAACTACCTGCTGATCGGGATCGGCAGCCTGGCGATCGGGCACTTCGTACTGTCCCTGTTCGGACTGTCGCTGCCTATCGTTCAACTGGGAGGAGGTCTTTTGATCTGTAAAACGGCCCTGCAATGGCTCGGCGATTCGGATGCTTCGACAGGCAGCGCACCGGACAAGCCCGTCGACCCGATCAGCGTACGCAACCTGGAATCCCGGGTATTTTACCCGATCACCTTTCCGATCAGCATCGGACCCGGCAGCATATCCGTCATTTTCACCCTGATGGCGTCGGTCAATATCAAGGACGGCCTGGGAAAGATCATCATAAACTATGCGGTCATCGCGTTCGTCATCTTCCTGATGTGTCTGATCCTGTACGTCATCCTGTCGCAGGGACAGAAAATCACGAAGAAAGTAGGGGTCACGGGCACGATGATAATCAATAAAATGGTCGCATTCTTCACGTTCTGCGTCGGCATCCAGATCATCGCGGAAGGCGTCGAGAAAATATTCCACCTCAGCCTGTCGTAAACCAACCGGAAAACAACAAACGCTTAAACATAAAAACCATGAATTCGAGCATCCTGATAAACAACGTCGAGATCTTCGACGGAACGAACGAGGCCACCGTCCGAGGAAATGTTCTGGTCAAGAACGGCCTGATCGAAAAAATAACGCAGGAGTCCGTCCCGGTCGACCCGGGCGGCGACACCATCGTGCTGGACGGAAAAGGACGGTTTCTGATGCCCGGGCTGATCGACGCGCACTGGCACGCCTACCTGTGCTGCAACACGATGATGGGACTGCTGACCGAAGACGTCTCCTTTTCGCACCTGACGGCAGGACAGGAGGCCGGGGCGACCCTGCTACGGGGTTTCACGACCATCCGGGATGCGGGAGGCCCCGTTTTCGGACTCAAACGGGCCATCGACACCGGCGTCCTGCAGGGCCCGAGAATCTATCCCAGCGGCGCCATGATCTCCCAGACGTCGGGACACGGCGACTTCCGGATGATCTACGAACACGGTCATACGGGCTGCGGCTGCGAAATGGCCCACGTCGAGGAGATCGGGGCCTCGCGCATTGTCGACGGTCCCGATGCCGTCACGGCGGCGACGCGCGAAAACCTGAGGCAAGGAGCCTCTCAGATCAAACTGATGACCGGCGGCGGCGCGGCATCGCTCTACGATCCGCTGGACGTAACCGAATTTTTCGAAGAGGAGATCCGCGCGGCGGTGAGGGCGGCCGAAGACTGGGGCACGTACGTAATGGTGCACGTTTACAATCCCCGGGGCATAGCGAGGGCCATCAAAGCCGGGGTCAGAAGCATCGAGCACGGCCACCTGATCGACGAACCTACGATGAAACTGCTGGCCGACAGCGGCGCTTGGCTCAGTATGCAGGCCTTCACCGTCGAAGACAATACGTATCCTTCGCCCGTTCAACAAGCCAAACACCTGCAGATCTGCAACGGGACGGACCGCGCATACGAACTCGCCAAAAAGTACAATGTGAAACTGGCCTGGGGAACGGATCTGCTGTTCAATCCGGCCCATACGAAAAACCAGAATCACGGGATCGTAAAATTACAAAAATGGTTTTCCAACTTCGAAATCCTGAAAATGGTCACTTCCGACAACGCCCGCCTGCTGGCGATGTCCGGAGCCCGAAACCCGTATCCGGGCAAACTCGGCGTCGTCGAAGAGGGCGCGCTGGCCGACCTGCTGCTGGTCGAAGGAAATCCTCTACAGAACGTCGACCTGCTCGGAGATCCCGGGAACAACTTCAGCGTCATCATCAAAAACGGCGTCGTCTATAAAAACAAACTACAAGACGGCCCGGCATCCGGCAACCGTTAAAACTCGATATATGATCAGACAACCTGTACTATACGCCATCCTACTCGTTTTTCCCCTTTTCGGCGCATCCGCTCAGGAACCGGGTCTTCCGGTCAGCTTCGAGCAGGCCGTCGAAATGGTGAACCGGGACAACAAGAGCATCCGGATCGCCGAGCAGGGACTGGACTGGGCCAAAAGCGAACGCCAGCGGCTGAACTCTTTCTGGTATCCGAGAATTTCGGCCAGCGGAGCCTACGTGCACATGGCGAACGACATCGAAGTCAAGGAATCGCTGTCGGCGTTCACCGATCCGGTCAAGGATTTCATCCACTCGATCGACCCCGGCGAACAGATCATCACTTCGCTGCTGAACAACCTCGGCAGCCACTCGTTCAGCGTCCCGCTGGCCCCCCGGAACGTCTCTACGATCGACGCGACAGTCGCGCTTCCGATCTTTACGGGCGGCAAGCGCATCTACGCCGGCAGAATCGGGAAATCCATGGTCGGCGCAGCCGAGGTGAACCGGAAGCAAGTAAGCGCCGATCAACAAGTACTGCTGGTCGAAACTTATTTCGGCGTGCGGCTGGGACAAAAAATCGTCGAAGTCCGCCAGCAGACCTACGACGCCCTCGAACAGCATTTCCAAAATGCCCTGAAGCTCGAGGCCACCGGTATGCTGACCAAAACCGAACGCCTGCTTTTCCAGGTAAACAGGGATGAAGCCAAACGCGAACTGGAAACGGCGGTAAAGGATCTGAGCGTAGCGCAGAACGCGTTCAAAACGCTCGTCCAGATCGAAACGGACGAAAACATCCTGCCGGTTTCGCCGCTGTTCATCAACGAATCCCTGCCTGCGCTCGACTATTTCAAAAGCCTGGTAGGTCGGGACAACTACATCGTCCAGGGCCTGGGCATCCAGCAGGATATCCAGCAAAACCAGATAAAAATAGCGAACTCGGCCTACATGCCCGCGATCGAACTGTTCGGAAAACAGACCCTCTATTCGTCCGGCATCCGGAAAAACCTGGTGCCCCGGTCGCTGATCGGGGTGGGGTTTACCTGGAACCTTTTCGACGGCCTGGGTCGCGAAAAGCAGATCCGCCAGGCGAAGATCAACCACCGCATTCTGACCGTCGAGAAAGAGAAAGCCGCCGACGACCTGACACTGGCGGTCGATAAATTCTACAACCAGACGCAAACCGCACTGGACAACGTTACCGCCCTGCAAACTACCGTCGAGATGAGCCGGGAGATCGTCCGGGCCCGGCACAAGTCTTTCCAAGAAGGCATGGCCACCCCCACCGAAGTCATCGACGCGGAACTGCTGCTGTCGAAAGTGAGGGTCGCGATCCTGATGGCCTACTACCAGTTCGACACGGGGCTCATCAACCTGCTGGCCGTCTGCGGGATGCCGGAGTCGTTCGATCAGTACAGCAGGAACGGAAAAGACGAAACGTCCCTGACGGACCGGCGAACCGACGCTGTAAACGGAACGATAAACAATTAACCATATCATGATGAACAAGAGTAAAAAATACATAGCGATCGCCTTCGTCGTCGTTTTAATCGTCGTCGTGATCGTATCCACGGTCGGCATTCTGTCGCTGAAGAACAAACCCGAGATCCTGCAAGGGCAGGCGGAAGCTACGGAGATCCGGATCTCCGGCAAACTCCCCGGACGCATCGACAAGTTCCTGGTCGAAGAGGGACAGGACGTCCTCAAAGGGGATACCCTGGTGGTAATCAACAGTCCGGAAATCGTGGCGAAATACGACCAGGTCGATGCGATCAAGAACGCGGCGGTCTACGAAAATCAGAAAATCGAAGAAGGCACCCGCAAGCAGATCGTCGAATCGGCCTACCAGCTCTGGATGAAGAGCAAATCCGACCTCGAACTGGCGACGACCACCTACAACCGCATTTCGTCCCTCTACCGGGACAGCGTGGTCACTTCCCAGCGGAAAGACGAAACGGAAGCGATCTACAAAGCGGCCTTGGCCGGCGAACGCGCCGCCTTCCAGCAATACCAGATGGCTCTGGACGGCGCCCGCAAGCAGGATCGGGAGAGTTCCCAGTCCATGGTCGACGCCGCCCGGAGCACGGTGCAGGAAGTGGCCGCGCTGCTACAGGACGCCCGGCTCACGGCCCCCGAATCCGGCCAGATCGCCGTGATCTACCCCAAGCGGGGCGAACTCGTCGGCCCCGGCACGCCCATCATGTCGCTGGTCGTCCTCGAAGACGCCCACGTGGTGCTGAACGTACGGGAAGACCTGATGCCGCATTTCCGGATGAAAGGAAAATTCAAGGGAGACGTGCCCGCGCTGGCCCGGAAAGGGATCGAATTCGAGATATACTACATCAGCCCGCTGGGCAGCTATTCGACCTGGAAATCGACCAAACAGGTCGGCAGCTACGACATGAGGACGTTCGAGATCAAAGCCCGGCCGACCGCGCCGCTGACGGATCTCCGGCCCGGAATGTCGGTTCTGGTAAACCTCAACGCACAGTAAACGTACAATGAACCGCACTCAGGGAGCATTTTACCGGGTCGTCCGACGCGAGTTGGACCGGATGGTATCCCGAAGGCTTTACTTCGGGGTCTGCATCGCGCTGCCCCTGTTCTGCATCTTGTTTATGACCACGATCTTCGGCAGCGGACAAATGGAAAACATCCCGATCGGTATCGTCGACCTCGACCAGACAGCCACCTCGCGGCAAATTTCGCGTACCATCGCGACAGTTCCGACTTCCCGCGTAACGGCCCGCTACGCAGACGCCAAGGCGGCGCGCGACGCCGTGCAAAAAAAGGAGATATACGCCTACGTAGTGATCCCGCACAACTTCGAATCGGATCTGCTGGGAGGTCGAAACGTCGCGCTGCCCTATTACTACCATTTCGCCTTGCTGAGCGTGGGGATCGAACTCCACAGCGCCTTCGAAACGGTACTGGCGAACCTATCCGTCGCGCCGGTCGCCGCGGCGGGAATCGGGCAGGGCGCGTCGGAACGCCGGATCGAAAGCTTTATCCTGCCCGTCAACCTGCAGGCCCATCCGCTTTTCAATCCGTCGCTGGACTACTCGATCTACCTGACGAACCCTTTTTTCTTCGTTTTGTTCCAGATCGTCATCCTACTGGTGACCATGTACGTTCTGGGCAGCGAAATAAAATTCAAAACGGCCGCCGACTGGCTCGAAACGGCGGATGCGAATATCTTCACCGCCGTCACGGGCAAACTGCTGCCCTACACGGCGATCTTTATCGCGATGGGCATACTGGGCAACTTCGTCATGTTCGGCATCGCGGGCCTCCCGTTGGGCACGGGTTTTCTGCCCGTCAATCTGGCGACCGCCCTGTTCATCGTGGCGACGCAGGCGTTCGGCGTCTTCATATTCTCGCTTTTCCCGGCGCTGAGCATCATCATCAGCATAGCCTCGATGGTCGGATCGCTCGGCGCGACGCTGTCCGGAGTAACGTTCCCGGTACCGTACATGTACGCCCCCATCTACTACCTGTCGTTCCTGTTTCCCGTCAGGCATTTCGTCGAAATCAACCAGAACATCCTGTACGGGGATTACGGTTTCGCCTATACCTGGCAGAACGCGAGCTGCCTGTTCGTCTTCATGTTGGCGGCGCTGCTGATGCTGCCGCACCTGAAAAGAGCCATACTGAGTCGTAAATATGAAAACATCGAATAAAATAAAAGGGGGCCTGACGACCGTCGCGACCTACGTGACCAGGGAGTTCAAAACCATCGCGACAAGCTATTCGATCCTGCTGGTCATGATCGGGGGGATATTCATTTACGGCCTGCTTTACAACTACATGTACGCGCCCAACCTGATCCGCGACGCGCCGGTCGCCGTCGTCGACCGTTCGGGAACCCCGTTGAGCCGGGAGTACGCGCGCCTGCTGAACGCCTCTCCGCAAGTCGAAATATACAGCTACGCGCCGGACATGCCGAGCGCGAAAATCATGATGGAGACGAACCGGGTCGTCGGGATCATCTTCATTCCGGAAGACTTCGAAAGCAGGGTAGGCCGCGGCGAGCAGGCCGTTTTCCTGGCCTACGGCAACACCAGCGCATTCCTGAACTTCGCCTCCGTCGAAGAAGCGGCCGCAGGCGCGATGGAAGAACTGGACTCCAGGCACCGTCCCGACATGGTCGTATTCGTGCCGCCCGCAGCCCTCTACGCGATGTCGCAGACCCAGTCGATCGACATCGTCGGAACGCCGCTCTACAACCCGACCGAAGGTTACGGCAGCTACCTGATCCCGGCCGTACTGATCGTCATCCTCTTCCAGACCCTGATGATGGTCATCGGAATGATCTCGGGTAAGGAGCGCTACACCGGTTCCATCCTGTACTATTCGCGGCACGGACTCGGCTTCGGCCGGATGGCCGGCGTCGTGCTGAGCAAGACCTTTACATACTGCATCCTCTACGCCGTATTCGCCTACTTTTTAATCGGCCTGCTGCCGGAGATATACAGCATTCCCGATATCGGGAACCGCCGGGATATCGTCATGCTGCTGATCCCGTTCTTGCTGGCGACCTGTTTTTTCGGGCTGACCGGATCGCTTTTCTTTGCAGACTCCGAGAGTCCGATCCTGATGATTACCTTCTTCTCGGTCGGCCTGATCTTTCTGTCCGGCATGTCGTACCCGCTGGAACTGATGCCGTGGTACTGGCAGGCCGCCCATTTCGTGATTCCGGCCTCCCCCGGCGTTCTGGCGTTCATCAAACTGAACTCCATGGGAGCGGGTATGGCCGATATCGAACGCGAATACGTGACGCTGTGGATTCAGTGCATCGTGTATTTCATTTCGGCCTGCCTGGCGTTCCGGTACAACATCCGCAAAGCGATACGCAACCGGCCGGCCGGCGCGCGCGCTGCTTCTCGGAACGACGTCCCTACGCCGGCTCCGGCAAAAGGCATCGCGGAACCGGCGTCCGTCGAAAATACGGTCGAATAAAATTCGGACGGTTTACCGTTTCTTCGACTTCAAAAAACGGTTGGCCAAATACCTACGGACAGGCTCATCGTACAATTTCAAACAAATATATGCCAGCAGGATGCTTCCGACGACTACGGCCAGGGCTCCGGGCAGCGACTCGCCGAACGTAAGCTCTTCGTTCTTGACCCATCCGTAATAAAGGTAAATAAACGGATAATGCACCATATACAAAGGATAGGATATATCTCCCAGGAACTTACAAACCCGGTTCGTATATCGGTCGGTAATTTTGCCGGAGGCTCCCCAGTAAACGATCAGCGGGAAAAACAGGGCGAAACAAACCGTATCGTACAAACCGTTCATCCACAGGCGATCGGCTCCGCCCAGGCGCGGAACGGCCAGCAGAATAATCACGAGCAGGCTGCACTTCCAAAAGGCCCCCCTGACACGGGCCGGCCTGAAAACGCGGGACAGAAGCAACCCGGCGGAAAAAGCGTACAGCAAACGAAAAAATCCTCCCGTAAACTCCGTCCCGGTCAACGAAAACCCGGCGCAAATATCGCCGTAAGGCCCGAAGATGCTAAAAGCGGCCAGGCCGCATCCGGCCGCGACGACCAATACCGCAAGGGCCTTCGTAGAAAATTTACGGATAATCAAAGCATACAAAATATTGCCGATATATTCGAAAAACAGCGACCAGCTCGGCCCGTTCAGCGGATACATCTCCCCCAGGCCCCGGATTTCGGTGCCGGGCGTAGCCGGGATCAACAGCGCATTGACGAACGTGGCCAGCAACAGGGCCGCGACCGTCACCTTCGTAACGTCCCACACCGGACATCCCTGGAAATAAAACATGACCGCCCCAATCACAGCCCCCATGACGACCATCGGGTGAAGGCGTATGACCCTGCGTTTGATGAAATCCTTCACGGTCATCGTTTTCCAGCGGTCGTCGTAAGCATAGCCAATGACAAAACCGGACAGAATAAAGAAGAAATCGACAGCCAGATAACCGTGGTTGATCTTTTGATCCAGATGACTCGTCGCATAGGCTTCGAATATATGAAACCATACGACCATAATGGCGGCCACGCCGCGCAATCCGTCGAGGATCATGTAATGCGGTTTCGTGTCTCCGAAAGCCGCGGAAGATATCGGTGTTTTCGACATGAATGAATTGTATTCGGATTTCGTATTTATTTCTTTTGTAAATCTCGATGCTTTCCGGTTTTCGCGTCCGTTTACCTTCCGGCCGCACGGGGCTTTCTTTTTCCCGGGCACTCCCCATGTATGCTTCAAATATACAACAAAATAGCCTTACACATAGCTCCGACCGTCTTTTTTTGTTAAAATAGCTTTGGCCGGTCCAATCCGGCTCTTTTCCCGAAAGAAAACTTCGCATCGGCCCGGCAGTCGTTTTAACGGCGTTCTTTCCCTTCCTCCGGATGTTCCCGGCGACAAGCTTACGGGCAATAAAAAACCTACGAATCAATGACTCGTAGGTTTACTTTCATACAACAAATTCAGCGGAGAGGACGGGAAATGAACCTAACTCTCCGAAATGTCCTGTAATCAGATACTTGCTATATCCTTTCTCGTGTCAGGTAACGATTTGGATACTAATCTTATGATCTACTGTCCGGAATCGTCTTTTAAGAACCTGCTAACAGTACAAATATACGTATTTTGCTGTGGATATGCAAGTTCAGAAAACTTCTCTTCTCAAAGGTTGTGCTTTCTTGTCGTGTAATCGGTTGTATTTGGCCTGTAAAACCTTTTTATTCGTTAAGTAAAGAGAGTAACTAAGAATATGATATCAGATATATTTATATACTTATATGACCCTTGTTACAACTTAAAATTTTATTGTATTGATCTATAAACAAAGGAAATAGATGCTCTGGTACTCAATAAAGACTATGCGGATATCAAGAATTTTTTCGATGTATTTCATTGTCGGCACAGAGCCTGCCAGAAATAGCCAAGACAAGATATATGGACTGCGCCTGACCTACGACGGCCATTCCTTCAAAGCGTCGGAGATCAGATGTGAGTTTGTTTCCCATTAGCTGTTGGTCCAGTTCAGATTGATAGTACCGAGCCAGCAAGGGTGCACCGACGGTATTGTTATATCCGGTTCAGTAACAAATATATAGCCATGAACTGCAAATAATGAACCCTAGCACAACATGGATCGGTAATACAACAGAGACAATAATCACGATAATGACGCTCTCAGGCAACGACTACGACCTCGACTTGTAAGCCGAATAAATACTTACGTCGTAAAAGAAGAAATGGAATTTGGTCGCAACATGTCCCGTAAATCCTGCTCCAAAGAGCGAGTAATGCAGATATCTATGTCCAGATGCTTGCTGATCGCCGAAATCGACCAACTTGGACACGCTAAGCAGGTGTAAAGTGGAACGAATTTTATGACAAACTGTATGAAAAGATCAAGTGTACAGTTATCGCGGTCAACAGCCTAGCTTAAACCTTAGGATCCCAGGTAGAAAAAGCGATCGTCGATTGTATCTGCCTGATCTCTAAAAAATACATCACCATAATATTTGCTTTTAGCGTTATATCGAGACATCAACATATGACAATGAAAAGCAAGTATCTCGGAATGGATAATATTATGATTGACGCTATAAATATCTAAACATGCGTTAAATATATATTATTTTCTTTAAAAGTAGGAATGTTTCCACTATGCTGTTGGGCAACAGAGAAAGCAGACTTGTATCCTGCTTTACGGCGATTAGCCTGGTATTCTTGAGGAAATTCGTAGCGTACAATAAAATCAAAAAATAGAAACGGAGATATGACTTTATTTAATGGAAGTCTGATATTATTGATTCCACTATATTGTATTTCAGTATTATGGTGAGACAAAACAGTCGAGTCATAATCGATCCTGATATGCGAACTATTAGTCATAGTATACTTTTTATCGAAAAATGCTGCTAATATTTCAGCTTCATCCATCTCCCCCCCGATAGTTTTATATATTTTGTGTATTTGATCTACTTGATCGGCTGTTATTTTTTTTCCCAAAGAAGCTTCAATAAGCTGGTAAAGATCATAATAGTATTCGCCTATCACTTTATCGTCAGTAGTGTCAAAGTAACCTTCTAATTCCATAGAGCCATCCTGTAGAGCTACGGGATAAGGATAATATGCCAATTTTGCTTTTCTTAATACTTTTTTTTCAAAATTATAGTAACATTGAATGAATCCATTATTGGATAATAGAAAACTATACTGTCTTTTCCTTTTGAGTGACTCATATTCATATGCATATAATCTTTTGGTAATGCCAGCTTGATAATTTGGCCATGATATTGTATCTTCCGAAATATCAATCGTGGTATCTATGATAATGCGTTTAAAAAATATCTTGATTTGTTCTATGTCAGATAACATGTTTGTCATATTAATATCAGTCATTTCCCATCATTTTTTTAATTTTGTTAAATATGTCGGGATCTTCTTTTGCTTTTTCAATTAATAATGCTAAAGCAGCCTCTTCCTTTAGAATTGCGTCAACACTTTTCTCTTTTTTACTTAAGCTTTTATCTGACTCACTTATAAGCCGCATTCTACGTGAGTAATCAGATTCTGAAGGGAATACGAATTTGAATTGTGGATAATCTTTCTCGATTTGATCGATCTCAGATTTTAAACTAATACTTTCTAAACCATTACCCGACATGAAACACCATCCCCGAGCTCTTGTAATAGATACAAATAATGCATTGCGCTCTCTTAATGTTGCATCTGAAATTGCCTTTTGGCTATTTATGACAAAAACAATATTTGCTTCGTTTCCTTTGGCTCTAAATGGTGTCGTAAGGGTAACTCGTCCTTTTTCTTTAAAAAGATCCGCATTCTCAATAAATCCTGGAGTAATACACTGAATATTTGAAGCATTTAATTCACTTCTGATAAATGCAAAATGCCCTTTAGCATTATGTTTATCCAAAGAAATCACAATAATTTCTTCTGGTTCAATCTTGTCTTTAGCAATTAACTTTTTGATGCCATTAATAACATATCTTAATTCTGCATCTAATGTTTCATGATGCCTATATGAAATAATTTTTTCACTCGTAAAGCGTGAACTAGCGGCAATAAGACGTTCCAGGATATTTTTACTTGCCGTTTCTGGTCTTTCAACAATTATTTCGTCATTGTGTTTGAATGTCGTTTTTTTAGGAGGTTGAATTATTTTATAACCACGCGCTTCCCACGAATAACGATCCTGCATAGGCACTTTAGCATTCTTCGAATAAAGTCCCAAGCCTAATCCATGCGCATACATTAATACCTTTCGAGGATTCCTGTATGAGTTTGGTAGCATATAATCTTTCTCAATACCTCCTTCATATTCTCCTTCAATACAAGTATTGGCGAGATTTACTTGTCCATTGTCATCAACGCCAAACAATTTCTCAGGTTCTGCAATTTTTAATTCATTTAATGATTGAAACTCATCGTATGCCCAAATAATTCTTTTTGGGGGTTTTGTTATGTGATATATTGTTTCGAAAAATGCAGGAGGAAAGTCTTGTGCCTCATCAATCAGAACCATATCGAAAATAGGTTTAATTTGATTTTTTCTTTTATGCAAAAAATCAGAATAAATATATTGATAAGGATCTGACTGATTTTTGGTTTCGTATAAAACCTTGGGAATCTCGCTATATTCAGCACATAGATAAGAATATAATCCTTCTCTTTTTTTGCCACCCCATGCATGCATAACCTTTAATGAATCCCAATTAGGAGTTGAACTTGATTCTTCAATAGTGTATTTCTCGATATTATCGATGATTTGGTTATACATACTTTGAGTATTGAAGACAAAAAGTATTTTGAACTCCTTGTTATAAATATGAGTTAGGGCTGCTTTCATACTAAGTATGATGGTTTTTCCTGTTCCTGCTAATCCGCGAATTCTTTGTGGACCATTGGGGACTTGCAGTGCTATACTTCTTTGTGTCGAATCTAATTTAAATGTTTCTAATAACGATTTTCTTATTAAATCATTTCTCGTTTCCTCATTAGTTGAAATACGTCCTCTTTTTTTATTGAAAACAGCAGTGCCCTCAAGTCTAGAGTCGATTTCATCTATTTGGTCATTGGTTATTTTATTATCCTTACATGAGTTAAAGAAAGATTGTAATGTGTTCACATAATTACTTCCAATATACTTGTTTACGATAGTTTCATTTATATCTATATTCAGTATTTCTTGAGGCGTATTATTTGGAAATATCAACAATGGATGGACAAAAGCTCCTTCTATTGTGAACTTGTTATCTTTATTATTAAATAATGTTGTTGATTTACTGAGTTTGTTATTAATATCCTTACAATAATTGGATACAATAATATCTCTAGAATAAATATCATCTCCACCTGGGTTAATCCAATATTCAGACGTTTCGTCAATCTGTGATATTTTATTAGGAACAACATCTATTACTACGATACCATACCTTTTTGATCGGATAATAAACGATGGAATATCTTCCACATTTTTGGTCCCGAGAGAGGGTATTTTATATCCTAATACACCTTCTTCGTCTTTTAGTAAGGATTTAAGATGAATCCAAATGGGTTTTTCAAAAGGATTATTGCTCAATTCAATATTACCAGGGAGTAGTTGCATGATTAATTAATTTATTATTTGTTCAAAAATAATAATGATTTTTAAATCATGTAGAAAAAGATTCAAAATAAGAGAGAGGCATTTTGAGCAATAGGTAAATTATGTTGCTCAAGTGATTTTCAGAAGTGATTTTTCGTTTTGCAGATCAATCTATGTCTTAATGTATATATATTTAAGTATCATCGGTAGACCTATGTTATATAAAGAATTCGTATAACTTGTATGCAATATGGAGTCAATTATACTATCTGCATTTGAGCAGAGGTGCATTCTCCATGGTTTGTCGTCTCGCATATTGTACCAGTCGGCAGGCAATATATTTTCCTGCTAATTACGTCTTATTTCATTATACAATGCTAATCCCTTGGTCGTAAGCAAATATTTTTGCCTCGGATGATTGGGCTTATCTGGGTAGAGTACTCTGATATAGCCTCTTTGAAAAGCTGGATTGATATAATTCTCTATGAATGTCGGACGGTGCTTCAGACCGACTTTCTCCATCAATACTTTTAACGATAATTGTTCGTTTGACAAAGCTAATAACAAAGCGCGAACTTGTTCGGTTACTTGTACGGCAGGTTGTTTGGTACTTGTACGGTCGATTTGCCGGACTTGTTTTGCAGTCAGCTCTTCCGGAGCATTAACCACCATATACCTATTCCGCAACTCATTGTTTTCACCCAATAACAGATTGCGAAAGAACCGCTCCAAATATTCGGAATTACGCATGATGCCTTTTTGCACGTTTTGGTAGTTGGCACGTACCAGCGCATTACGGAAATACCACGAATGATTGGCGAATAGGTCGTTTGTTACGTCAAAGCCCATAGAACGTAGATAGAGAATCGTGAACACGGCAGTTGTTCTGGTATTTCCCTCGCCGAATGGATGGATTTGCCATAGTCCCGATACGAATTTGGCGATGTGTTTCACGAGCCCGTTTTGATCTACTTTAGAATAGTCGAACTGACGTTCTTGTTCCAAGTCGTATTCGATCGCTTTGCGAAGATCAGGCGCGGAAACATACAGAACCGTATCACCGCGCAGCACCCATTCCTTTTTGGTAATGTTGTAATCGCGGATTTGTCCCGCAAATTTGAATACCCCATCAAAAATCCGGCGATGAATCGACGTCAGTCCGACAAGCGTAAAAGCAAAGGTTTTCTCGGTAAGAAGTCGGCGGATGTTGGTCGATGCCATATCCGCTTCGTGTATTTCCGCATCTTCGGGCGTATGTGCTATTTTCGATTGATAATAGCTACGAATAAGTTGTTCGGCTTCGTCGATTGTAATCTCACCCTCAATATCTTTACGTGCGGTCTCAATTAAGTAGTCGGAAGGTTTCAAGCCATCGACGGCCTGCAACCCTATTGCGGTCTGCCATGCGTAACCCTTCTCCCGTTTTTGCGGCTCGCTTTGGCGGATGTATTCATCGAAATTAATCATATCGCAAATCACTTAACATCTAATTTATTATCTTGCTAAAAGGAACTTTATGCTATAAAAATAGCAAATTTCTCTATTACTTCCATACCTACAAAAATTGGAGAATATGCACAAGCCGTCAATACGGTTCGTAATTTCCAGTTCTCGGAGTAGAAGACTAACCTCAGTACGATGCTGCGGTTATTGTATAGTGTTATAATCAGGAAACTATTTCATTGTCCTTCTGATAAAAAAACAAACAAATCTTTTGATAACATCAAAAAAGGTGTGACTTTGTTTTGATGGAAAAGAACAAGGTTAGCCGTCTGGTTCAAGTCTGTGCATAAATAACTGATGAGAATTTCGACTGGAAGTATAATGGTCCAGTAGAAGTCATAAAAGTATTAGGGCTAACGGAAGGGCCGATAATAACTATGGGGCAGTGCGTTTGAGAAGACCGGAAAGGTCATCTGGATGATTCCTCCCCACGAGTATCTGTCAGAATCGCAATCTCATAGCTTACTTTATGATAACATTGGAACATCGCTATGTCGGCCTTCGTTGTTGTTGGAACCCGTACGAGAAAGGTGTTCGGGAGTAGTTTGTAAAATAAATCTGTATAATGCGAATTATTTTGAGCAATAATACTTATATTTGCACAGAATCGTTAATGTTATTGTATGAAACGGGCATTATTGCCGAGCCAACGGAAGACGCTTACGGCTCTGGGCGAAAATATAAAGTTGGCACGCCTGCGCCGGGAGTTATCCTCGGAGCAGGTGGCCGAGCGTGCCGGAATTTCCCGTAACACCCTGACCAAGATCGAGCGGGGCGAGGAGGGGGTTGCGATGGGATACTATTTCCGGGTGCTGGCTATCCTCGGGCTGGAAAAAGATTTGTTGCTTGTCGCTAAAGATGACGAACTGGGTCGTGCCCTTCAGGATGCCAAACTCGTGGTCGGGGAAAGGGTTTCCAAAAAACGGTAAATTATGGTAACGCAGCGCGATATATACGTATATATGGACTGGCCCGAGGATGCGGAGCCTGTCTATATGGGTGTACTTCACAGCGAAACGATCCGGGGTAAAGAGGTCTTTTCTTATGAAAATGATCCCGCATGGTTGGCCCATCCTCGTTTCCGGGCGCTGGATCCCGACCTGTCGGCATTTGCCGGGAAGCAATACCAACCTTCGGATAAGAGCAATTTTGGATTGTTCCTCGACTCCGCACCGGACCGCTGGGGGCGTACGCTTATGCGCAGGCGGGAAGCCATCGATGCACGGTTGCAGGATCGAAAACCGCGAACGCTTACCGAGGCGGATTACCTGATGGGCGTGTATGACGGAAACCGCATGGGAGCCCTGCGCTTCAAGTTCTCGAAAGAAGGGGATTTTATGGACAACGACCGGTCGCTGGCTACGCCACCCTGGGCATCGATCCGGGAACTGGAACATGCCAGCCTGCAAATAGAGCGGGAAGATAATGCTGGAACACCGGAGCATACGCGATGGATTGATATGCTCGTCGCACCCGGTTCGTCGTTGGGCGGGGCAAGGCCCAAGGCCAATGTGGTGGATGAAAATGGACGCTTATGGATCGTCAAGTTTCCGAGTGCCGGAGATACGAAAGATTCTGGGGCATGGGAGATGGTTACGGCCGAGATGGCCCGCTCGTGCGGTATCGAGATGTCCGAATGCCGGGTGCAGCGCTTCGGAAGCCGGCATCACAGTTTTATGACCGAGCGTTTTGACCGGACCGATACGGGCCGGCGGATACATTTTGCTTCGGCCATGACGTTGCTCGGCTATACGGACGGTGCGAGCCATACGGAGGGAGCCAGCTACCTCGAACTGGCCGAATGGATCATCGCCAACTGTGACGATACGGACCGGAACCTGGAACAGCTCTGGCGCAGGATCGTGTTCAATATCGCCGTTTCGAACTGCGACGACCACCTGCGGAACCACGGTTTCCTGCTTACGCCACAGGGTTGGCACTTGTCACCGGCCTATGATATGAACCCTGACGAGTACGGCACTGGACTAAAGCTCAATATATCGGAGAACGATAATTCCTTGGATTTCGATCTGGCTATGAGCATCACGCCGTATTTCGGGCTGGAACCCGCTCGTGCAGAAACGATACTCGCAGAGGTTAAACGTGCTGTTTCCGGCTGGAGGAAACTCGCTACTAAATACAATATTTCCAAGTCCGGGCAGGATGCTATGGAGATGGCGTTCAGGTGTTGATAATCATAAAAATATCAGCCGTATTAAATATGCAATTGCACTTGAGGCCTTATGGTGATTTTCTATTAGTTGAAATTTTATATCCTAAACTATCGTATTTCTTTTGTATTTAACCAATAGTAATTGCTCGTTATTTTAATTGACGTTAAATCCATATGAATCTGAGGCATTCCCTTATTTGAAATATTACGCCTAATCAGCGATAGGTGGTAAACCCAATTCTTTAAGGAATTCATTGTGACGAGCTAACGCTTCTTTTGATCTCTTTGCAATATCTTTCAGTTCATCATTAACCTTTTGTAAATCGATTGGCTCCTCTTCTTGTGCCGTGCTGACGTAACGGGTAATATTCAGATTGAAATCCTCTTGTTCGATTCGTTCTAACGAAACCCGCTTGGAATAGCGCGGTTCTTCTTTGCGAAATTGGTAAGTTTCCACAATTTTTTGAATATCGTTAGGCTCCCCGTTTTCACCCTCACGCAATCGGTTTTGACGCTTGTCCTTCTTATATCCTTCGCAGGCATTGATAAACAACACATCTTCGGATTTTTTACATTTTTTCAGTACCAAAATACACACCGGAATTCCCGTGGAGAAAAAGAGGTTGGCTGGTAATCCGATAACAGCATCGAGATTGCCGTCTTTCAGAAGTTTGGTTCTGATCTGCTTCTCTACTCCTCCGCGAAACAATACGCCGTGAGGCAGAATAATAGCCATTGTCCCATCTTCGCGGAGGAAATGGAAACCATGCAGCAAGAATGCGAAATCGGCTGCCGATTTGGGCGCAACACCGTATTTTTGGAATCGAAAATCGGTCGTGAACTCTTCTTTGGGCTCCCAACGGTAACTAAACGGAGGATTAGCGACGATCGCATCGAATTCGATTTTTTTCGCCGGATTCATTTCGTTCAGTATATCCCAGTCATTGAGTAGCGTATCTCCGTGAAAAATCTCGAATTCAGAATCCTTCACCCCATGCAATAACATATTCATACGAGCGAGGTTGTAGGTCGTAATGTTCTTTTCCTGCCCGTAAATTTTGCCGATACCTCGTCCGCCGTTACGTTTCATCTGGTGGCGGACATTCAGAAGCAACGATCCCGAACCGCAAGCGAAATCGAGAACCTTGTCTATTCTCTGCTTCGGGCCCGTTGTCGGATCTTGACTATCCAATGTTACGATCATTGAAAGAATGGTCGAAACTTGCTGCGGAGTATAGAATTCACCGGCTTTTTTCCCCGAACCCGCTGCGAATTGGCCGATCAGATATTCGTAAGCATCACCCAATGTGTCAGAGTCACTGGAAAATTCAGAGATACCTTCTGCAATCTTCTTGATGATTTCGCATAACTTTTTGTTACGCTCGGTATAGTTTTTCCCTAATTTCTCCGAACTAAGATTGATTTCCGAAAACAGTCCTTGAAAAGTGCTTTCGAAAGATTCATTTTCAATATACTTGAAACCGTCTTGAAGGGTTTGCAACAAATCGTTGCTTTGCGTTCGGGCCAACTCGTACATATTCTTCCACAGATATTTCGGCTCGATCACATAGTGGATCTTTCGTCGCATCTGCTTCTCGAATTCCACAATATCGTCAGGATTTCGATCGTACCAAATCTGCAATGGGGTCAAAACTCGATTTTCGTCCGAATCGACATCGGACACTACGGGATAATCCGAACCAAGCTCTTTTTTTACGGCATCTTCATAATTGTCAGAAAGATAGCGCAAAAACAGAAATGAGAGCATATAATCACGGAAGTCGTCCGCGTTCATCGCTCCTCGCAGTTTATCTGCAATTCCCCAAAGGGCTTTACCTAATTTTTGTTGTTCTATTGCGGTCATTCTGATTCAGTCTTAGTTTCTTCTGTGATAATTTCAGGTAAATCGAATTCGTATTTCGCCAGAAAGGCTTTCAATATATCGACAAATAGATCTTTCGTATCGTGCCCCATTTCGACGGGCTCGTAAATTGAATATTTACCGTGGCTCAACAGGTTCAGGGCTCTGGCATACAATACTTCGTCTTCTACACCGTGTATGCACATAGAAAAATCGTTGTAACCGAAGAAGGTTGCGGTCTTTTCCAAAATGCTCCTTAACATGTTGAAATGATAGGTTTTTATGCTGACGTCATCCACCGTTTGCCCTTCTTTCGGTATAAGTTTTTTTAATTCGCTCAACAACGCGACATGATGAAAAAATGGGGTGTCATTCGTTGCTTGTAACGAATATCCATTGTCTCCGTTTTTGTGAAGAAAATAGCGTTTGCATTTTTTCTTTTTCAATTCATTGCACATCACGTTGAAGAAGAGATGATGATGCGACGAAATAACAACATTGAGTTTACCAGTTCCTTTTTGCAAAAGACTTGACAAATCGCTTGCCACAGCAATTGCATTGTTGTCATCGAGCGACGATATAGGATCGTCGATATAGATGTATTTTACCCAGTCGTATGACTCGGCTCCGTCGATCGTTAATTCGCAGATTGCGAGAAATATACACCAGATAAAGATGTTTTCTTCTCCGCGCGAGACTTTGATATTGGTCTGTACGACGGTTTCAGGCTCATCGTTATCGGGTTGATATGCGGGATTGGGAACATCTTTGCTGAACGATATTTCCCATTTTTCATAGTCTATTTTAAAATTGAATGTCGCATAGCGTTGCAGATACTCGAATATTTTCTCTTCGAGTGCCAATTCCCTGAATCCATTGAAAAAATTCGAATTGGCATTGATCTTCAATACGCGATCCGAATCGGACTCGAGATCGTTGTCCCAGTGGAATAGATCTTCGGTGAAGGCGTTGAAATAAAGGGTGTCTCGTTTGTTTCCCCGACCTTTCTTTCCCCGATCTTTGAATTCCATCGAGAGCCGGGTTTTCCCGGTTCCGTTATAAGCATACAACAACACGAAATCCAAATCTTTCAGATCGGAACGAAGCCGGATGGCAATGTCGGATAACGACTTGAATGGTATGATTTTAGGCGAGTTATTCATGCCTCGATGTCATTTATATTCGGGAATAGTTGTTGCATCAAGCCTTTTTTGTGGATTTTCAGGGCTTCGAGGTGATTTGCTTGAGCGGTAATTAAATCGTCAATAGAGGAAAGGCAATCGGCGATTTTTTGTTGCTCTTGTATATTATTGGGTAATAACAGTGGGAATGCTTCTAAAATGGGCATGCGTAATGACAAAACCGTAGATTTAACGGCTTTTTGTGTTAATATAAACGAGAATGCTGTAATATAATGATACACAAATAAGGCATGGCAAGTGAAATCTTTTAATGCATATGCTCGTTGATGTAAATCAAATTTTCCAATATAATGTTTAGGGATAAATCGTCCTTCTCCCGGGATAATTATCGCCTCACAATCAAATAAGAATTTATTAGAGGTTTTTATTATCTCAGACCTATCGAATAAAGGATATTTGCCATTCTGGACATTATCTTGGACATTTGACTTGCCATTAGAAATTGTACAAATTGCGCCTATCGTAGTTTGTTCCCATTCTCCTGCATCTTGGAACTCAGGGAAGCGGTATTCCGGAACCGTTTTTCCTTCGGCAGGAAACAGATGTTGCATCAAGCCTTTTTTATGGGCTTTCAGCTCGTCTATCTTATTCTCCGCAGCCTTTATCAACGCATCGATTGAAGACAAACAATCAGCGATTTTTTGCTGTTCCCGTTTGTCTGAAATAGATGGTATTGGCAATAATATTTCTGAAAATTGTTTGTAGCTAACCATTTTTCCATCACGTATACCTTCCAGATTCTTATTCAAATCTTGAATAAATACATGCGACTTAAAATAGTACTTAAAGAATTGGTTCTCGATATCCAATCTTTTTCTCAAAATCACATAAGCTGGGCTGCAAATACCTTTGTAATCAGAATATTCTATACCTCCTTGAAATGATCGAAGACTGATTATAAAGTCTCCGACCTCTACAACTTTATAATTTTCAAGCCCCGATTCGGAGACGATAACTTTATAGTCGATTAAATCTCGCGGAACAGCTCCGTGTTCTTGTGAAATTGCAAGTATCGGAAGATCTGAATTGTGGTTTTTATTAGAAATTTGTTTAAAAACCTTATTTCCTCGCAGATAGATCCAACTTCCACATTCTTTAAATTTCGGAAACCGTAAAGCAGGAACAGCTCCTTGTTTCGTATTTTTTTTGTTAGTTTTCATAAGCCGAAAGTCCTGATATTTCGTGGCCGTCGGCCAATCGTTTCAATAGGGGGACAAGGTCGTCCATCAATGCCAGTTCCTTTTGTGTACGCGCTTTCCAACCCAATCCGAGCGGGGCGAGCAGATCGCTGAGTCGTTCACCGTCGAAGATTTCGCGTTCGACAATCTCTTTGACAAATGCATCCAATGCCGGAAACTCCAATCCATATTTGGTCGCTATGGAGGTTATCTCATTTTTATATTTTTCCTCCTTGAAAAACTCGTACCCATCTTTGATCTCTTGCTCGGTTTTACCATTGATCTCATCAAGACTGTTGATATAGGCGACGATATCTTCTTTCTCTTCCATCAGATTCGCGCTCGATGCAACAAGTGTGATAAGCTGCTCTTTGGTAATCCGCTTTTTGGCAGTACCCCGATTCGTATATCGGGCAATAAGCCCCATGATATAGTCGTAATCGATAATCGCCGATGCGAACAATATGAATTCGAAATCGAGGTCTTCGATTTGTTGGCTGACCTGTTCTCCTCCTCTCTTTTCGCGCTTCTTTTTCAACCGACGAGCAGTATCGATATATATGCCCTTGAATGCCCGAAGCGTATCTTCCTGCATCAAGGAGTCGATCTTTGCTTTATCATCCGACTGTATATCCGTATATTGTTCCAGTCGCATTCTGAAGCGTTGTACTTCCTTGAAGCAGTTGATAAAACCGGCACGGGCTTCATCTCCGCGGAGTTTGTTGACTTCTTCGGGTTTACACTCCAGGCCATGTGACTGCATGAACTTCTCCAATTGAGAGATAGCCTCTTCATATTTCTCGATTACCTTCGGAGCGGGATCGACCAGCCAAATCTGTTTCGGGTTGTCGGTATGTTTCTCTGAAAACATTGCGATTGCCTCATCGACAGCATCCTCCAGTCCTCGGAAATCCAGAATATTGCCATAAGGCTTCGTATCGTTCAGGATTCGATTCGTACGTGAAAAAGCTTGGATCAAATTGTGCCATTTCAGGTCCTTGTCGGTATATAACGTATTCAGGTACTTGGAATCGAATCCGGTAAGCAGCATATCTACTACGATGGTAATATCTATCTTGTCTTTATGCGGAACGTCTTTATTGCCATATTTCTGTGACTTTATCCGCCCTTGAACATCCTGATAGTAGGTGTCGAACTCTGCAATTGTATGATTTGTTCCGTATTGTTTATTGTAATCGGCAATAATCATTTTTAGAGCCGCTTTCTTTTTGTCGGGCTCCTGCTGGTTATCGAAACGTTCTTGAGGCAGGTCTTCCTGTATTTGCTGTATGTCTTTATTCCCTTCGGCCGGCGGAGAGAAGATGCAAGCGATATTCAATGATTCGTATTCGGGGTTTTGAGTTTTCCGTTCCTGCTGGATCGTCTTGAACAAGTTGTAATATTCAATGGCATCGTCGATGCGTCCGGTAGCCATGATCGCATTGAACCGGCGGGAATCGGTTGCTGCATCGTGCCTCTGCAGGATCGAGTTCACGATGGCCGTTTTTGATATCTCATTGCTTTTTGTTTGATTTTTCTCCTTTGGCTTGAAATAGTCTACGTGAAAACGCAACACGTTATTATCTTCAATTGCATTCGTAATGGTGTAGGCGTGTAACAACTTTTCGAAGATGTCTTCAGTTGTTTTATACGTTTTTTGTTCCCCGTCCACTTGTGTCTGCACCGAATTCTTTTCAAATATTGGCGTGCCAGTAAAACCAAACAGTTGTGAGTTCGGAAAAAACTCTTTAATCGCCTTATGATTATTGCCGAATTGAGAACGGTGGCATTCGTCGAAAATAAATACGACGCGTTTATTCTTCAAAGGTTTCAATCGTGCTTGGTAATTCTTTTTGTGCTTTGGATCGAGAGCAATACCCAGCTTCTGGATGGTGGTTACAATTACTTTATCTGCATAATCGTCTGACAACATTCTCCGAACAAGCATTTCTGTGTTCGTATTCTCCTCGACGCAATTTTCCTGAAACTTATTAAATTCCTCCCGAGTTTGACGATCCAGGTCTTTTCGATCCACGACGAACAAGCATTTGTCGATATCTGGATTGTCTTTCATCAGAGTGGAAGCCTTGAATGAGGTCAGCGTTTTACCGCTACCCGTCGTGTGCCAGATATAGCCGTTCCCGCGATTCTGGTGCACGCAATTCGTAATCGCCTTGACGGCATATATTTGATAAGGACGCATGATCAACAATTTCTGCTCGCTTGCGACCAGCACCATATAGAGGCTAATCATCTTACCCAGTTCGCATTTGGTAAGTACGGTGCTCGAAAAAGCATCGAGATTACTTACCGGTGTGTTTTGTTCCGTCGCATATTGATACACCGGAAGGAACTGTTCATCTGCGTTGAAAGAAAAATGTTGGTTGTTATTATTTGTAAAATAATAAGTATTAGTTTGATTACTAACGACAAACAACTGAATAAAACAGAGCAAGGTCTTCATGTAGCCATTGCCTGGATCATTTTTGTAATCCACGATTTGCTGCATGGCTCGCCGCGGACTGACATCATAGGTTTTCAGTTCGATCTGAACAACCGGAATACCGTTGATAAGCAAAATAACATCGTAACGATGGTAGCTGTTATCGGTATTCATCCGTAATTGATTGATTATTTCATAGTCGTTCTTACACCAATCTTTTATATTGACCAGTGTGTATTGCAATGGCGTTCCGTCCTCACGGGTAAATGTATTTCGCTCGCGTAACCTTTTCGACGATACGAAAACATCGGGATTGATA
>NZ_OEPW01000010.1:0-5513 GCF_900240235.1 Alistipes sp. cv1
AAAGAGCTTACTAAAATGCAACTGGACAATCAGAAAGAGATTGCCGAGATGCAAAATGAGACTCAAAAAGAGATTGCTGGCATTCAGTCGGCGACTTCACGCCAGAATACGAAAGACCAGGTATATGCACAAAATGAGATGCTTGCTTATCAACAGAAGGAGTCTACTGCTCGCGTTGCGTCTATTATGGAAAACACCAATCTTTCCAAGCAACAGCAGGTTTCCGAGATTATGCGCCAAATGCTTACTCAAGCTCAAACGGCTGGTCAGTATTTTACCAATGACCAAATCAAAGAAATGACTCGCAAGGTTAGTGCTGAGGTTGACTTAGTTCATCAGCAAACGCAGAATCAGCGGTATGGCTCTTCTCATATTGGCGCTACTGCAAAGGATATTTCTAATGTCGTCACTGATGCTGCTTCTGGTGTGGTTGATATTTTTCATGGTATTGATAAAGCTGTTGCCGATACTTGGAACAATTTCTGGAAAGACGGTAAAGCTGATGGTATTGGCTCTAATTTGTCTAGGAAATAACCGTCAGGATTGACACCCTCCCAATTGTATGTTTTCATGCCTCCAAATCTTGGAGGCTTTTTTATGGTTCGTTCTTATTACCCTTCTGAATGTCACGCTGATTATTTTGACTTTGAGCGTATCGAGGCTCTTAAACCTGCTATTGAGGCTTGTGGCATTTCTACTCTTTCTCAATCCCCAATGCTTGGCTTCCATAAGCAGATGGATAACCGCATCAAGCTCTTGGAAGAGATTCTGTCTTTTCGTATGCAGGGCGTTGAGTTCGATAATGGTGATATGTATGTTGACGGCCATAAGGCTGCTTCTGACGTTCGTGATGAGTTTGTATCTGTTACTGAGAAGTTAATGGATGAATTGGCACAATGCTACAATGTGCTCCCCCAACTTGATATTAATAACACTATAGACCACCGCCCCGAAGGGGACGAAAAATGGTTTTTAGAGAACGAGAAGACGGTTACGCAGTTTTGCCGCAAGCTGGCTGCTGAACGCCCTCTTAAGGATATTCGCGATGAGTATAATTACCCCAAAAAGAAAGGTATTAAGGATGAGTGTTCAAGATTGCTGGAGGCCTCCACTATGAAATCGCGTAGAGGCTTTGCTATTCAGCGTTTGATGAATGCAATGCGACAGGCTCATGCTGATGGTTGGTTTATCGTTTTTGACACTCTCACGTTGGCTGACGACCGATTAGAGGCGTTTTATGATAATCCCAATGCTTTGCGTGACTATTTTCGTGATATTGGTCGTATGGTTCTTGCTGCCGAGGGTCGCAAGGCTAATGATTCACACGCCGACTGCTATCAGTATTTTTGTGTGCCTGAGTATGGTACAGCTAATGGCCGTCTTCATTTCCATGCGGTGCACTTTATGCGGACACTTCCTACAGGTAGCGTTGACCCTAATTTTGGTCGTCGGGTACGCAATCGCCGCCAGTTAAATAGCTTGCAAAATACGTGGCCTTATGGTTACAGTATGCCCATCGCAGTTCGCTACACGCAGGACGCTTTTTCACGTTCTGGTTGGTTGTGGCCTGTTGATGCTAAAGGTGAGCCGCTTAAAGCTACCAGTTATATGGCTGTTGGTTTCTATGTGGCTAAATACGTTAACAAAAAGTCAGATATGGACCTTGCTGCTAAAGGTCTAGGAGCTAAAGAATGGAACAACTCACTAAAAACCAAGCTGTCGCTACTTCCCAAGAAGCTGTTCAGAATCAGAATGAGCCGCAACTTCGGGATGAAAATGCTCACAATGACAAATCTGTCCACGGAGTGCTTAATCCAACTTACCAAGCTGGGTTACGACGCGACGCCGTTCAACCAGATATTGAAGCAGAACGCAAAAAGAGAGATGAGATTGAGGCTGGGAAAAGTTACTGTAGCCGACGTTTTGGCGGCGCAACCTGTGACGACAAATCTGCTCAAATTTATGCGCGCTTCGATAAAAATGATTGGCGTATCCAACCTGCAGAGTTTTATCGCTTCCATGACGCAGAAGTTAACACTTTCGGATATTTCTGATGAGTCGAAAAATTATCTTGATAAAGCAGGAATTACTACTGCTTGTTTACGAATTAAATCGAAGTGGACTGCTGGCGGAAAATGAGAAAATTCGACCTATCCTTGCGCAGCTCGAGAAGCTCTTACTTTGCGACCTTTCGCCATCAACTAACGATTCTGTCAAAAACTGACGCGTTGGATGAGGAGAAGTGGCTTAATATGCTTGGCACGTTCGTCAAGGACTGGTTTAGATATGAGTCACATTTTGTTCATGGTAGAGATTCTCTTGTTGACATTTTAAAAGAGCGTGGATTACTATCTGAGTCCGATGCTGTTCAACCACTAATAGGTAAGAAATCATGAGTCAAGTTACTGAACAATCCGTACGTTTCCAGACCGCTTTGGCCTCTATTAAGCTCATTCAGGCTTCTGCCGTTTTGGATTTAACCGAAGATGATTTCGATTTTCTGACGAGTAACAAAGTTTGGATTGCTACTGACCGCTCTCGTGCTCGTCGCTGCGTTGAGGCTTGCGTTTATGGTACGCTGGACTTTGTAGGATACCCTCGCTTTCCTGCTCCTGTTGAGTTTATTGCTGCCGTCATTGCTTATTATGTTCATCCCGTCAACATTCAAACGGCCTGTCTCATCATGGAAGGCGCTGAATTTACGGAAAACATTATTAATGGCGTCGAGCGTCCGGTTAAAGCCGCTGAATTGTTCGCGTTTACCTTGCGTGTACGCGCAGGAAACACTGACGTTCTTACTGACGCAGAAGAAAACGTGCGTCAAAAATTACGTGCAGAAGGAGTGATGTAATGTCTAAAGGTAAAAAACGTTCTGGCGCTCGCCCTGGTCGTCCGCAGCCGTTGCGAGGTACTAAAGGCAAGCGTAAAGGCGCTCGTCTTTGGTATGTAGGTGGTCAACAATTTTAATTGCAGGGGCTTCGGCCCCTTACTTGAGGATAAATTATGTCTAATATTCAAACTGGCGCCGAGCGTATGCCGCATGACCTTTCCCATCTTGGCTTCCTTGCTGGTCAGATTGGTCGTCTTATTACCATTTCAACTACTCCGGTTATCGCTGGCGACTCCTTCGAGATGGACGCCGTTGGCGCTCTCCGTCTTTCTCCATTGCGTCGTGGCCTTGCTATTGACTCTACTGTAGACATTTTTACTTTTTATGTCCCTCATCGTCACGTTTATGGTGAACAGTGGATTAAGTTCATGAAGGATGGTGTTAATGCCACTCCTCTCCCGACTGTTAACACTACTGGTTATATTGACCATGCCGCTTTTCTTGGCACGATTAACCCTGATACCAATAAAATCCCTAAGCATTTGTTTCAGGGTTATTTGAATATCTATAACAACTATTTTAAAGCGCCGTGGATGCCTGACCGTACCGAGGCTAACCCTAATGAGCTTAATCAAGATGATGCTCGTTATGGTTTCCGTTGCTGCCATCTCAAAAACATTTGGACTGCTCCGCTTCCTCCTGAGACTGAGCTTTCTCGCCAAATGACGACTTCTACCACATCTATTGACATTATGGGTCTGCAAGCTGCTTATGCTAATTTGCATACTGACCAAGAACGTGATTACTTCATGCAGCGTTACCATGATGTTATTTCTTCATTTGGAGGTAAAACCTCTTATGACGCTGACAACCGTCCTTTACTTGTCATGCGCTCTAATCTCTGGGCATCTGGCTATGATGTTGATGGAACTGACCAAACGTCGTTAGGCCAGTTTTCTGGTCGTGTTCAACAGACCTATAAACATTCTGTGCCGCGTTTCTTTGTTCCTGAGCATGGCACTATGTTTACTCTTGCGCTTGTTCGTTTTCCGCCTACTGCGACTAAAGAGATTCAGTACCTTAACGCTAAAGGTGCTTTGACTTATACCGATATTGCTGGCGACCCTGTTTTGTATGGCAACTTGCCGCCGCGTGAAATTTCTATGAAGGATGTTTTCCGTTCTGGTGATTCGTCTAAGAAGTTTAAGATTGCTGAGGGTCAGTGGTATCGTTATGCGCCTTCGTATGTTTCTCCTGCTTATCACCTTCTTGAAGGCTTCCCATTCATTCAGGAACCGCCTTCTGGTGATTTGCAAGAACGCGTACTTATTCGCCACCATGATTATGACCAGTGTTTCCAGTCCGTTCAGTTGTTGCAGTGGAATAGTCAGGTTAAATTTAATGTGACCGTTTATCGCAATCTGCCGACCACTCGCGATTCAATCATGACTTCGTGATAAAAGATTGAGTGTGAGGTTATAACGCCGAAGCGGTAAAAATTTTAATTTTTGCCGCTGAGGGGTTGACCAAGCGAAGCGCGGTAGGTTTTCTGCTTAGGAGTTTAATCATGTTTCAGACTTTTATTTCTCGCCATAATTCAAACTTTTTTTCTGATAAGCTGGTTCTCACTTCTGTTACTCCAGCTTCTTCGGCACCTGTTTTACAGACACCTAAAGCTACATCGTCAACGTTATATTTTGATAGTTTGACGGTTAATGCTGGTAATGGTGGTTTTCTTCATTGCATTCAGATGGATACATCTGTCAACGCCGCTAATCAGGTTGTTTCTGTTGGTGCTGATATTGCTTTTGATGCCGACCCTAAATTTTTTGCCTGTTTGGTTCGCTTTGAGTCTTCTTCGGTTCCGACTACCCTCCCGACTGCCTATGATGTTTATCCTTTGGATGGTCGCCATGATGGTGGTTATTATACCGTCAAGGACTGTGTGACTATTGACGTCCTTCCCCGTACGCCGGGCAATAATGTTTATGTTGGTTTCATGGTTTGGTCTAACTTTACCGCTACTAAATGCCGCGGATTGGTTTCGCTGAATCAGGTTATTAAAGAGATTATTTGTCTCCAGCCACTTAAGTGAGGTGATTTATGTTTGGTGCTATTGCTGGCGGTATTGCTTCTGCTCTTGCTGGTGGCGCCATGTCTAAATTGTTTGGAGGCGGTCAAAAAGCCGCCTCCGGTGGCATTCAAGGTGATGTGCTTGCTACCGATAACAATACTGTAGGCATGGGTGATGCTGGTATTAAATCTGCCATTCAAGGCTCTAATGTTCCTAACCCTGATGAGGCCGTCCCTAGTTTTGTTTCTGGTGCTATGGCTAAAGCTGGTAAAGGACTTCTTGAAGGTACGTTGCAGGCTGGCACTTCTGCCGTTTCTGATAAGTTGCTTGATTTGGTTGGACTTGGTGGCAAGTCTGCCGCTGATAAAGGAAAGGATACTCGTGATTATCTTGCTGCTGCATTTCCTGAGCTTAATGCTTGGGAGCGTGCTGGTGCTGATGCTTCCTCTGCTGGTATGGTTGACGCCGGATTTGAGAATCAAAAAGAGCTTACTAAAATGCAACTGGACAATCAGAAAGAGATTGCCGAGATGCAAAATGAGACTCAAAAAGAGATTGCTGGCATTCAGTCGGCGACTTCACGCCAGAATACGAAAGACCAGGTATATG
>NZ_OEPW01000006.1:0-231103 GCF_900240235.1 Alistipes sp. cv1
GCGGGCACGCTCCGCCTGGAGAAAATCGACGATACGAAACGGAATCTCTGTCGGATCGGCGGCCCGCAACGGGATCGACGAAAGAATCGATAATAAAATTAAGAAAGATCGGAGAGTTGTTTTCATATTTCGCATAATTATTTTTATATTCATAGTGAAGTTAATTAATATTACCGAATATTGCAAAGCGCTTCTATTAAATTGCGTATTTCGACACGAGGGTACTGTATAAACAAAAAAAGCCTGCATGAATCGCACATGCAGGCCCTGTTCCCGAACAGATAAACTATCGGCGGACGTTATAAGCCGGGTTAAAGCAGTTGGAATTTGTAGAGTTTTGCGCCGTCGTCGGCGATGCTGACGACGTAGACGACATTCTCGTCTTCTTGATAATAGATTTTGGTCAACGGTTTGTCCGATTCGTAGCAGGCGACCGGATTGCCGTTCCAGTCGAAGACCATCAGGTAGTCGCAGTCGTCGACGCCGGCCCGGTGTTTCTCAATGGATTTACCCGAATAGATGGCGCAGAAACGGTCGTTCCCCGCCGATACGTCGTAAAATCCGTTTTTGTTGGTGCGGCGTATGCTGACTACCTCGCCTTCGATCACGACGTCCGCATAATGGAAATCGAGGCTGCATACGTTGACGATCGAGTCGTTGCGGATCGCGCTGATGTCGATCAGCCCGCCGTTGTAGTTGACGTAGACGAGACGCCGGTGGTCGGGGCTGATGGCGAGCCGACCGCTGAGACAGATCCTGCTTTTGATGTGGTTGTCCAGTTTCCGGTACTCTTCCCGCACCGGGTATTCGCCGAAAAACCGGACGCTGCTGTCGGCCGTATTATAATACAGGTACATTCCGCCGTCGACACATCCCGTGAAGATAACGCACCGGTCGCCCCCGACGGCTGAAATATAGGGACCGTATTCTTTCGGAGCAGGGAAAAAACGCTGGACGGAATCTCCGTTTGACGAGATTTCGATCACATAACGCTTGTTGCTTTCGACGGCCGTAATTTTCCCGTCTCCGGATGGAGAGAAAGCCGACATTTGCAGTACTTCGCCCGGCCCGTTGCCTTTCCGCAGCAGCACTTTCCGAGTGTTGTCCCTCAGATCGACCGAAATAACGACGTCCTTCGACCCCTGACACTGTACGAAAACCACCGAATCCCGTACGGCGATGGCTTTCGGCAGGAAAGCCTCGCAGCTATCCAAATCGAGCACTTCGGTTCCTGTAATCGGCATGACGGAACCGAAATACTCGACGGGGCTTCCCGGAAGCCTTTTATCGTTTTGACAGGCGGAAAATAAGGATGCGCACAGACCGGCGCAGACGAGGGTACGCAGGGTGATCATTTGTTTCGCATGCCATCAATAACAGTATCCGGCTCTCCCCCAACTCCGAATATTACACAAACACCGGATACGTTTTCACATCCACCCGAATCCCCTCCTTCCGAATCGGCCAAAGCTTCTATATTTTTATGGAGCAGATTAAATGTTTCCGCGTTATCGTTCGATGCAAAAATGCAATAAGATACAACGGATACTACTAAGCACAAACTAGCGAGAGCTAAATACCAAGTTTTTTTCATTTTTTATAAAGATTGCATCACAAAAGTGCCTTATAATCTGATCTTTTTTATTCCTTTTTTGTTCCTTTTTTATGCCATTCAGAATTTATATTATTACATTTGTCTCCACAGATACTATCTAATAACTTAAATATATGAAAATAAGATTAGGAATAAGTTTGGTTGTGGCTATTATGGCCGTTGCGGGATTGCTGTACCTGCAATATGTTTGGGTTCAAAAGTTATATCTGGCCGAACAAAAGCGTATTCAAACTGTTGCATTCTCAGAATTGGATATTGCATTAGGTGGTGAACTTATAATGAGTAGTCTTGAATGGCAGAAACGGTACTTTAATAAAGGTATAAATCCACCGCGTAATTTGGTCTCTTTTGACTATGAAGAACATAGTATAAAAGTAATTCAAGAAGGATTACCTACAATTGAAAAGAAATTTGAATCAAAAGATGAGTTTTTTCGCACTCAAAGATGGAGTTTAGCCAGATACCATTTCAGCGGAATGAACCTTTCTCGATTGGATTCTGCCTATGCAAAACATTTGGCAAAGTACGATATCAAACTGCCGTATGTTATCGAAAAGATAGACTGTGCGACGCAGAAGCCTATCGGGGCGACTGTCAGTCGGGAGGTCAGCAAGAATTACGGGCTCGTGACCGATTCGCTGCCGTTGGGGATCGACGGCAAGGCCGCGCTGGTCGTCCGTTTCGACAATTCGTATTCGGCGATGTTCCGCCATATGCAGCGTTTTCTGGTGTCGTCCATCGAGATCGTCGTAATTCTCATTCTGATCCTGTACTTCTTGATCTATACGATATTTTATCAGAAACGGGTGTCCGAACAACTCAAGAACATGTCGCACGAGATGAGGAATCCGATCGCGTTCTTACAGCGGGTGCTGGATTCGCTGCCCGATGCCCAGCGGCGGAGCAGGCTCGTGAAGGTCGGCGAATTCAAAATCACGCTGGCCAATCTAATGCTCGATAAGTTGTTGACGATCAAGAAAGCGAGAATCGACATACATCCCGAAGAGTTCAGCGTCCGGCAGTTGCTCGACAACGTGATGATGCAGTACGAACTGATGCTGGAACCGACCGGCAAAATCAAGTTGGAGTACGAGACGACGCAGGAGTTGATCACTGCCGACAAACTGTGTTTTCTGAACGCGATCGTCAATCTGGTGGACAATGCGATCAAGTATTCGTCGGGAGCTCCCGACATATTCGTGCGGTGCTTCACGGCCGGCGATTACTTGTGCGTTTCGGTGACCGATCACGGCGTCGGCATTCCGAAGAAATACCTCAAACGGATCTTCCGGCGCGAGTTCCGCATCCCGAAAGGCAAGACGGTACGGTGCACCGGATTCGGTATCGGCCTGAGCTACATTAAGATGATTGCCAAAGCCCACAAAGGTAAGATCACGGTCAGCAGTATTTACAAAAAAGGTAGTACCTTTACGCTATCGATACCCAAAAATAGATAAGGATTATGGATTCTCAAATTGCCAGTTATTCGTTATTGTATGCGGAAGACGACCAATGGTTGGCGGAACCGATTATCGCCAGTTTGCAAAAGGACGGGTATGAAGTGATCTATGCTCACGACGGTTTCGATGCGCTGGCCAAATACAGACGGTTGCATCCCGACATCATTTTGCTCGACATACGAATGCCCGGACTGGACGGATACGAGGTCGCCAAGGAAATCCGGAAGGAAGACCCCGGAGTGCCGATTTTGTTCCTGACCGTTCTGTCCGATCCGAAAGATGCGATCAAGGGATTGAGCGTCGGCGCAGACGATTACATCCGCAAGAGCGTTGCGGTGGAGGAATTGAAAGCCCGTCTGATTTCGAAACTGCGGAACCAGCGTCCGAAGTTGAAACGGATTCTCGATATCACACCGCGCACGACGCTCAATACGATCAGTCACGAGATTACCATCGACGGCGCCGTTCACAAGCTGACGCAGAAAGAATACGAGTTGATTTACCACTTCTGCCATCACATGAACGTGATTCACGAAAGACCGGCGTTGGAAGATCTGCTGTGGCCGGGAAATACGAACGGAAACAATTACCTGAATAAATGCATTTCGAGCGTCCGCGGGATTTTGCGCCGCGACGATGCGATCCAGATAATTACTTACAACCGGGCCGGCGTGATGTTCTGCATCAAGGATTCCGAAGAGACGGAGGAAAAGCAGGAAGGTTGTCTACAGGAATAATCGGTCTGCGGATATAAAATAAACGATACGGACGACCGCGCGGTCGTCCGTATCGTTTATTTCGAATCGTTCGGTTTAATATTCCTCTTCGTTGAAGAAAAAGTCGTCTTTGCTCGGGTAATCGGGCCAGATATCTTCGATGCTTTCGTAGATCTCGCCTTCGTCCTCGATCTCTTCGAGATTTTCGATGACTTCCAGCGGGGCACCCGAACGCGTAGCGTAATCGATCAATTCGTCTTTAGTGGCAGGCCACGGAGCATCTTCCAGTTTCGACGCCAATTCTAATGTCCAGTACATGATCGTATGAGTTTTTGGTTATATATTCGGATTTTAGTTTGCAAAATTAAAAAAAAATTCATTTATCGTACACCCAGAGTATTTCTTTTACGTTAAAATCTTCGGTGAGCCTGCGGCCGAGGACGTAAAAGTAGTCCGATAAACGATTGATATACTGTCTAATGTATTCGTTCACAGTGTATTGTTCAGACAGGGTCAGGACGATCCGTTCCGTTCGGCGGCAAATCGTGCGGCAAATGTGGCACAGCGATACGGCCGGGTGTCCGCCGGGCAGCGTGAATTTCGCGATCGCCGGCAGCGTAGACTGCATGGCGTCGATCCGGTTTTCGAGAAACAGCGCTTTTTCGGGGCCGAATTCCGGCAGGTATTTAGGCGCTTCGCCTTCGGTCGCCAGGTGAGAGGCAGCCCGCATCAGATGGTCGAGCACCGCCAGCAGGTCGTCCCGGTAAGGCGACAGGCGGGGCGTGTCGTCCAGATTGTCGCGCAGGTAGGCGGTAAAGGACATCAGTTCGTCCACGGTGCCGTATGCCTCGAGGCGGGGGTGGTTTTTGGGAACCCGCTGGCCTCCGACCAAGGAAGTGGTTCCTTTGTCTCCTTTTTTCGTGTACACTTTCATCGTTCGGAATGTTTAATAGGTTATATGCGGTAGTGTTGGGGCGGAAGTTTGGGGTTGAAAAAGTAAATCGTCATGACGCGCCGGTCTACGCTGACGCACGGGTAATGCTGCCAAATCTGTTGCGCGAAGCGCCAGTGGCGCGCGCTCCGGTGCGGAGACAGGATGATCATGCAACCTTTGTCTTCCGAGACCCGGTGCGCCGTCGCCGCGATGGTTTCCAACGTCACGTCCGGAAGCAGTATGCAAAGGTTGCGCCCGGATGCCGGTTTCGGAGGGCCTACGTTCGGGATCAGCGTAAAACTGTCCAGCCGGCAATGCGTGTAAAGGTTCTGGATTTTCACCGCGTGCCGGTGCCCTACCCGCTTGCTGCGCAGCGCGTCGTAAAGCGTAGTATCGCAACCGGTAATCCGGTCTTTCATAAATACGTTCCGGACAATGCCGTACATGAACGGCGAATGGATGCCGTGTCCTCGCCAATGGCGGACATGGATGTGCGCCCTGACCCGGAAGTAGCCTCTGAAAAGGCGTTGTTTTATCTTTTTAATACCGTTCATAGCCTTTATTTATTTCCGAGCATCTGTCCGGCCAGATGTCCGGTCGAATAGGCGATCTGCAGGTTGTATCCGCCCGTATCGGCGTCGATGTCGAGTAATTCGCCCGCGAAATAGAGCCCTTTTACCAGACGCGATTGCATCGTTTGCGGATCGACCTCTGCGGTCGAGACGCCGCCGGCGGTGACAATGGCCTCCTCGAACGGGCGATAGTCGCTGATCGGCAGCCGGAAAAGTTTCAGTTGCCCGACGATTTTATCGAGTTCCGGAGCTTTTACGGCATTTAGCGGCAGCCGTTCGGGTATTTGCAGACTGGCTGCGAACGGACGGATCAATTGTGCGGGAAGCAATTTGCGCAACAGACTGCTCAGCGGCGCCTGCGGGCCGAGTGTTTCGGCTTCCCGGGCGATCCGTTCTCTCAACTGGGTCGGGTTCAGCGCCGGTTTCAGATCGAGGTCGACGGCGACTCGCTGTCCGTCGATTAGCGCGTCCACGGCCTGACGGCTCATCCGCAGGGTCACAGGGCCGCTGACGAAAGGGGTGAATTCGAGTTCGCCGAATTCCTGTTGAACGTAGCGGTCGTCGATCGCCAGGCGGGCGGATATGTTTTTCAGGCGCAAACCTTTCAGACTCTCCGCAAACGGGAGCGACGTTTCGAGCGGAGTCAGCGACGGCCGGATTTCGACGATGGCGTGGCCGAGCCGGTGCGCCAGCAGGTAGCCGTCGCCCGTGGAGCCGGTAGCCGGATAAGAAGCGCCTCCCGTGGCGAGCAATACGCAGGAGGCCGTCACCCGTTCCGAGTCGTTTCGGGCCGTGCTTAGCGTAACTCCCGAAACCCGGCCTCCCGCGGTGTGCACTTCGGTCACCCGGGTATGGCATACGATCTGCGCTCCCTGTTCCCTGCTCCACCGCACATGGGCGTCGGCAATGTCCCAGGCGCGTCCGCTGGCGGGGAAAACCCGTTCTCCGCGTTCGATGGTCAGCGGAACGCCGATCCGTTCGAAAAAAGAGACCGTTTCCCGGTTGCCGAACCGTGCCAGCGCAGGGGCGAAAAAGTCGGAAGAGCTGCGGACTTTTTGCAGGAATTCCTCCGGCCGCCGCATGTTGGTCAGGTTGCAGCGGCCTTTGCCGGTGATCCGGACTTTCCGCTGCGGCTTTTCCATCTTTTCGCAGACCAGGACGCTGAATCCGGCCTGTGCGGCTATCCCCGCAGCCATGATCCCGGCGGCCCCTCCGCCCGCTATGATAAGGTCGAAATTCCTCAATTCCGTAAAATTTTCCACAAAGATAAAAATTTCGGAGTGTTTCTTTCCGGTTCCCGAAAAAATCCGTAGATTTGCGATCCCCAATAGCTCTAAGGAAGATGTTAAGCAGAAGATTATTAAGGATTAAGATTGTCAAAGCTCTTTATTCGCATTTTAAGTCGGAGTCGGACTCCCTGATCGTTTCGGAAAAAAATCTGCTGTTCAGCATCGATAAGACCTACGAGCTTTACCATCAGTTGCTGTGGCTCGTCGTAGACGTGGCGAATTACGCCGAAAACCGGATCGAACTCGGGCGCCGCAAAAAACTGCCTACCCCCGAAGAATTGAATCCGAATACCCGATTCGTCGATAACCGCGTGATCGCGGCGATCCGGGACAGCGAAGAGCTGACCGATTACCTGCAACGTAAAAAGCTGGGATGGGTGCAGTATCCCGAACTGATCAAGAAGCTCTATATACTGTTGATCGACAGCGATTTCTACCGACAGTACATGAACGGTTCGACGGGGTCTTTCAAAGGAGACGCCGCTCTGGTCGAAAAGTTTTATACCCGGATCGTTTGCGAGTGCGAGGCGCTGGAAGAGGTGATCGAGGAGCAATCTATTTTCTGGACGGACGATGTCGATTTTGCGACGATCATGGTGCTGCGCACGTTGTCGGACATGCGGGAGGGCCGGCAGGAACTGCCGTTGCTACCCCAGTATAAGAGCGACGACGACAGGGAGTACGTCCGGGAGCTTTTCCGACATGCGCTGGTGCACTTCAGGGAATACGCCGAATACATCGGCCGTTATACCAGCAATTGGGAAGTGGAGCGGATCGCATTCATGGACAACGTGATCATGGTGGCCGCGATGTCCGAGCTGATCGCTTTCCCGTCGATTCCCGTAAAGGTTACCCTGGACGAATTCATCGAAATAGCCAAATATTACAGTACGCCGGGTAGCAGTACGTTCATCAACGGCGTGCTGGACAAGGTGGTCGAAGCGCTTACGGCCGAAAAGCGCATCCAAAAGACGGGACGCGGATTGCTGGACAATTAGCCGTGAATGGCACTCATATTGCTTCCGTTCTCATGCGGAAACCGATCGTCGTGGAAAAACAGTTTTTGATCATAGGTTTGTTATGCTTCGCTTGTTCCTGCGGAACGGGCGGCAAGAAGGTCGTCCCGGACAAAGCCGGTGCGACTGTGATCGCGTTGACCGATTCCGTAAGAACGGATACGGTCGATTTGGGGCGGATTCACGCCGGGGAAGTTATCCGCAGGGATTTGTCGCTGCGTAACGGGAGCGATCGTCCGATGATCATTCTATCGGCGGCGACCAACTGCGGATGCACGACGGTTGATTTCGAACGGGAACCGGTGCAGCCCGGCGCGGAGGCGGGATTCGTTTTCGAATTCGACAGCAAAGGCTTCTCCGGATATCAGCTCAAACACATCACCCTGCGTACCACGCTGTCCAAACAGCCTTTTACGCTGGTCGTCATCGGGGAAGTCGAATGATTTCCCGGATAAATAAAGCTGAATTTGTTCCGGAATAAGGTTGCGAAATTCCGAGAATCCGTTAACTTTGCAGAAAACTTTTAATATTGATTATTATGAATTTGACAACAATTATGCTCCAGGCTCCGGCTGCCGGAGGATCGGGCGCGTCTCTGCTGATTATGATGGTGCTGATTTTTGCGGTGATGTATTTTTTCATGATACGTCCGCAGCAGAAACGGCAGAAAGAGCTGGTGAAATTCCGTAACGCACTCGAAAAAGGACAAAAAATCATCACCGCCGGCGGAATCTACGGTACGGTCAAGGAGGTGAAAGACGTATATGTGTTGGTCGAAGTCGACAACAACGTGACGATTCGCGTCGACAAAAATATGGTGATGCGCGATCCGGCCGATCTGGCTCAGCAGGGCAAATAAGCGGGTTTTCCGTATAAAATACAAAAAAGCAGGGGATTCCCTGCTTTTTTTGTAAAGAGCGATGACGGAACCGTAATTCTTGCGAAGGGGCGTTTCATGCGATCGCCTGCCGTTGTCCAGCCAATAAAAACAGGGAGGCAACCGTTCGTTGCCTCCCTGAAAAGCAGATTTCGAAATCCTATTCCATTTCGATCATCAGCGCGTGATTCGGAATATTGTCTCCTTCCTTCACGTCGATCTTTTTCACTTTGCCGGCGAAAGTGGCTTTGATGTTGTTGTTCATTTTCATTGCTTTGAAAACGATCAGCAGATCGCCGACTTTCACTGCCTGTCCCTCGGCTACGCATACCTTCACGACCGTTCCCGGGATGGAGGATTTGATGTGCTTCGGGTTCTCCGGCTCCCACGGCTTACGTGCCAGATGCTTTTTGGTAAGCGTCGTCTGGAACGTTCCGTGCATGGTTTCCAACGTATCGTAATGATTTTTTTCCATACTTACCGGGGTTTAGAACGGAGGATTGCCGTGCTTTTTGTTGGGCTGCGAACGGTTCTTATGAGCCGATACCTTCAACGCGTGTTCGATGAACATGCGGGTTTCGGCCGGGGCGATCACCGAGTCGATGTAGCCCTTTGCCGCCGCAACGTACGGATTGGCGAATTTCTCCTTATATTCCTGAATTTTCAGTTTACGCATTTCGGCCGGATTTTCGGCGCCGACGATGTCTTTCTTGAAGATGATGTTGGCGGCGCCTTCGGGACCCATCACGGCGATTTCGGCCAGCGGCCATGCGAATACGAAGTCGGCGCGCAGGTGGCGCGACCCCATGGCGATATAACCGCCGCCGTAGGCTTTACGCAGCACGACGGTGATCGACGGAACGGTCGCCTCGCTGTACGCGTACAGCATCTTGGCGCCGTGGCGGATTACGCCGGCATGCTCCTGGTCCACACCCGGCAGGTAGCCCGGCAGGTCTTCGAGCGTTACGATCGGAATGTTGAAGCAGTCGCAGAAACGGATAAAGCGGGCGGCCTTGTCCGAAGAGTCGCAGTCGAGCACGCCGGCCATCACCAGCGGCTGGTTTGCGATGAAACCGACCGTTTCGCCGGCGACGCGTCCGAAACCGACCACGATGTTGGCTGCGAACAGTTCCATCACTTCGAGGAATTCGCTCTCGTCGACCAACGCCTTGATTACGTCGCGCACGTCGTACGGTACGGTCGGGTCGTTCGGAACGATCGACGTGATGTCGTACTGCGGCAGCGGAGCCGCCGGAGCGATCTTTTCGGCTTTGGTCGTGTTGTTCATCGGGATCATCGAGATCAGCTTGCGGATCTGGACGAAGCACTCTTCCTCGCTCGTGGCGAAAAAATGAGCGTTGCCGGTCATTTCGCTGTGTACGCGCGCGCCGCCGAGTTCCTCCATCGAGATCTCTTCGCCGAGCACGGTTTTGATTACTTCGGGGCCGGTGATAAACATTTTCGAAATATTTTCGACCACGAATACGAAGTCGGTCAGCGCGGGCGAATAAACGGCGCCGCCGGCGCAGGGACCCAGGATCACCGAAATCTGCGGGATCACGCCGCTGGACAGCGTATTGCGGAAGAAAATCTCCCCGTAGCCGGCCAACGCGTTGACCCCTTCCTGAATACGCGCTCCGCCGGAGTCGTTGATTCCGATCAACGGAATGCGCATGTTCAGGGCATAGTCCATGATTTTGGTGATCTTACGTGCATGCATGAAGCCGAGCGAACCGCCGGCAACCGTAAAGTCTTGTGCGAATATGGCGATCGGTTGGCCGCAGATCATTCCGGTGCCGATAATCACGCCGTCACCCGGAAGCGATTTGTCCTGCATACCGAAATCCCGGCCGTCGTGTTCCACGAAAATGTCGTATTCATGGAACGATCCCTCGTCCAGCAATGCGATGATACGCTCACGCGCGGTGAGTTTTCCCATCGCCTTTTGCTTTTCTATGGCTTTGGCTCCGCCGCCATAAAAAATTTTCTCTTTCCGATGCTGGAGTTCGAGAACTTTTTCATCCTCTACTGACATAGAATAATTGATTAGGTTAATACTGTAAAGTCTCTTTCAAAATAAACCAATTCGTATGTTTGGGCGTGGCAAGTTTACGAATTTTTTTCCCAAATCGAAAACTTATCCCCGCTTTTCGCATTCGCTCAGATCATATCTTCCTGATATACAAACATTCCTTCGAATGCCGGTAGATCCGGCGTCCGCTCTTCGAAAATTCCGTAGACGGCAGATCCCGAACCGGACATGGAAGCATAAAGAGCCCCCGCCCGATAGAGTTCTTCTTTGATCGCCGCGATCGTCGGATGAATGCGGAAAACGGATGTCTCGAAGTCGTTGACGATGCGTCCTTTCCATTGCCGGAGCGGCAGCCCGAACAAATCGCCGAGCCGGCTTTCGGGCCGTGCGGGCGCGACGCCTGCGTAGGCTTCGGCCGTACTGACCGATTCGTCCGGTTTGACGATGACCAGCCTGTGTCCGATCGGCGAACCCGCTACGGGAGCGAGGATTTCTCCCCGGCCGGTAACGAGCGTCGGCCGGCCGTCGATAAAGAACGGAACGTCGCTTCCCACCTGCGCCGCCAAACGGATCATCTGTTCGGCCGTCAGCGGAACGCCGAACAGTTCGGCCAGCCCTTTGATCGTAAGAGCGGCGTCGGCCGAACCTCCGCCGAGACCCGCTCCCATCGGGATCGTCTTGTGTAGGTGCATTCGCACGCCGCCGATCGGACAGGCTTCGCGGAATGCCCGGTAAGCCCGGACGCAGATATTGCGTTCGGGATCGACGCCCGTTTCCAGTCCCGACGAAGTGAACGAAATGTCGTCCGTCGCATCCGGCAGTATTTCGAGGGCGTCGCACAGTCCTCGCACCGGGTACATGACGGTTTCGATATCGTGATAGCCGTCGGTCCGTTTCGCAACGACGCGCAGGCCGATGTTGATCTTACAGTTCGGAAAAAGTAGCATATCCAGACATTTTGGGGTAAAAATAGGGAAAAGTATCCGGAAACGGGCATTTCGTCCGCCGTTTTTCCTACGGAATTTTGCTATCTTTGTAACACGATTGTCGTACTATGCAGTTTCGTACACCTATAAATATAACGCCGTGCGGTTTCCGAATCGGGTATGCGCAGCGGGGATTGTTGCTCGGCTCCTGTTTTGCGGAAAATATCGGGATGCGGATGAAACGTTATAAGTTGCCCGTCGTCTTCAATCCGTTCGGAATCCTGTTCAATCCGGCTTCCGTGGCCCGGACGCTGACCCGTCTCGATTCGGGGAAGCTTTACGAAGCGAACGACCTGACCCGAAGCGGCGACCTGTGGGTCAGTTTCGATCATCACGGTTCGCTGGCTTCGGTCGACCGGGACGAAGCGTTGAAAACGATCAATCAGGCGGTACAGTCCGGCGCCCGGGCGCTGCGCGAGGCGGGATATCTGATCCTGACGTTGGGTACGGCATGGGTTTACCAACTTCGGGAGACCGGAGAAATCGTTTGCAACTGTCACAAACGACCGTCCGGCGAATTTTTACGGCGGCGATTGTCGGTCGACGAAGTGGTCGGGGGGTTCGTCCCGTTGCTGGAAGGGCCTTTGAAAGACAAGCCGGTAATCTGGACGGTCAGCCCGGTGCGTCATCTGGGAGACGGCCTGCCTGAGAACGCGCTGAGCAAATCGACGCTGATCGTGGCCATTCACCGGTTGATCGAACGTTATCCGCAGTGTTGTTATTTTCCGGCTTTCGAAATCATGACGGACGACCTGCGGGATTATCGTTTTTATGAAAAGGACATGGCCCACCCTTCGGAAGTAGCGGTCGATTATATCTGGGAACAGTTCTGCTGCGCGGCGCTCGATCCTTCCTGCACGGGGGTGTTCCGGAAGATCGATGCGCTGAATCGAGCGCTCGCACACCGTCCCTTGAACCCGGAAAGCCCGGCCTATCGAGCCTTCCGGCATCAGAAAGCCGCGGAAGTCCGCGCATTGCAGCAGGCGTATCCGGATCTCGATTTTTCCCGCGAATTAAACTTTTTCGAATCATGAAACGCAGCCTGACATGTCCGCAGTGCGGCGCCAGGGTGCGCATACCCTGGTTCTGGGCGATCGGGATCGAAGGAATTTTCCGTTGCCGGCAGTGCCGGTTGCCGTTCAAGACCGGTTACAAGACGGGCGCTATCCTGTCGGCGGTTTCGCTGAGCCTGAGCATGGCGCTCGTACAACTGATGGTATACGTATTCAGCATCTATTCAATGATTTTTTTCGCGCTGCTGCTGATTCCGTTGTGGATTTTTATCGCATTTCACCTGCGCCGCGCATATATGATCCGCAAAATAAAAAGAAGGATTAAATCGATTGAAAAACAGAGTGTTGATGCTTCCGAAGCGTCCGGCTTCGAATAAACGCCGCATTCGTGCGTAAGACAGCGTATCCGATTCGGAAACTTTTTATACTTTTGTGAGTCTAAACGATTTTCCGGAGATGAAATTAAACCGATTTTTTATTCCCGCCTGCCTGATCCTGTTGGTTCATACCGGTGCCGCCGCCCAGAGCGTCGGAAAACCCAAATTAGTGATCAATATCGTTATCAGCCAGATGCGGTACGAATACCTGGAACGTTTCCGCGATAATTTCTCGGAAAACGGCTTCCGCACCTACCTCGACAGCGGGGTCAACTTCACCAATGCCCGTTGCAATTACATGCAGACCAATACGGTCGCCGGACTCGCCACGCTTTCGACGGGCACCAATCCGGCCGGGCACGGAGTCGCGTCGGAAAGTTGGTACAACTATACGACCAACGACAGCATTAACCTGATTGCGGACGACAAAGTGAAGGGATTGGATTGCGAAGAGGGCGAAAACCGCTTTTCTCCGTTGAACCTGACTGCCGCCACGTTGGGAGACCGCCTGCATGAAAGCGATCCGAAATCGAAAGTCGTGGCCGTTGCCGAAGATCCTTATTCGGCCGTAATCAGCGGCGGTTCGACCGGGAGCGCTTTCTGGCTCGATCCGGGAAAGGGGCAATGGGTGTCGAGCAGCTATTATTTCGAGAACCTGCCTTTCTGGGTCAAGAAATACAACGAAAAACGTTTCGCGTCGAGCCTGCTCGACCGGGAGTGGGTGCCCGACAAATCGTTCGCCGCATATAAGAATACCGATACGACCGTGCTCAATTTCAGCGCCCGGCCGTCCGGTTTCAAGAATTTCTTCCGCAGCATCTTGAAGATATTTAAAAAAGAACCCGAAAAGTACGATCTGGCCTCGCTGCTCTATACGCCGTTCGGCAACATGTTGGTGACCGATTTCGCGCGCGAAGCGATCATCCTGGAAGAACTGGGCAAGGACGACCATACCGATCTGCTGACCGTTTGCTACGATTCGCCCCGGTTGATATGCGAGTATTTCGGACCGCAGTCCATCGAAGTGGAGGATATGTATTACAAGCTCGACCGGGAAATCGGCGAGCTGACGGGCTTCGTACAGGCGCAGTTCAAGCCGGGAGAGGTCGTGCTGGTGCTCACTTCCGACCACGGGAGCAGCAATACTTACCGGGAGCAGAGCCGGATCCCCGGGGGACAGTTCAACGTCGATCAGTTCAAGCTGATCATGAACGGTTTCCTCAGCGCTCAGTACGAACCGGGCAACTGGATTCTCGGATACAGCAGCAGGCAGTTGTACCTGAATCGAGAAATGATCTATAAGTACGGATTCAATCTGGCGGAAGTCCAGGCGCGCGCGGCAGCGTTCGCCCTGCAGTTCCGGGGCGTATCCGGCGCGCTGACCTCGACCGATCTGCAGAGCGGCGCGTTCGGGAGAGGATACGGCGAAAAAATTCAGAACAGTTTCTACCCGAAGCGGTCGGGCGACGTTGTGATCAACTTGATGCCGGGCTGGATCGAACAGCGCGAGCACGCCGTATCGTTGTCCGGATCGCTTTATGAATACGATACGCACATTCCGTTGCTGTTTCTGGGTAGCGGCGTTCCGGCGGCGGCTGTGGAACGGGATGTGGAGTTGTCCGACGTCGCGCCTACCCTGGCACGCATCATGCAAATCCCGCTTCCGGACGCCGTAACGGGAAAAGTGCTCGAAGAAGTTGTTAAATAGTTTGAAGAGATGACGATTAACGAAATGCAGGACGAGATCGTTGAAGAGTTTTCCGTATTCGACGAGTGGCTCGACAAATACGAGTACCTGATCGAATTGAGTCGGGAGCTGCCGGCGATCGACGAGAAGCACCGGGTCGAACAGTATCTGATAAAAGGATGTCAATCCAGGGTGTGGGTCGACGCCGAGTTGAAAGACGACGGACGGATCTATTTCACCGCCGACAGCGACGCGATCATTACCAAAGGGATCATCGCGCTGCTGATCCGGGTGATGAACGGCCGGACGCCGGATGAGATCATCGACGCGGATCTTTATTTCATCGACCGGATCGGGTTGCGCGAGAACCTGTCCCCTACCCGGGCGAACGGGTTGCTGGCGATGATAAAGCAGATGAAACTGTACGCGCTGGCGTACAAAAGCAAAATGTAAGTCAACCGTTATGACGACACCTCAGGATATCATGCGGATGGAACAGGATATCGTTCTGACGCTGAAAAATATTTACGATCCGGAAATCCCGGTCAACATTTACGACTTGGGGCTGGTTTACGAAATCGACGTCGAGCCGGACGGAACGGCTAATATCCGAATGACGCTGACGGCTCCGAACTGTCCGATGGCGGATCAGTTGCTCGAAGAGGTCAATGAAAATGTCGCCAAAGTGGAAGGAATCACTTCCGTCAACGTCATTCTGACGTTCGATCCGCCTTGGGATCGTAGCATGATGTCGGAAGAAACCCTGCTCGATCTGGGCTTAATGTAAACCGGCGTTATGGCATCGTCCGCAGGCAAAATCGAAGAACTGATCCGATTGGTCTGGTGCAGGCAGCTCTACACCGGCGTCGGGGGGCCTGCGTTCGGCGTCATCGGGCACGGCAGGGCCAATCCCGGCGAAGGGATGGAGTTGCTGGACGTTCGGTTCGAATTGGACGGAACGGTTTATCGTGGTCCCGCAGCGATCCATGAATACGCTTCGGACTGGTATAAGCATGCCCATCACGAAGACCCCGGTTACGATCACTGCGTGTTGAACCTGGTCGTTCACGACGACGCAGTTATCTGTCGCGCCGACGGTTCGGTGATTCCCAACGCGGCGATCGTTTTCCCGCGGGAACTGGCCGAACGCTACGAACGGTTGCTTGGCGAAAGCGGTTCATACAGGTGCGGCGCCTTGTTGGCCGGAATGCCGGAGGTAAAGCGGTACAACCTGCTTACGGAATTGACCTGCGAGCGTCTCGAGCGTAAATACGACGAGTTTCTGCAACGTTACCGGCAGGCGGATAACAACTGGAACGAAGCGTTTTACGTTTCGCTGTTCAGGGCGGTCGGGGCCGGGTCCAACCGCGAATCCTATGAGCGACTGGCGCGAACGGTATCTTTTACGCAAATCTGTCGGGTGCGGGAGTCCGTCGCGTCGGCCGAAGCCCTGTTGTTGGGTGCGGCCGGATTGCTGGAGGCGGAGCCTTCGGACGACTATTCCGATAAACTGCGATACGAATTCAAACATCTGAGCCGGCGTTTCGGGATCGTTCCGATGCACCGCAACGCATGGAACCTCCGCTCGGGACGTCCCGATCAGAAACCGGTGTTGCGTATTGCCGAACTGGCCGCGCTGCTGGTTTCCGGCGAGTTTTTTTTCTCCCGTTTGGTCAATTGCAAAACGCAGCGCGACATCCGGCAGGTCTTTTCGGCCTCCGCTTCGGAATACTGGACGACTCATTACTGTTTCGGGCAGCCTTCGGGACGCAGTGTGAAACGGTTCGGCGATATGATGCTGGATAACCTCGGCATCAATCTGGTCGTCCCGATGATTTTCGCATACGGCAAAATCACCGGAAACGAAGAGCTGAAAGAGAGGGCGATCGGGATTCTGGAGGAGATCCGCGCAGAAAACCATATCCGGATCGTCAGGGAGTGGAAAACGCACGGCGTCGCCGCCGACAACGCTTTTTTCTCGCAGGGGTTGCTCGAACTGACCCGGGAATATTGCGAGAAAAAACGTTGCGCGTACTGTAATATCGGGAGAATCGTGCTGTGTTCTCAATAAAAAACATTAAATTTACGCGTTATTTTTCAACGTCTTAATCAATAAGAAAGGAATATGAGTGTAGTAACCGGATTAATTAAATTGTTTTTCGGAACGAAGAGCGAGAAAGACCGCAAGGCGATTCAACCCTATGTAGACAAGATCAAAGCGATATATCCGTCCATCGAACAACTTACCGTCGATGAATTGCGAGCGAGAAGCGCCGGCCTGAAAGCCGCCATCGCCGAATATATCAGCGCAGAGGAACAGCAGATCGCCGAACTGAAAGTGCAGCTTGAGAACCTGGACACCTCTTTGGACGACAAGGAGCGCATCTCGAAGCAGATCGATACGCTGACCGAAGAGATCGACCGCAAGATCGAGGAGAAACTCGACGAAATCATGCCGGAGGCTTTCTCCATCATGAAGGAGACCGCCCGCCGGTTCAAAGAGAACGAGGAGATCGTCGTGACGGCGACCGATTTCGACCGGGAGCTGGCCGCCGCCGGCAAGGATTTCATCCGGATCGACGGCGACAAGGCCGTTTACAGCAATTCGTGGGTAGCCGGAGGGAACAAGATCGTGTGGGATATGGTGCATTACGATTGCCAGCTTTTCGGCGGCGTCGTGCTGCATAAAGGAAATATCGCCGAAATGGCGACCGGCGAAGGTAAGACGCTGGTGGCGACGCTGCCCGTGTTCTTGAACGCGCTGGCCGGGAAGGGCGTGCACGTGGTGACCGTCAACGATTACCTGGCGCGCCGCGACTCCGAATGGATGGGGCCGCTGTATCAGTTCCACGGATTGTCGGTGGATTGCATCGACCGACATCAGCCCAATTCGAAAGCGCGCCGCAAGGCTTATATGTCCGATATTACGTTCGGGACGAACAACGAGTTCGGTTTCGACTACCTGCGCGACAACATGGCGTTCTCGCCGGACGACCTGGTGCAGCGCAAGCACCACTATGCGATCGTCGATGAGGTCGACTCGGTGTTGATCGACGATGCGCGGACGCCGCTGATCATTTCTGGGCCGGTTCCCAAAGGAGACGACCAGATGTTCGAGCAATACCGCGGGGCGGTCGAGAACCTGTTCAATCTGCAACGGAATCAGGTGACTCAGCTCGTCGCCGATGCGAAGAAGCTGATTGCGGAGGGTAAAACCGAAGAAGGGGGTATTCTGCTTTACCGGGCCCATAAAGCGCTGCCGAAGTACAAGCCGCTGATCAAATACCTCAGCGAACACGGTATCAAGGCGCTGATGCAGAAGACTGAAAATATTTACATGCAGGATAATAACCGGCGTATGCCGGAAATCGTCGACGACTTGTTTTTCGTGATCGACGAAAAACTCAATTCGGTCGAGCTGCAGGATAAGGGGCAGGAAGTGCTGTCGAAAAGCGTCAACGAGGAGAAATTCTTCGTGCTGCCCGATATGGGTTCCATCGTCGCCGACATCGAGAAAAGCGATATGAGCCCCGAAGAAAAGGCGGCGAAAAAGGACGAGGTGCTGAACGACTATGCGATCCGTTCGGAACGTCTTCATACGGTCAGTCAGTTGTTGAAGGCTTACAGCATGTTCGAAAAGGATGTCGAATACGTGGTGATCGACAACAAGGTGAAGATCGTCGACGAACAGACGGGGCGTATCATGGAAGGCCGCCGTTATTCGGACGGGCTGCACCAAGCTATCGAAGCGAAAGAGCGCGTGAAGGTCGAAGCTGCCACGCAGACGTTCGCGACCGTTACGTTGCAGAATTATTTCCGTATGTACCACAAGTTGGCCGGTATGACCGGTACGGCCGAAACCGAAGCCAGCGAACTCTGGAATATCTACAAGCTGGATGTCATCGTCATTCCGACCAACCGTCCGGTGATCCGCGACGACAAGGACGACGTAATCTATAAAACCAAGCGGGAGAAATATGCCGCCGTTATCGAAGAGATAGCCAAATTGGTCGAGGCCGGACGTCCGGTGCTGGTAGGCACTACTTCGGTCGAGATTTCCGAGTTGCTGAGCCGTATGCTGAAACTGCGCGGGATCAAGCACAATGTTCTAAATGCCAAGCAGCACCAGCTTGAGGCGCAGGTTGTGGCCGAAGCCGGACGCAAAGGACAGGTGACCATCGCCACCAACATGGCCGGTCGCGGTACCGACATCAAGCTGACCGACGAAGTGAAGGCCGCCGGCGGTCTGGCAATCATCGGTACCGAACGGCACGAGTCACGCCGGGTCGACCGTCAGTTGCGCGGACGTGCCGGACGTCAGGGAGACCCCGGTTCGTCGCTGTTCTTCGTATCGCTGGAAGATAACCTGATGCGGCTGTTCGGTTCGGAACGGATCGCCGGACTGATGGACAGAATGGGATTGAAGGAAGGCGAAGTGATCCAAGCCGGTATGATGTCGCGGGCGATCGAACGCGCGCAACGTAAGGTAGAGGAGAACAACTTCGGTATCCGTAAGCACCTGCTCGAATACGATGATGTGATGAACGCCCAGCGCGAAGTGATTTATACCCGCCGCCGCCATGCCGTTTACGGCGAGCGGATCGAGGTCGATCTGAACAACATCATGGTCGATTTCGCCGAAAGTTTCGTCGAGACGTACGGCGACGGCGAATACGAGGACTTCAAGTTCGAGATGATCCGCCAGGTGGCCGTGCAGCCTTCGTTCAACGAGAACGAGTTCGAAGAGGCCAAGAAAAAGCGCGAGGTGTTGGCCGGTATGGTCGTTAAGGATTTCCAGGACGCCTATGCCCGTCGCATGGCGAGCATTGCGGCGACTACCTATCCGGTTATCAAGAACGTGTACGAAAAGAACGCCGCTCAGTACGAGAATATCTACGTTCCGGTGTCCGACGGACGTCGTGTGTTCAATGTGCCGGTAGACCTTAAAAAAGCTTATGACAGCGAAGGCAAGGAGGTATTCAAGCATTTCAGCAAGGTGATCATGCTGGTCATCATCGACGAAGACTGGAAAGAGCACCTACGCGAAATGGACGATCTGCGCCAGAGCGTCCGGAATGCTTCGTACGAGCAGAAAGACCCGTTGTTGATCTACAAGTTCGAGTCTTACAACTTGTTCAGCAAGATGCTGGAAAAAGGGAATCGCGAAATTCTTTCGACGTTGTTCAAAGCTTTCGTTCCCGTCAAGGAAAATCCGGACGTGACCAAGCAGCAAATGCCGCAGCCCAAAACGGATCTGTCTCAGTTGCAGACCTCGCGGAACGAGGCGGCCGCAGCCGCCGGTTCCAGGGAGAAAAGCAAGCCTGCTCCCGTGCATGTCGAGAAGAAGGTGGGACGAAACGATCCGTGCCCCTGCGGCAGCGGGAAGAAATACAAACACTGCCACGGCAAGATGGAAGCCTAAGCGCGCTTCCTTATTACGAACAGAGACGATCCCCTTTGGGGTCGTCTCTGCTTTTATATGGCCGAATCGGGAAGTTTTCCCGCAAAACGGGCGGCCCCTTTTGTAAAGTGCCGCCCGTTTTCGAAGTATGTTTCGTTATTGCCTGTCCGATAAAAATCGTTTGAACGTATCGAAGTCGGACGGAAGTCTTACCGATAGTTTCTGCCCTTTCATGAATTCGGCCAGCCGCTGCGGAACGGCAACAGGCTGCCCGATGATCGGCTCTACCGTATCTTTGAATTTGGCCGGATGCGCCGTTTCGAGGAAGACGCCCGTTTCGCCCGCTTGCAGTCCCTCTTTCAATGCCTGATAACCGCAGGCTCCGTGCGGGTCGAGCAGGTATCCGGTTCGTTTCAGCGTGTCGGCCAGGATCGAACGGATCCGGTCGTCGCTGTACCGTGCGCCGCTGATGTCGGCCCGGATCGCGTCGATCGACTGGCCGTACAGATCCAGCACGCGCACGAAATTACTCGGATCGCCCACGTCCATCGCATTGGCCAGCGTAGCGACCGACGGCCGCGGCGTGTAAACGCCCGTAATCAGGTATTGCAGGAAAATGTCGTTGCTGTTGTTGGCCGCGATGAAACGTTTTACCGGCAACCCCATCCGTTTGGCGAACAGGCCGGCCGTGATGTTGCCGAAATTACCGCTCGGAACGCTGACTACGATCTCCCCGTTCTCCCCTGCCCTGCGCATCTGCGCGTAAGCGTTGAAGTAGTAGAATGCCTGCGGCAGGAAGCGGGCTACGTTGATCGAATTGGCCGAAGTCAGCCGGAAACGTTCGTTCAGTTCCCGATCGAGGAAAGCGCTTTTGACCAGCCGTTGGCAGTCGTCGAACGTGCCGTCGATCTCAAGGGCCGTAATGTTCCGGCCGAGCGTCGTAAACTGTTTTTCCTGGATCTCGCTGACCTTGCCTTTCGGGTAGAGCACCACGACGTCGATGCCCTCCACGCCGAGGAAACCGTTGGCCACGGCGCTGCCGGTATCGCCCGACGTGGCGACCAGCACGCTCACCCGACCGTTGTCGCGACCGATAAAGTGGGACAGCATTCGGGCCATGAAACGGGCTCCGACGTCTTTGAATGCCAGAGTCGGCCCGTGAAACAGTTCGAGCGAATAAATTCCAGGTTCGACCCGGACGACCGGCGTTTCGAAACTCAACGTATCGCAGACGATCTTTCGCAGCGTTTCATGCTCGATGTCGTCTCCGAAAAACGCCTCCGCTACACGGCAGGCGATCTCGTGGAACGACATGGATGCGATTCCATCGTAAAACGAACGGGGCAGTTTTTCAATTCGTTCGGGCATGTAGAGTCCCTTGTCGGGAGCCAGGCCTCGGACGACCGCTTCGCCGAGCGTAACTTCCGGCGCCGTATGGTTCGTGCTGTAATATTTCATCGTTTTTTTGCTTTTACCGACGGCCCGCTGGCCGCTTTTCGTACTATTTTCTTAAAATGAATCGTTCCATGAACTGATCGCCCGAAAGGTCGCCATAACTGCCTTTCCGGGCTGCGAATTCGTCGAACGCCTGCACCTCGTCGCCCGGTTCGTTCGTCCGGTAGATCGTGAACGGGATCGGTTTCGACGTGTGGGTGCGGAGCGCGCACGGAGTCGGGTGATCCGGCAGGATGGCGATCGAAACCGGCTCGTCCCAGGTCGAAACGGCGTCGAGGATCGGTTTGACGATGCGCCGGTCGAGGTATTCGATCGTTTTCATCTTCAGCGCGACATCGCCCTCGTGCCCCGCTTCGTCGCTGGCTTCGATGTGCAAAAATACGAAATCGTGCGTGCGGAGCGCTTCGATGGCAGCTTGCGCTTTCCCCTCGTAATTCGTATTGTAAAGCCCCGTAGCGCCTTCGACATCGATCGATTCGAGGCCGGCATAGACGCCGATTCCTTTAATCAGGTCTACCGCCGAAATCACTACGCCGCTGCCGATTCCGTAACGCTGCATCAGCGTCTGCATCTGCGGGCGATAGCCCGGCGACCATGGCCAGATGCTGTTCGCCGGATCTTTTCCGGCCGCTTTGCGGGCCAGGTTGACCGGATGGTTTTCCAGCAATGTCATCGAACGTTCGATCAGTTCGTTCAACTGCCGAGCGGTCGGCTCTCCGTCGGTGTCGGCGGCCCTGACCAAAACGTCTTTGTAAGGAGTGCCCGGCACGTCGTGCGGAGGCGTCGTAACGATGCGTTTGCTTCCTCCCTTGATTTTCAGCAGGTGCCGATATGAAACTCCCGGAAAGAAGTTGACGTCCTCGCCGCCGAGTTCTTTTTGCAGGAAGGCGATCAGTTCGGCGGCTTCCGCATTCGAGATGTGTCCGGCCGAATGGTTTTTGATTTTTCCGTCCTCGATCGTAATCAGGTTGCAGCGCATGGCCATCTCCCCGTCTTCGATCTTGACTCCCATACTGGCGGCTTCCAGCGAGCCGCGTCCCTCGAAAACTTTCGGAACGTCGTAGCCGAGTACCGACAAATTGGCGATTTCGCTGCCCGGAGCGAATCCGGCAGGAACCGTAGCGAGCATTCCGCTGCGACCGTGCGCCGCCACCCAATCGATGGCCGGTTTGGAAACCGCTTGCAGCGGAGTTTTGTTTTCCAGGGCTTCGATCGGCTCGTCGGCCATGCCGTCGCCCAAGACAATGATGTATTTCATATGTCGTATTTTAAAATTTCAAATCATTCGGGGCTAATGAACTCCGTCGAAACGGACATCAACCGGACGTCTTTCAGCGTTACGAATCCGAACCGGAACCCTTCCTGCGGCAGCGGTGCCGTGAAAGTCCCCTTTTCGCGGTTCAACGTCCCCCCGACCGTGTGCCATACCCGGTGCGCGTTGTCCGACAGCGTATCGTTCGTATAGTAAAACTCGGCCGAATAGGGAAATATGCCTGTGCGGAACGAAACCCGCAGACTGTCGTCCAGGCTTACGTCCGTTATCCGGATCGGCGGATATCCATCGCCGACCGCGCTTTCGAAAAAACACCGGATTTCGGCCGGTTCCCACCCTTCGTAATGTCCGTGCCGCATACCGGGACGGATGCAAACTTCGCGGAAACGCTGCGGAATCAGGCGGCAGCTTTTCTGGTACTGGGGCACATCGAAAGCGGTATCGGTGTTTCCGTTGACCATCAGCATCGGGATGCCGACGTACGGGAGATACACGGACGGGTCCAGATCGCGCATCCACCGTGCTTTTCCGTCGGCCGACAGCTTGCCCATGCCGTAGTCGAAGAATTTCAGTTCGTCCATGTATCCGCATCCGTACACCGGCGCCGCGGCTTTGAAGCGGTTATCGAGCGCGGCGACGATACAGGTCAGGTAACCGCCCCAACTGATGCCCGTCAGGCACGTCTTGTCCGCGTCCACCTGTTTCATGGAAAGTAGCAGCGAGTGCGCCAGAATTGCGGACGAGACGGCGTGATAAGTCCACGAACGTTTCATGTCTCCGTTTTCTGCCTGCATGAATACGGCTTCGTCGTCGCCGAGATTCGGCCCTCCGTCGGGCAGCGGCCGGATCTCCGGCCCGTTGCCGCACAGATCGATCGCAATGGCGGCATACCCTTCGGCCGCCCATTTTTCGACCCATTGTCGGAAAGCCCATCCGGCGCCTCCGTGAAGCAGTACGACGCCCGCATACTTCTTTTTCCCGTGCGGGCGGTTCGCTAGTAAATCGGGGTCGGAGTAATAAGCGAAAACCCGGGTCGGTTTGCCCTGATAATCGACGCTGCGCAACAGCAACGAACGCACCCCGTCGCCGGGCGCATCGTCCAGCCACTCGACTTGCGGAACCCGACTCAACAGGGCGAGGTCCCACAGCCGGTTAACCTCGCCCACCGGTTCGTTGTCGATAACAGGAACCGTTTTCCCTCCCGCAAGGCCCGTGCTCAAGCACCCCAGCAGCAATATGGTAAAAAACGCTTTCATGTCGGCTCGTCGTTTTCGTGATCGTTTTAATCCCGGCGTATCATTAACGCCGACGTATCGGCATCGATGCAATCGGGGGCGGGAGTTACATGGAAATTGGCGGCGATCCGGCACACCACATCCGTAGACGGCGCGCAGCGCATACCGCCGGCGGCCATTGCCTTCAGGTAGATACCCGCCGCCTTGTCGGCCATGTGGATCAGGCCGAACGCCGCGTCCAGGTTGCGTCCCCGGGCGAATACCCCGTGATGCTGCCACATGGCCATCGACCGTTTGCGGAAGGCTGCGGCCGTAGCGTCGGCGATTTCGTCGCCGCCGGCCATCATCCACGGGATGAATTCGATGCCCTGCGGAAATCCGACGACGCACTCCACATGCGACTGCCAAAGCAGTTTGCTGAGCAACGGGGTCGTCAGCTCATGCAGGTAAGTGAGCGCGATCAGGTTCGGCGTGTGAGTATGGATCACGACGTGATCCGCTCCCTCCGAGACCTCTTTGGCTACGCTGTGCGATTTCAAGTGGGCTGGCAGTTCGCTGGTGGGCCGTCCTTCCGGTTCGAATCCCCACAGTACCCGGTAGTTCTCCCCCTTGGAATCCATTTCGATCACGCCCAGGTTTTTTTCGGGAGCGATGCTGATATTCCTCAAAAAACGGGTAGTCCCCGAAAACATGAATTTTTCGCCGGCCAGGTTCGGCAGCGAAACGCGCGCCGGGGTCCAGTCCGATTTGACCGCGAGTGGTAGGCCCGCCATCTTGTCGGGTTCCAGACGCTGACTGATATTGCCGCCGTTGGCTTCGCACCAGCCCAGAAACCACATGTCGGAACTGGTTTTTATCGCTTCCTTTATGAATATCGGATCATTCGTCGTCTTCATATCATTCTTCGTATTTCTATTTATTCAGTACTGCGGAAACCGGTTTGCCCGTTTCGTCGAACTTCGGTATTTTCCAGTATCCGTATCCGATGTGCCGGGGCGTATGCCCGATCGAATTTCCTTTGATGGCGTCGTAAACCAGCAGTAGGGTTTCGTCGTCGACCCTGAGCACCGAAGGGAAACCGATCGCTCCGGTCGCCCATCCGTCTTTGGTGCACTTCGCATCCACGACTACGGTACTGTTGCGGTCATCCCAGTGATCGACGTCTTTCGTCCAGTACACGACGTTGCAATCGGTCGCGTTGTACTGCTGGTTGAATTGGTTGGTGAACAGAAAATGGTAACCCGAAACGGGGTCGAAATAGTAATTCGCATTTTCGGGGGCCGTCTTGTTCTGACGGTCGTTGGGAATCCTTTCCCAGCTCGCCGGCACGCCGGCGAATCCGCCCGGGATCTCGATCAGGGGTCCCAGTATCGGCTTGTCGACCCGCCATCCTTGCGGATTCGGATCGCCGTCCCAATCCTGCACTGCTTCGAGGTCGTTCGAACGGACAATCGCAATGTTGGCCCCGCAGGTCGCGAACATCATGTATTTCAGGTTGACCGTATCTTTTTTGCCCTGCCATTTCGGGTTTACGATCACGGGGCCCGGAACGGTGATCCCCTGCGGGAAAGAGCCGTTAGTGCCTTTGTAGAAAAGCACCGATTTCTCTTTCCCCGGTTCCCGGTTGATTTGTTTCCATTCGCCTTCGATTCCTTTCGGGCCTTTGGTTTCGGCTTTCGCCAGACAACTCGAATAATAGACGGCCGGCGTCCCTACGTCGTCCCCGATCGGGGCGGCTCCGTCCGCCCCCAGGTAGTAGGCGTACCAATACTTCGTGTCCCGGTCGTAATAGAGCCATGCGCTCGATGCGCTCCAAAAGTCCTTGTAGCCCTTTTCGGCGCCTTGCGGATCGTCGTCGACGCCGCATTTGAGTTTCGGCCCCAGCCGTTCCCAGTTTTTCAGATCCTTGCTTTTGGCCAGGTGGGTACGCCACAGGTGATTCTCCGCATCCGTATCGCCCGGCTGATGTCCCTCGTGCGTAGCGGCCCCATCGTAAAACAGGTAATAGGTGTCCCCGACCTTGTAGATATTGGGTTCGCGCATACCCCGACCGTCCGATTCGTAATACCGCTCGCCGGGCTCGCTCGGCGAAATAAGGATTCCCCGGTCGTCGATAGGCATCCGGTAAGTGGCCACCGCATGCTGCCCGAACGAAACGCCCGGCATCAGCGCCCATACGAATAAAAGAAAACGGAAATTACTCATCATCTGTTGCTCTGTTTACCGGATATTCGCAATGCTGATAATGTCCGCGAAGACGCCTGCGGCAGTCACTCCGGCTCCGGCTCCGTATCCTTTGATCTGCATCGGATACTCCTTATAGCGTTCGGTTGTCAGCAGGATTACGTTGTTGCTGCCGGCCAGGTGGTAGAACGGGCTTTCGCTGTCTACCTCGCGCAATCCCACTTCGGTCTTGCCGTTTTCCATTGTGGCGATGAAACGCCAGCGCTTACCGCTCGCTTCGAGCTTTTTGCGGCGCTGTTCGAATTCGGCGTCGATCTCGGGAATTTTACGCCAGAAATCCTCGACCGATCCTTCGAAATATTTTTCGGGGATGAACAGGTGCTTTTTCACGTCGGCTTGTTCGACTCGGTACCCGGCTTCGCGGGAGAGAATCACCAGTTTGCGGATTACGTCCATGCCGCTCAGGTCGATCCGCGGGTCGGGTTCGGCATAACCGGCTTCCTGTGCCATTTTGATCGCTTTGCTCATCGGCACGGTCGCGCTCATCTCGTTGAAAATATAATTTAGCGTTCCGGAAACCACCGCTTCGATTTTCAGGATGCGGTCGCCGCTGTTGATCAGATCGCTGATCGTATTGATGATCGGCAGGCCCGCTCCGACATTCGTTTCGAATAGGAACTTGACTCCCCGTTTACGGGCAATCGATTTGAGTTCGTGGTAACGGTCGTATTCGGACGACGCCGCGGTCTTGTTGGCGGCCACGACCGAAACGTTGTGCTCCAGCAGATCCTTGTAGATATCCGCAACCTCGGCGCTGGCCGTGCAGTCCACGAAAACGGAGTTGAAAATATTCATCGACAGGATCGCATCCCGGAATGCCGCCGGCGTCGAGACGTTTTCCGAACGCCGGAGTTCGTCGCGATAGGTCTTCAGGTCGAGACCGTCGCGGTCGACGATATACCGTTTGGAGTTGGTCGCGCCGACCACCCGGATCTGCAAGGAATTTTCCTTCATCAGCTTGGCCTGCTGCAGGCGGATCTGTTCCAGCAAGTTGCTTCCGATCAGCCCCACTCCGGCGATAAAGATATTCAACACCTGGTAATCGGACAGGAAGAACGAATCGTGAAGCACGTTCAACGTCTTGCGCAGGCTGTCGAGCGACACCACGAACGAAATGTTGGTTTCCGAAGCCCCCTGCGCGCAGGCGATCACATTGATCCCGCTACGGCCGAGCGTGCCGAACAGTTTTCCGGCGATACCCGGCGTGTGTTTCATATTTTCGCCGACGATCGCGATCGTGGCGAGATTCGGTTCTTTTTTGATCTTATTGATTTCCCCCAGCGCGATTTCCTGCGCGAACTCTTCAGTCAGCACTTCCATCGCGAGATCCGCGTCGTCGTTGCGCACGCCGATCGAGGTCGTATTTTCGGACGCCGCCTGCGAGACGAGGAATACGCTGATTCCCGATTTGGCGAGCGTTTTGAAAATCCGGTAGTTGACGCCGATAACGCCGACCATGCCCAAGCCCTGGATCGTGATCAGGCAGGTGTCGTTGATCGACGAGATTCCTTTGATCGCCCGGCTGGCATCCCCCGACGACTCCCGAGAAATGGCCGTGCCTTTCGAATCCAGGTTGAACGTATTGCGGATCACGATCGGAATATTTTTGTGGTAAGCCGGGAAGATCGTCGGCGGATAGATCACCTTCGCTCCGAAATTGCATAGCTCCATCGCTTCGACGTAACTCAGGTGTTCGATCACGTACGCATCGTTGATAACCTTCGGGTCGGCGGTCATAAAGCCGTCCACGTCCGTCCATATCTCCAGCGCGGACGCTTTCAGCGTCGATGCGAGGATGGCCGCCGTATAGTCCGATCCGCCTCGGCCGAGATTCGTCGCGTCGCCGTTGGCCAGGTCGGTTGCGATGAAACCGGGGACGATCGCCACGTGAGGCATCTTTTCGAAACGGCGTTCGATCAATTTTTCGGTGGATGCGAAATCGACCACATGGCGGTTGAACAGCGGTTTGGTTTTGATGAATTCCCGCGCGTCGTACCGAACCGAACCGGCAACCGCGCCGCATACGATCTCCGACGAAAGCCGTTCTCCGTAGCTGAGGATCATGTCGGTCGTTTTCGGGGAGAGATCCCGGATCAGGTAAACCCCTTTGAAAATATTGCTCAGTTCGTCCAGCAGTTCATCCAGCCGGTTTTGAACTCCCGGCCGGTTTTCGGGCAGCACGATCTTTTCGACGAGTTCGTTGTGGCGGGCGATCATGGCCGTACACTGGGGCATATAAGCTTCGTCGCCGGCAGCAGCCAGACGAGCCGTAAGCAACAGTTGATCCGTTATGCCTCCCAAGGCCGATACCACTACGATCACATCCTCGGAACAGGATTCCACGATTTTCTTTACTTGCGATAGCCCTTTTTCGGAACCGACCGAAGTCCCGCCAAATTTCAATACTTTCATCGGTTTATTTTTCATAAATTACGTTTAGTCTTTCGGCACCAACCGGACGATCCGCCTTTTTGCCGTTCGGCGAGCCTTCCGGCGCGGAAAATTTCTCCGCGCTTTTCAACCTGCAATAATAGGGAAAAAAACCGCAAAAACCTAATTTCGACACCGATCCGGGGGCATTTTATCGGTTTGTTTCGTGTGCCGAAGGCTCGTTTACTGGGGCTCCGGTTTGCAGCGACAGCTCCGCAACGAAACGGCGTTCCCCGGGAAAGCCTCGGGAGCCGTCGCTGCGAACCGGTATGCAAATTATAGCGAGCGGATGTTACCGGAATATTTAATTTGTGCGACATTTCCGAAAAGCAATGCATTTTCGGTTTTTTATTGTACTTTTGGAACCGCAAAACCAAAAACAAGTTTTATGAAGTTGAAAGATGTTCTGGCCATCTCGGGTCAGGGAGGATTGTTCAAGTTCGTGGCGCAGAGCCGCAACGGCATCATCGTCGAATCGCTGGCCGACGGAACGCGCACCTGCGCCCCGGCGACCGCAAGGGTCAGCTCGCTCGGAGAGATCGCTATTTTCACCGACGGGGAAGACATGCCGTTGGCCGAGGTTTTCCAAAAGATTTATGAGAAATGCGAAGGTAAGCAGACGATCGATCCCAAGTCTCCCGCCGAAGCGCTGAAAAAATATTTTGCCGAAGTGCTGCCCGAATACGATCGCAGCCGGGTTCATGTTTCCGACATGAAAAAAATGGCGACGTGGTATAACCTGCTGGTCGCTTCGGGAATGACCGAATTCAAAACCGGGAACGAAGAGTCTCAAGAAGAATCCGGCGAAAACGGCCAACAATCGTAACGCGGCACACCCGGATGTTATAAAACGAAAACGGATCTCGTCGAGATCCGTTTTCGTTTTTTGTCGAGTGTTCACTTCCCCGTTTCTCGGGCATATTTTTCGTTGTATTCCCGGATCAGGCCGAATAGGTACTGTCCCCGAGGCTCCGTCGCCGTGAAACTATGTTCGACATCTCCTCTCAACGCGAAATTCCACAGCAGGGTGAGTTGTACTCCCGCGTCCAGGAAAGCGTCGTAATACTTGCGGTAAGCCTCTTCGGACTGCAACACGCCTGCGAATTCGCCGACCACATATGCTTTGTTGAGCGTTCGTGCGGCATACATCGCTTCCCGGAGCTGCCGGTCGAGCGACACCTTTCCGCAGTCGGAAAATTTTCGGCCGGTTTCGTAAACGTGTTCGGTTACGGTATTGATCGGATACGGATTGAACAGGTTCGTAATCGCACGGTACTGTCCGGTATCGTCCGTATCCCAGGAGTTTTCGACGTACTGATGGTACTGGGAAGGCCTGAGGGTCGCGTTGCCCGACAGGATCATCCGCGAGTCGGGATCCTTCGCCCGGACGATATCGGCGAAAGTACGGAATGCGAAATGAATGTCGTCCCCTTTCGTCCAATTGGCGGGATCTTCCGTATCGAACCGCTCCTGCCAGTTCGGCAGGTCGGCCTGCAAATTCAGTTCGTTGCCGAATTCCCAACCGAAAATACTCTTGTATTCCCGCAGAGCCGTTACGACGTCCTCGGTGTACCGCATGAGGAAACCGACTGTCCGGCTACCTGCTTTTCCCCAGCAGCGGTAAGGTTCGCCGTAGTAGAGCGAAACGGCCGAGTAGTTCCAGAAAAAGCTCGGGATCAGGCCGATTTCGCACTGCTGGGCATAAGCGGCGACTTTGCGAAGCGCAGCCAGGTAGTCGTCCCGGTGATCCGTATAGGCGGGGAGTTCCTCGCTGTAAAAGACGCCGCAATTGAAACGGACGACGCCGACGCCCTGTTCTTTCAGTATATCCAGCGAAGCGTAGGCGTCGGTAAGGTCGATTCCGCCGTCTTTCAGGCAATACGAAAAAAGGCCGTAGCAGTTCACTCCGGTAGCATGGTATTCCCGGCCGGCCAGGCAAATGACCGCTTCCGAAACGGCATTTACGCCCGTTGCGGGCACATTTTTTACATAGAGTCCTTTGCGGACGCTTTCGTTGTTCCAGTAACGGGTTTGCAGGTCGGAAATACCGGCTCCCTTGTCGGACGGACGATTGCAGCCTGCGGTCGACAGTACGGACAGCAGCAGTAGGGCGGATCGAAAAAATCGTTTCATAAATTCGGGTTTGGATTGCACCGGCAAAAGTAATATCCCGGTCGGAAAATAAAAAATTTAACCCGTATTTTACCGGTAAAGGCCGGCGGTTCGCACCGTCGGCCTTTACGTTTTGTCCGGAATGATCCCGGTCGGTTACCGGATGTCGACGACCAGCGGAGCGGCGAGTCTGGCGGATTCGTTTTTCACCTCTTCGAACCACGCTTTCGCATCTTCCGTACCGGCTTTGCTCCAGCCTGCGCCGGTGTAATAGGTGAACGGTTCGTTCGCTTTTACGGACGTAAGCGCCAGCAAGTGACCGCAGTTCTCGACGCTCTGCGCGATGCCCTCGGGAAATACTACGCCGATGCCGGTATTTCCGTCGTTACCGGCCGCCGGTTCCCAATAGGCGATGCAATGTCCGTCCTGCATCCGTTCGCCTCCGTCCCGCAGTACGATGCCCGCTGCCGCTTCCATCGACCGGTCGTAGATCTCGGTCACCCGGTTGAAGCGGGTGTTGGCATCCAGCGAGATGATCCGCTTTTCGGTTACCGGCCGGTCGCCGACCCGGTACGGAGCGTAGGTCAGTTCGAACGTGATCCGGATCGGGCCGTTGTCCAGAATCCTGGATTCGACGAAATTGTTTCCGAGCCAGACCGTATCGTTCAGGTAAGGAGCCATCGCTCCGGCGCCGAGCGTCCGGCCTACTTTGTAGCAGTCGAGCCCTTCTCCGTGGTCGGTGTGGTAATCGCCGTTTTTATACCATTTATCCACGACCAGGTCGCGCGTGCGTTTTTGCCAGATGTCGATCCCGTTGCTGATCTCGCCGGTTGCCTGCAGGGCCGGACCGTACATACGGAAACCGATCAGGTTGTTTTCCCAGGCGAAATCGTCCATTCGTTCGGGCACCAGTCGCCCGAATACCTGCGGTGTCGGCGGAGCCGGACGACCTTTGCGGATCTGGTATTTTTCCGAAGCGTCGCCGATCAGAGATATCTGGAAAATCAGGCTCTGCGGCGTTTCTTCGCCGAGCGTCACGGCCTGGCACGGCAGCGTATCCCCGTCGGGCGTCAGTACCACGACTTCCTGCGGCGCGACGCCCGGCAGCGCGGATTCGACTTTTGCCCAGGGAATTTCCACCGTTTCGTAAATTCGTTCCAGACCGGTCGGATTCGTTACCTCGACGACCAATTCCCGCGTGCACGACGCCCATGTCAGCGCGCACGATGCGACAGCCAATAAAATCAGTTTCATATGCGATATCATTTTAGTTTTCATTGGCGGCCCGCCCCAGCGAAGCCAGGATACCGCCGTCGACATACAGAATGTGTCCGTTTACAAAATCCGACGCCCGCGATGCGAGGAACACGGCCGCTCCGGCCAGGTCCTCCGGATCGCCCCAGCGCGATGCCGGGGTGCGGCTGACGATGAATTCGTTGAACGGATTACCGTTCACGCGGATCGGCGCCGTCTGTTCGGTCGCGAAATAGCCGGGGCCGATGCCGTTGACCTGGATGTTGTGTTTCGCCCATTCGGTTGCCAGATTTTTCGTCAGCATTTTCAATCCTCCTTTGGCCGCGGCGTAAGCCGTTACGCTGCTGCGCCCGACCTCGCTCATCATCGAACACATGTTGACGATCTTGCCGTGTCCGCGGCGGATCATTCCGGCGGCGACCGCCCGCGACATCAGAAAAGGCGACGTCAGGTCGGTCGCAATTACCTCGTTCCACTCCGGCAACGTCATTTCCAGCGCCGGAATCCGCTTGATAATCCCCGCATTGTTGACCAGGATATCGATCGGGCCCGCTTCCCGTTCGATCCGGGCGACACCTTCGGCGACGGCCTGCTCGTCGGTCACGTCGAACAAATAGCCTTTTGCGTCGATTCCTTTGTTCTCATATGTTTTCAGCGCCTTGTCGAGCCGGTCGGCCGAATGTCCGTTGACCGCCAGCGTAGCCCCGGCTCCTGCCAGCGCCGTCGCCACTGCCATGCCAAGACCGTGTGTGGCTCCGGTTACCAGCGCCACACGTCCTTCCAGGGAGAAAAGTTTTCGTATATCCATCGCTTCGTTATTTTAGATCGGTTACGGCGCAGGTGTCCATATCCCCGTAATCGAGGTTTTCGCCGGCCATGCCCCAAATGAACGTATAGTTATGGGTCGCGCAGGCCGAATGGATCGACCAGGCCGGGGAGATCACCGCCTGGTGCTTCCGCATCCAGATGTGGCGGGTCTGTTGCGGCTGCCCCATAAAATGGCATACGGCCGCGTCCGCCGGAAGTTCGAAATAAAAATAGGCTTCCATGCGCCGGTTGTGCGTATGGGCCGGCATCGTGTTCCACACGCTGCCCGGTTCGAGTTCGGTCATTCCCATTTGCAACTGACAGGTCGGAAGCACCTGTTTGACAATCAGTTTATTGATCGTACGCGCGTTCGAATCTTCGAGCGAGCCCATTTTGGCGACGACCGCGTCGGACTTGGTTACTTTCCGATCGGGATAGTTCCGGTGGGCCGGTGCGGAATTGATGTAGAACAGGGCCGGTGCGGAAGCGTCCGCAGAACGAAACGTTACCGTCCGGTCGCCGCTGCCGAGGTAGAGAGCCTCCTTGTAATTCAGTTCGAACGTGTTGTCGCCGGCTTGTACCGTGCCTTTTCCGCCGACGTTGATGATCCCGAGTTCACGGCGATGCAGGAAAAAGGGAGCTTTCAGCGGGTCGATCGGCGTCAGTTCGAGCGGTCGGCCGACTGGCATGATCCCTCCGACGATCAGTCGGTCGTAAGCCGAATAGACGAGCCGGATATCGTCCGGTTCGAACAGTTTTTCGATCAGGAATTCCCTGCGGAGCCTGTCGGTGTCGTACCCCTTCGCATCGTCCGGGTGTGCGGCATAGCGTTCTTCGTATTGCATATCGTTTTTCAAATAATAAATTTGTTATTCGGTTCTTTTCCGTTGCGAGGATTCGCGGACGATCAGTTTAGGGGGAATCACGATGTCCATGTAAGGCCCTCCGTCGAGTTTATCCAGCAGCATCTGCGCGGCGGCGCTTCCCATCCGGTAACCGAATTGTTCGACCGAAGTGAAACTGGGGGTGATCAGCTCGCAGAACGGTTCGTTGGCAAATCCGGCCAGCGCCATGTCGTCCGGGACGCGGAGTCCGTGTTCGCGCAGCGACCGGTAGGCCCCGAGAGCTGCATAATCGCCGGCGAAGAAGACGGCTTCGGGCAGCGTCTCCCCGGCGGCAAACAGTCGTTCCATCGCTTTATAGCCTCCTTCTTCGGTCGTCGCACCTTCGGCGATCCAGTCGGAGAGCGGTTCGATTCCGTGACGGCGCAGCGCGTCCTCGTAACCCGTCCTCCGGTTTTTCCAAATGCTGACGCGTTGCGATCCGGCATAGTGATAAATCCGGCGGTATCCCTGTCCGATCAAGTGCTCGACCGTATCGAAGGCCCCTTTGTAATCGTCCAGCAAAACGGTGCCCGCGTCCAGCCCGGGAGCGTAACGGTCGAAAAGCACCAGCGGCATACCGTAACGGGATAATGCCCGGTAATGCGTATAATCCCCGGCGCCCGATGCCAACGAGGCGATCACGCCGTCCACCTTGCCGTGCAGAAAACTGTTCAGTATCCGCACTTCCCGTTCCGGATCGTTCCGGGACTGGTAGATCATCACGTCGTATCCCCGCTGCGAAGCGGCTTCCTCGATGCCGTCGATCGCCACGGAGAAAAAATTTCGGCTGACCATCGGCACCACGACCCCGATCGTTCGGGTGCTGCCCCGCTGCAAGTTGACGGCGAATACATTGGGTTTGTAGCCCATTTCTTCGGCCGTTTTCCGGATCCGGTCGCGCATTTCGACGCTGATCGCGGGGTTATCCTGCAGCGCCCTCGATACCGTGGAAGTCGAAACCCCCAGCTTCCGCGCGATGTCGTAAATCGATATTTTTTTCGTCTTCATAAACGGTTTCTTCGCTTCTTTCGTGCAACCGATTGCAAATATAATCATTCCTTTTTACAGATCGTATCTTTCCCCGAATTTATTTGCGCTACACGCTTTGTTGTTACTATGCTTTCCCGATATTTCCCACCGGAACGGTTTGCTTTTCCGGAAAAAACGCTTTACATTTGTGCAAACGGTTGCATTGGCGGCCGAACAGTTGTAAAACCGAAAATCTGACCTGAAACTATGAAAAAGAACAAATGGGTGCCGCTGCTCGGCATCGCGGCTCTGCTGTCGGTGAATGGCGCATGCTGCAAAAGCAAATCGCCGCGAATCGATGTGAAAAAATATACGGAATCGGCGGCGCGGCAAACGGCCGGACTGTATGACAAACTGATGGCTACCGGCGAACGCAAATCCCCGCAAAATTTCCAGAACGGGGTGAACCGTTACTGCGCTTACGAAGGGTGGATCAGCGGTTTCTTCCCCGGTTCGCTGTGGTTTCTGTACGAGCTGACCGGTGATCCGCAGTGGAAAACGCGCGCGTCGGAACAGACCGAACGACTCGAACGGATCAAAAACCTGACTTCGGATCACGACATCGGATTCCGAATGGGATGCAGTTACGGCAACGGTTACCGAATCACCGGCGATCCGGCATACCGGGACGTGCTGATTCAGTCGGCGCGTTCGCTGGCGACGCGGTTTCAACCCGAGGCCGGCGTGATTATGTCGTGGAACCCGAACAAACGCTGGAAATGCCCGGTTATCATCGATAACATGATGAATCTCGAACTGCTGTTCAACGCTGCGATTTACAGCGGCGATTCGAGTTTCTATAAAATTGCGGTGTCGCATGCCGATAAAACGCTCGAAAACCACTACCGTGCCGACCACAGCTCTTTTCACGTCGTCGACTACGATCCGCAGACGGGAGCCGTGCGGATGAAAAATACGGCGCAGGGATACGCCGACGGTTCGGCCTGGGCGCGCGGACAGGCATGGGGACTGTACGGATTCGTGACCTGCTACCGGTTCACCGGAGACGAACGTTATTTACAGCAGGCAGAAGCGATTGCCGACTTTATTCTGAATCATCCGCGCCTGCCGGAAGACATGATCCCCTATTGGGATTTCGACGCTCCGAACATTCCGGACGAACCGCGCGACGCTTCGGCCGGAGCCATCGCCGCTTCGGCTCTGTACGAACTCGCTTTGTACAGCGACCCGAAGTATGCCGACGCGGCCGACCGGATGCTGGCTTCGCTCTCATCGGACAGTTATACGGCCCCTGTCGGGGAAAACGGAAATTTTATCCTGATGCATTCGGTGGGTAGCAAACCGGCAAATTCGGAGGTAGATGTTCCGATCGTTTATGCTGATTATTATTATCTTGAAGCGATTTACCGACACCGGCAGTTCAAGAAGTTGAAAAAGCATTTATGGGACGGGCGCCTACCTGCTTTGGGGAAATAATTGACATTTGTAAATGTTTAGGGACAGGTTTTCCGCCTACGGAAGATTCGGTTCCGGTACACAAACAACAGGAATTAATGAATAAAAAATCTCGATGGCTGGCGTGGTTCGTCGCGATCGCAGCGACCGCCGGCCTGTGATCGGATACCATGAAATACGACGGTAACAATCAACTTTTTATTGCCCGGTTCGAAGGCGGCGTTTGGAAACGGATGCGACTGATCCGCTGGAATTGCCGTTGGCACATTCAGGGCTGGGATTCCAGGCCGACCGAACTGGGCATCGGCACCCCGAAGGTTGCCGAAGACAGAAAAATCGCTTTCGGATACGATCATATCCGGGAAAGGAAAAGCCGGGTGCTGATCGACGGGAAAAGCCTGCAGCCGGTCGGAACCCGGGAGGTTTCGGATCGGGTTTCGGCGCAACTTCGTGCCGTCGCGTCTTCGTTCCCGGGTATGCGGGTACATACGCTTCTGCGCGACAATCACCTATTGCGCTGGGAGACGTCGCCGACAAACAACGACCGCAAGCCTGCGGCGATTCCGCTGCCTTCGGAGTTGGTGCTCTATAAAATTCGTTAAAATTCAAAATCGTCCAAAATGAATGCGAAAGGTATCGTACTTGTAGTCGTAATTTCTTTCTTTGCAACGTTATCCGGCGCCGATAATAAAGTTTCGATAGATATCGGGAAACTTCCTCCGCATCCGCGCATTCTGTTATGCAAAGGGGCCGAGAAAGCTTTGAAAAAACAAGCGAAACTGCCGGTATGGAACGGGTTGTACGAATCCATTTTGCAGGCATGCGATACGATGCTCGGGCTTCCCGTCAACGAACGGGTCGTCGTGGGACGGCGTTTGCTGGCAACCTCCCGTGAAAACCTGCGGCGCATCCTTTTCCTCGGATTTGCCTACCGGATGACCGGTGAAAAGAGGTATTCCGACCGGGCCGAGGCCGAAATGCTGAAAGCGGCTTCATTCTCGGACTGGAATCCGTCCCACTTTCTGGATGTGGCCGAAATGACCGCCGCCCTGGCGATCGGTTACGACTGGCTCTATCCGAAACTGTCCGAAACATCGCGGCGAACGATCCGTACCGCAATTCTCGAAAAGGGACTGAAACCTTCGTTCGGGAAAGAGCACGACGCGATCCTGAACGCGCCGACCAATTGGAATCAGGTGTGCCATTGCGGCATGGCTTACGGGGCGCTGGCGGTCGCCGAGACGGAACCCGACCTGGCCCGGCGGACGATCGAACGCGCTGTCGAAAAAGTACGTATCCCGATGCGCCATTACGCGCCGGACGGGGCTTATCCGGAAGGATACGCTTACTGGGAATACGGAACTTCTTTCAATGTATTGCTCATCAGCGCTATGGAGAATGCTTTCGGGACGGACTTCGGGTTGTGCGATGCTCCCGGTTTTCTGGAGTCCGGGAAATTCATGCTGCACATGGTCACTCCGCAGTTGCGTTCGTTCTGTTATTCCGATTGCAGCACCGACGCAGGATTGCTCCCGGCTCTGTTTTGGTTTTACCGAAAAACGGGAGACGCATCGATTCTTTGCAATCAGGGCTGGTTATTACAGGCGGACAGCCGCAAAAATCACCTGCAAGACCGGCTGCTCCCGTTGCTGTTCGTCTGGGGGCAGGGAGCGTCGCTCGACAAACCGACCGTGCCGGAAACCCTATATTGGAAAGGCGGCGGCGATAATCCCGTTTTCTTAATGCGTTCCGGCTGGAACGATCCGGACGCTCTGTATGTGGGGGTTAAAATGGGAACGCCGGGAGCCAGTCATGCCCACATGGATGTCGGCAGTTTTATTTTCGAGGCCGACGGGGTGCGCTGGGCGATCGATATGGGCGGAGAGGATTACGACCGGCTCGAAAAACGCGGGGTGGATCTGTGGAACGGAGCGCAAGGGTCGCAGCGATGGGAAGTTTTTAGATATAATAATAAAGCGCATAATACGCTTACGTTTAATGATAAACCGCAGTCGATTAAAGGAAAAGTGCAGATAAAGGATTGGCGCGATTCGGCTCGGCTCCGTTACGTTGCGATGGATCTGACTCCGGTTTACGAAGGTCAGGTGCGGTATGCGGAGCGGGCCGTAGCGATGGTGGACGACTCTTATGCGGTTATCGAAGACCGAGTGGAGCCGGGACTCTATTATACCCGGATGCGCTGGACGCTCGTCACGGAAGCCACGCCCCGGATTTTGTCGGACAGCGTTCTGTTGCTGGAAAAGGAGGGGAAGCGGTGCTACGTGCGGATCGCTTCGCAGACGCCCGTCCGGTGGATAATCCGCCCGGCCGTTTCGGAAAATACTTACGATTCTCCGAATCCGGGCGTTACGATCGTCGCATTCGATACGGATCTGACATTGCGGCAAGCACAGCGGATATGCGTGTTTCTGATGCCCGGCGAAATGAAGGAGACGGCATATACTTCTGTCTTATAGTTTACTGAAAATAAGCATTGTATCCAATCTGAACGAATCCGATACGTTAGGCGGCGCAACTACATTCCGGAATGCGGCAATTCCAGATGCAGGATCGGATAGGGTCTGCCGGAACCGTCGGTTTCGCTACGGGAAACGTATCGGAATCCCAGGCGGGCGTAAAAACCCGCCGCCTGTTCGTTCTGCTCGTTGACGTCCACACGGGTAACGTGCAGGCGGTCGATTGCATATTCTACCAAATGCCGACCCAGGCCCATCTCCCGGAAGGCGGGATCGACGAACAGCATTTCGATTTTACGTTCGGATACCCCCATGAAAGCCACGATCGCGCCGTCGTTCCCGCGCAAGCCGTACAGTTCGACGCTTTTCAGGTATTCGTTCCGGATCAGCGGTTTCAGGTAGCGGATATACGCCTCGTCCAAAAAGTGATGCGTAGCGCGCACCGATGCTTCCCAGAGTGCTGTCAAGGCGTCGAAATCGGTGGCGGCGGGACGAAAAAATGTCGGATCCATCGGAAGATGCGGTTTGGATTATTCGACTGAAATGCCGATCATTACGGTCGTTTGATCGGTATGATTCCAGACGGCGTGCGCAATGCAGCCCGGTACCCGACACGATTCGGTTGGATTCAGAATCCGTTCGGAATCGCCCAATCGGATGCGGACTTGACCGCTGGTTACGATAAACAGATGGTCGTGCCGATGAGTATGCATTTCAACGGGGCCTCCGCCGCCCGGTTCGAGGTAAGCGATCGCGGCGTCGATTATTTTCCCTTCCCTGCCGAACAGTTTTTTCGCCCGGAAAAGAAGGTGGTCGGCAGGAGTGATAAAATCTTTTAAATCATTGAAATCCATCAGTTCGATTCATTTAACGATTCATTCTGGTCAGCACGAGGGCCGACCGGCACAGGTTGTAGATGCGGATGTATGGCCGCGTACTGCCGTCGCTGTCGGTCTGCGAAAAACTGAACGCTTTCACAGCCGGGTCGATCCGGCCGTAACCGCCGAATTCGGGAGCGTCGGAAGTCAGTACGATCCGGTAACGGCCCGGTTCCGGAACCGGGATCGCATAGTCGGGAATACTGTTCCGAGGGTGCCAGTTGAATACGAAAACCGTTGTCCCGTGACTGAATGCGAGTGTTTGGTTCGCCGTATCCATTAGGTGGTTATAAGCGTACCCGCTGCCGAGGATGTCGTATTTCCGCACCAGTTTCAGCATGGCCCGGTCGAAAGCGCCCAAGTAACTGTAACGCAAAAATCCGTTCTCGGCAAGACTCCACAGACGCCGCGCGTGAGCATAGCTCCAGCCGTTCCCTTCACGCGGGAAATCGATCCATTCGGGATGTCCGAATTCGTTGCCCATAAAATTCAAATAGGCCTGTCCCGCCAGCGAGATCGTAAAAAGCCGGATCATCTTGTGCAGCGCCATGCCGCGGTCGATCACGACGTTCTGTGCGGCGCGGTTCATATCGGTGTACATCTGCTTGTTCATCAGCCGGAACGCAATGGTCTGGTCGCCGACCAATGCCTGGTCGTGCGACTCGCAGTAGGCCACCGTTTTGACATAAGGCAGCCGGTCGGTCATCATGTTCCACATCTGCCAGATGTCCCACTGTTCGTCAGGCACTTCTTTCAGCAGTTTGATCCAGAAGTCGGGCACGGCCATGCCGAGCCGGTAGTTGAACCCTACCCCGCCCTCTTCGGCCGCGGCGCACATGCCGGGCATACCGCTGACGTCCTCGGCAATCGTGACGGCGTGCGGATACAGGTCGTGGATCAACCGGTTGGCCAGCGTCAGGTAACATAGCGCCTCTTCGTTGACCTCCGGGCTGAAATATTTCTCGCGGCTGTCGAACTCCGTATAACCGTGGTGATAATAGATCATCGACGTGACCCCGTCGAAACGGAACCCGTCGAAATGAAACTCCGTCAGCCAGTATTTGATGTTGGAGAGCAGGAAATGACGCACTTGCTCCTTGCCGTAATCGAACAGCTTCGAATCCCAGTACGGATGATCGCCGGCTTTGCCGGCCGGCGAATAGAGGTGATCCGTGCCGTCGAGCTCGTTTAGCCCTTCGTTGATATTTTTCACGTAATGCGAATGTACCAGATCCATAATCACCGCCAACCCCATCGTATGCGCCTTGCGCACCAGGGCTTTCAGTTCTTCCGGAGTGCCGAAGCGCGACGACGGGGCGAAAAAATTGCTGACATGGTATCCGAAACTGCCGTAATAGGGGTGTTCGGCGACCGCCATCAATTGAATCGTGTTGTAGCCCGCTTTTTTGATATGCGGCAGGATCGTTTTGATAAATTCGCAGTATGTGCCGACTCCTTCCTTTTCCTGGGCCATCCCGACATGGCACTCGTAAATCAGCAGACTGCCTACGGAGGCGATATCGAACGAATCGCCGCGCCAGTCGAACGGCTCGGCGGGAGCCCATAATTGCCCCGTGTAATCTTTGGTATGTTCGTCCTGCACGACCCGCCGGATGTACGACGGAATGCGTTCGAGCCAGCCGTTGTCGCCATGCACCAGCATTTTGACCTTCGAACCGTGTACCAGGCGTTCCCCATAGGTCTCGTCCGGCAAAAAGACGCTCCACACGCCGCAGCCGTCCTTTTTCAGCGGTAACTGCGTGCGCTGCCAGCCGTTGAAGTCGCCGAACAGGTACACATCCTTCGCGCCGGGCAGCCATTCGCGGAACCACCAGCCCCGCAGCGCGTCGTCATACTGAAATCCGAAATAAAAATAGCCGTTGGCATACTCGGTCAGCGAACCGCATTCCTTCCCGATGGCGGACAGCCGCTCCCGGTAACGGTCGTAACGCCGCAGCATATCCTCCGCATTGGGCTCAAGCCACGGATCCTTTTTCACGATCGGTAATTGCGCTATGGTTTCAGTCTTCATAATTACGGTCTGTTTCCACGTTAAAGTTAATCAAAATCCGACGAAGGGCAAATCAAACGAAAAATTTGCCCTATCTTTGCGTATCCGGACATACGGCTCCGGAGACCGGCAGGGCTGCCGGCGCCAACCTAAACCACTGATGTATTATGTTTAAAAACCACCCTAAGGGATTGCTTCCCGCTGCGCTGGCCAATATGGGCGAGCGCTTCGGATTTTATACCATGATGGCGATCCTCACGCTGTTTTTGATGTCCAAATTCGGACTCGACAAAACCAATGCCGGACTGATCTACTCGGTATTCTATTTTTCGATCTACATTCTCGCCTTCGTCGGCGGGCTGATCGCCGATAAGACCCGGAATTACAAGGGAACCATTCTGGTCGGGCTGATCGTTATGGCGCTGGGATACCTGCTGATCGCCGTCCCTACGCCGACTCCGGTCCGGAACGTACCGTTGTTCCTGACCGTCACCTGTGTCGGCCTGTTTACGATCGCCTTCGGCAACGGTCTGTTCAAAGGCAACTTACAGGCTCTGGTAGGACAGATGTACGATAACGAGAAATACGAAAAAATGCGGGATTCGGGGTTTTCGCTGTTCTACATGTTTATCAACGTCGGAGCTATTTTCGCGCCGCTCGCCGCCGTGGGCATGAGAAACGGCTGGTTGTCCTCGCAGGGATTCCTGTACGACCCGGATCTGCCGGAGTTGTGCCACGGTTTCCTGAGAAACTCGCTTTCGCCGGAAGCTACGGCGCGGTTTCAGGAGCTCGCCGCAACGGTCAGCAAAAACGGCGCTCCGACCGACATGACCGCATTTGCCGACGGGTATCTGGGCGCTTTCGCCACCGGATTCCATTTTGCTTTCGGGATCGCTATTTTCGCCATGTTGATTTCGCTGGTCATTTACCTGGCCAACAAACGGAAGCTGCCCGACCCCCGCAAATTGACCGCTTCCGGAGCGACTTCCGACCCGCATACGGTGCGTATGGCCGCCGCCGAAGTGAAAAAACGGATATGGGCTTTGATCGCCGTTTATGCGGTCGTTATTTTCTTCTGGTTCTCTTTTCACCAGAACGGGCTGACGCTTACTTTTTTCGCAAAAGATTACACGCTGCTGAAAATCGGTTCGCTCGATCTTTCCGCAGAGATATTTCAGTCGATGAATCCGTTTTTCGTCGTATTTCTGACGCCTGCGGTGCTGGCGTTTTTCGGATGGATGCGGGCCAACGGCCGGGAACCGTCCACGCCGGCTAAGATCGCCATCGGGATGGGAATCGCCGCAACGGCCTACCTGGTCATGATGCTCGGCTCGCTGAATCTTCCGTCGGCGGCCGAGGTCGAAGCGATGGGAGGACTGCCCGATTCGGAAAGCGTCACCCCGTTTCTGCTGATCGGCACTTACCTGATACTGACGATCGCCGAACTATTCATCAGTCCGCTCGGCATATCGTTCGTGTCGAAGGTGGCTCCGCCGCAATACCAGGGATTGATGCAGGGCGGGTGGCTCGGTGCCACGGCCATAGGCAATCAACTGCTGTTTATCGGGGCCGTTCTTTACCAGACGATCCCGATCTGGCTCACCTGGGGAATGTTCGTGGTCGTTTGCCTGATCTCGATGATCGTGATGTTCTCGATGCTGAAATGGCTGAACCGGATCACCAAACAATAGAGTTTAAACTTCCGAATAACCATAAAGCTACGAACTCATGAAAATGACAAAGTATTTGTCGCTGCTGCTCGGCATTCTGCCGACAGCGCCGCTTTGCGCGCAATGGGAACTGAACGAGGCGGACGGTTACCGGCTGATTGTTGTCACCGACCGCCCGGATGCCTTGTATGCCCGGGGGGATGAGATCCGTTTCATCGTCACGCTCGAAAAGGACGGCGCTCCCGTTAGCGGCGACCGGGTGGCGTGGTGCGTCACCAAAGACACCTGGGATCCGAAAACCGAAGGACAAGTGGCGATGCGGGACGGGAAAGCGGTGCTGGGCGGCAACGTATTGCATGAACCCGGTTTTTTCCAGTGCATGGCGCGTTACGCGACGCCTCAGGGAACCGAACTGCATGCGATGGCCGGCGCGGCCGTCGATCCGGAGCAGATCGCGCCCAGTATGCCGGAGCCTAAGGATTTTATGAGCTATTGGAAACGCGAGATAAAGAAGCAAGCCAAAATACCGATGAACATCCGGGTGACCCGGGTGCCGTATCCGGAGGATCCGTCGGTCGAAATGTTCGACATTCAGGCCGACTGCCAGGCTGGAAACTTTTCCGCCTGCTATGCTTACCCGAAAGGGGCTGCGGACAAATCCCTGCCCGCGCTGGTCACGCTGAACGGGGCCGGAGTGAAAAGCTCGCGGCTGTACTGGGCGGCCTACTGGGCTAAGGACGGGTTGTGCGTCCTCGACTTTAACGTGCACGGGCTGCCGAACGGTCGGCCGGACTCCTATTACCGCCAATTGGAAGACGGCGAATTGCATAACTATTTTTTGTTCGGACGCGACGACCGCAATACGATGTTTTTCCACGAAATGATCATGCGTCTGCTGCGAGCCATCGACGTAATCACCGTCCAACCGCAGTGGGACGGCGAGAACCTGATCGTGCAGGGTTGCAGCCAGGGCGGAGCGCAGGCGATCATCGCCGGAGCCCTCGATCCCCGGGTAGACCTGGTTTGTTCTGAAATTCCGGGGATGTGCGACCATACCGGTATGCTGGTCGGCCGGGTCAGTTGCTGGCCGAAGCTGGTTACGAATACTCCGAACGGGAAACCCGATCCGAAACGACTGGAAGCGGCGCGCTATTACGACCTTGTCAACTTCGCTCGTCACGTAAAGGTTCCCACGTACGTGACGGTAGGCATGATCGATTCGGTGTGTCCGCCGACGACGGTTTATGCGATGTTCAACCAACTGCCGTGCGACAGGCATATTCAGCAGTTGCCTCTGGGACACGTTCAATCCGGAGAGGGCGAGAACAATTCGCGCAGGGCGATGCAGGAATTCCTCCGCAGGAAGCGCGAATAAGGATGCGGTCACTGTAAACCGATCGGAAAGGCACGGAAATTCTCCGCGCCTTTTTCCGTTTTGCCGGCCGCCCGTTCGACGGGGATAATTTTTTGCTATCTTTGAAGTTAAATTTGCGAGACGATTTATGATCAGACTTACTTTTTTAGGAACGGGGACTTCTCAGGGCGTGCCGGTTATTTCGTGCGGCTGCTGGGTCTGCCGTTCCGACGACAGCCGCGACAAACGGTTGAGAACATCGGCCCTCGTGGAAACCGGCCGGACTACCCTGCTAATCGATGCTGGGCCGGATTTCCGGCAGCAGATGCTCCGCGAATCGGTCGGTAAGCTCGACGGCATCCTGCTGACACACGAACACAAAGATCATATAGCCGGGCTGGACGACGTGCGCGCTTTCAATTACGTTACCGGCAAGCCAGTCGATATTTATGCCGAAGAGCGGGTGCAACGGCGGGTGAAACAGGATTTCGACTATGCGTTTTCCGAAAATCCCTACCCGGGGGTTCCCGAGATCCGGCTGCATACGATTCTGCCGGACGCTCCGTTTCGGATCGGCGACGCCGAAATCGTTCCGATCCGCGGCATACATTATAAGTTGCCCGTTTTCGGATTCCGGATCGGCCGGCTCGCCTACCTGACCGACATGAACCGCATCGACGACCGCGAGCTCAAAAAGATCGAAGGAGTGGATACGCTGGTTATCAACGCCCTGCGAAAAGAACATCACCTGTCGCATTTCACGCTGGACGAAGCGTTGCATATCTGTTATCGGGTGTCGCCCCGTGCCGCCTACCTGACCCATATTTCCCACCAAATGGGCCGTCATGCGACCGAGGAAAGGGCATTGCCGGAAGGGGTGCATTTCGCCTACGACGGACTGACGGTCGAGATACCCGATTAACCGCATGGAAAGACTGTTATTGATTACGCCGCCGTTTACCCAGGTCAACTGTCCCTATCCGGCAACGGCTTACCTGAAAGGATACCTGGAACGGAAAGGTTTCCCGGTCGATCAGTTCGACCTGTCGATCGAACTGATCGGCGCGATCTTCACGAAAGAATTCCTGCAACGGCTTTTCGATCGTTATCCCGGCAGCGAGGACGAAAATATTCGGCTGATTTACCGGATGCGGGAGCGCTACACGGCGACCGTGGACGCCGTAACGGATTTTCTGCGGGGAAAGGACGGCACGCTGGCCACCCGGATCTGTACCGGAGAGTATCTGCCGCAAGCCGCCCGGTTTGGGGCCGTCGAGGACCTCGGCGATTATTTCGGAACGCTCGGCACGACCGAATGCGCCCGGTTTCTTTGTACGCTTTACATGCAGGATATCAGCGACTTCATCCGCGCGACGGTTACCGGAAATTTTGAGATCGTCCGTTACGGCGAACGGATTTCGCTGGCAATCGAATCGTTCGCGCAATTGGAGGCCGAACTGGCGCTTCCGCCGAATCCGATCGAAGAACGGATGAACGAATTATTAGGCGAGAGGATCGAAGTCCTGCGACCGTCTTTCGTCGGATTCACGGTGCCGTTTCCAGGTTGCCTGCTCGCCACGTTGCGCTGCGCCCAATTTATCCGCAACCGCTATCCCGGGATCCGGATTATCGTCGGCGGAGGATATCCGACGACCGAACTGCGCAGTATGAGCGACAAAAAGATTTTCGACTACGTCGATTATGTGATTCTGGACGACGGGGAAGCGGCGCTCGAAAGAATCCTCGTTTCCGGAGAGCTGTTGCATACTTATACGAGAGAAGGGTATCACGAAGGAGACGAAACGATTACGCACCTGCAACGCGGTTGTCCCGATTTTGCCGACCTGCCGCACGACCGTTACCTGTCGCTGTTGGAGGTGACCAATCCGATGCATCGTCTGTGGAGCGACGGCCGCTGGAACAAAATGATGATCGCGCACGGTTGTTATTGGGGGAAATGTGCGTTCTGCGATACTTCGCTCGATTATATCCGCCGGTACGACAGCGTTCCGGCCGAATGTTTCGTGGACTGGATGGAGCAGGTAATCGCTCAGACGGGCAGTCGCGGCTTCCATTTCGTCGACGAAGCCGCCCCGCCCCGGTTGCTGAAAGAGATTTCGATCGAAATCCTGCGCAGGCGGCTGAACGTCGTCTGGTGGACGAACGTGCGCTTCGAGAAGAGTTTTACCGGCGATCTGTGCCAACTGATGGCCGCAGCGGGTTGCATCGCGGTGTCGGGCGGCCTGGAGGTCGCTTCGAACCGTTTGCTGAAGATGATGAACAAAGGCGTCGATATCGAACAGGCGACCCTTGCCATGCGGAATTTATGCGACGCAGGAATCCTGGTGCACACGTACCTGATGTACGGCTTCCCGACCGAGACACTGCAGGAAAGCGTCGATTCGCTGGAAGTCGTGCGGCAGTTGTTTCGCGCCGAACTGGTGCATTCGGCATTTTGGCACCGTTATGCGATGACCGTCCACAGCCCGAGCGGGCGGAATCCCGAAGAGTACGGAGTCAAACGGCGCAACGCCCATGTGCATCTGTTTGCCAATAACGAAGTGGCGTTCGTCGAAAACCGGGGATACAACATCCGCCAGGTAGGAGAAGCGCTGAATGAAGCGTTGGCGAATTACATGTACGGCAGCGGCATCGACCGGCCGGTGCACAAATGGTTTGCCGGGAAAGTGCCTCCCGCGACGGTGGACGCGACCCTGGTCGCCGACCAACTGATTAAACCCGACGCCGCCAGACTATACAACGAAAAAGCGCGGATAATCTGGATCGGCCTGCCGCCGGAACGCAGCGAAGAAGGGATTGCGCTGTACGGAGCCTCCGGTGCCAAAGTCGTCCGGTTCAAACCGCACGAGACCGCTTTTCTGTTGCGAATCATGTCGCTTGCTGCAGATCTGTCGCAGACCGTTACGTTCGGACAGGCCTCCAAACTTTTCGGTACGTATAGCGACGAATCGTTCGTCGCATTCTACCTGTCGAAAAAGTGGGATATATTGCGCTCGTTCGGACTGCTTCAGGTGTAGATTGCAAACGGCATTTTTTTATATAAAGAATTTGTTTATGTAAAATAGATTAATACGATGAATTTTAAAGATAAAGTAGTAATTATTACCGGGGCGTCGTCCGGAATCGGATATGCGCTGGTTTATGAATTCGCTTCGCACGGCGCAAAAATCGCGCTCGGAGCGAGATCGGAAGGGAAGTTGGCCCGGATCGCCGAAGATTTGGAGACGCGCGGAACGGAAGCCGTTTATGAGGCGACCGACGTGACCCGGGAAGCGGATTGCAGACGGCTGATCGAACGGACGGTCGAACGATTCGGCCGGATCGACATTTTGATCTGTAATGCGGGGATCTCGATGCGCGCGTTGTTCGACGACGTCGACCTGGATGTACTTCGTCAGCTGATGGACGTCAATTTTTGGGGAGCCGTTTACTGCACCAAATATGCCCTACCCTATCTGCAAGCCTCGAAGGGATCGATCGTCGGCGTATCGTCGGTGGCCGGTATCCACGGTTTGCCGGGACGCACGGGCTATTCGGCTTCGAAATACGCGATGACGGGATTTATGGAGACTATCCGTATTGAAAACCTGAAAAGAGGCGTGCACGTAATGATCGCGGCCCCCGGCTTCACGGCGTCGAATGTCCGCTTCTCGGCATTGACGGCCGACGGATCGGTTCAGGGCGAATCTCCGCGCGAGGAAGAGAAGATGATGAGCGCGGCCGAAGTCGCGCACCGGATCGTTCGGGGAATCAGCCGTCGCAAACGCACCCTGTTGATGGAATTCAACGGAAGGGCTACGATGTTGATTAAAAAATTTGCGCCCGGATTGCTGGATAAGCTCTATTACAACCACATGGCCAAAGAGCCGGACTCTCCGTTCAAATGACGGACGGTAGTTATCGACAGGTTGTAAACATTCTGTCGACCGATTTCGATAAAACTACAAACAACAAAAGAGCGCTTATAAACATAAAGCGCTCTTTTGTTTATAGTTTGTCAACTTGTTTTCAACAATGAGAATAGGATCGCGGACAGCCGCGAATCGCATTGTCCGCAACAGCGACAGAAGGTTAACGTTTCAATAACGGTTTCAGGAATTGTCCCGTATAGCTTTTCTTAACGGAGGCGACCTGTTCCGGCGTTCCGGTTGCGATCAGGCGCCCGCCTCCGGAACCGCCCTCCTGGCCGATGTCGATCAGGTAGTCCGAGACCTTGACCACATCCAGGTTATGTTCGATCACAATCACGGTGTTCCCTTTGTCTACCAGCTTGTTCAGTACGTCCAGCAATACGCGCACATCTTCGAAATGAAGCCCGGTAGTCGGCTCGTCCAGAATGTAGAGCGTCCGGCCGGTATCGCGTTTGGCCAGTTCGGTCGACAGCTTGATCCGCTGGCTTTCGCCGCCGGACAGCGTCGTACAGGGCTGGCCGAGCCGCAGGTATCCGAGGCCCACGTCCTGGATTGCTTTCAGTTTCATGTGAATCGACGGGATCGCTTCGAAAAATGCGGCCGCCTGGTTGATCGTCATGTTCAGCACGTCGTCGATGTTCTTCCCTTTATATTTTACTTCGAGCGTCTCGCGGTTGTAGCGGTGTCCGCCGCAGACGTTGCACTTGACGTAGACGTCGGGCAGAAAATTCATCTCGATCGTTTGTACGCCGGCTCCTCGGCAGGCTTCGCAACGGCCCCCTTTCACGTTGAACGAGAAACGTCCGGCTTTGAATCCGCGGATCTGGGCGTCGGGAGTCGATTCGAACAATTTGCGGATATCGCCGAAGACGTTCGAATAGGTCGCCGGATTGCTGCGCGGCGTCCGCCCGATCGGCGATTGGTCGACGACGATCAGTTTGTCGATGTGCTCAATACCCTCGATCCGGTCGTGTTCGAGCGGCTGTTCATAGGAGTTGTAGAGTTCACGGGCAATGGCATACCGCAGCGTGGCGTTTACCAGCGAGGATTTGCCGCTGCCGCTGACCCCCGTCACGCAGATCATTTCGCCGAGCGGAAAATCGACGGTTATATTTTTCAGGTTATTTCCCCTCGCCCCGTGCACCACGATGTGTTTTCCATTCCCCGTGCGGCGTTTTTCGGGCAGTTCGATCCGCCGGCGGCCGGTCAGGTAATCGGCCGTGATTCCGCCGGACTCCATAACCTGCTGCAACGTTCCGGATACCACGACCTCTCCGCCGCGGACACCGGCTCGCGGCCCTACGTCCACGACCCAGTCGGCATTGCGGATCATGTCTTCGTCGTGTTCCACGACAATTACCGAATTCCCCGCGTCGCGCAATGCCTTCAGACTGTTGATCAGTTTGATATTGTCGCGCTGATGCAATCCGATGCTCGGTTCGTCGAGGATGTAAAGCACGTTGACCAGTTTCGACCCGATCTGAGTCGCCAGTCGGATCCGCTGGCTCTCCCCGCCGGACAGCGAACGCGAACTGCGGTTCAGCGACAGGTAGCCCAGTCCGACGTCCAGCAGAAAACGAAGTCGTTCGCGGATCTCTTTCAGGATTTCGTGTGCGATCTGCTCCTGTTTTTTCGAAAGGCGTTTTTCGATGCCTTCCATCCAGAGGGCGAATTCCTCGATACTGAGCGCCGACAATTCGGCGATGTTTTTTCCGTCGATTTTGAAATAGAGCGCTTCCTTGCGTAGCCGGCTGCCTCCGCAGACGCTGCATACGCGCCGGACGACGAATTGTTCCTTCCATTTGTCCCCTTTGCTGGACGCAGAATCGTCGCGCTGCTTCTCTATATAATCCGCTACGCCTTCCCACGAAACCATGTAATTGCCCGTACCGCCCAATTCGCGCGCATCGATTCGCAACGGTTCGCTGTCTCCGTACAACACGGCATTCAGCGCCTCCTCGTTCAGCGATTCGATCGGATCGTCGATCGTAAAGTCGTATTTCCGTCCCAGGGCTTCCAATTCGGCGAAAAGCAGGTTGTTGCGGTAGCGCCCCAACGGTTCGACCCCGCCGTCGCGGATCGATTTGCCGCCGTCGGGAACGATCCGCTCCATATCGAACACGGCCTCTTCGCCCAGCCCGTTGCAGTGCGGGCAGGCCCCTTGAGGCGAATTGAACGAAAAAGAGTGCGGAGCCGGCTCGTTGAACGCGATTCCGCTGGTGGGACACATCAGGTGCCGGCTGTAAAACCGGACGTTGTCGTCGTCGTAATCGTACACCATCATCGTGCCCTTCCCTTGCCGCATCGCCTCCTGCAAGCTTTTCAGCAAACGGCTGCGGACATCCGGTTTCACGACGAGCCGGTCGACGACCAGTTCAATGTAGTGGATCTTATAACGATCGAGTCGCAACCCCGCGAAAATTTCTCGGATTTCGCCGTCGACCCGGGCATACAGATAGCCTTTTTTAGCCAATCCTTCGAACAATTCCCGGTAATGTCCTTTGCGACCGCGCACCAGCGGAGTCAACAAGGCGATTTTCCGACCGTCGAAGTTCCGAAGGATCAGATTGCCGATCTGATCGTCGGTATGGTGTACCATCTTTTCGCCCGTTACCGGAGAATAGGCATCCGACGCGCGGGCGAACAGCAGCCGTAGGAAGTCGTTGATTTCGGTTACCGTTCCGACCGTCGAACGCGGATTTTTGTTCGTAGTCTTTTGCTCGATGGAGATCACGGGACTCAGCCCGGTGATCTTGTCCACATCGGGACGCTCCATCGTTCCGACGAACTGCCGCGCATAGGTCGACAGCGTTTCCAGATAGCGGCGCTGTCCTTCGGCATAGATCGTATCGAAAGCCAGCGACGATTTCCCTGAGCCCGAAAGCCCCGTTATGACGGTCAGCGAATCGCGGGGAATCTCCACATCCACGTTTTTCAGGTTGTGTACCCGCGCTCCGTATATTTTTATCGTATTGTTCTCAGACATTGTATTTTCTTCACGCCCCGCGTCCGGATTAATCGTCGGTACGGAATCCTCCGTTGGGCACCTTGATAACGAAACTGCGGCGCGCTTTATTATCGTAATCGTAATCGCGTATCCAGTGGTTCAGTTCCCGCAACATCTTGTAGGTCGTCCCGTTGCTGCGCGCTACGGCGGACCAGTCGATGGCCGCATTGTCCACGGTGACCTCGTGGTAATCGGTCAACGGTTGATAATAGTCCTCCCGTGCGATCCGGTATCCGTAGGTTTCCGGGTCGGAAGCGATCAGTTTGAAAGCGAGTACCCGGAAAACATACCGCATGGTCTCGTCGGGCAGAAACAGGTCGTAATAGGAATTCACGCCCTGTTTTTCGAGACGCCTGGAGACGCCGGCTATCCCCGCGTTGAACGATGCCGCCGCCAGCGTCCAACTGCCGAGACGGGCTTTCGCATCCGCCAAATACTTGCAGGCGGCTTCGGTCGCCCGTTCGATATGGTAACGTTCGTCGACGCCGCCGGACATGAACAGTCCGGCCGATTTGGCATAAGGAGGCATCAATTGCCACAGTCCGGCGGCCCCGGCTCCGGAACGGACATCCGGATCCAGTCCGCTTTCGGCCATGCAGAGGTATTTGAAATCGTCCGGGATACCGTATTTTTTCAGGATCGGTTCGATCACCGGAAAGTAGCGCGTCGTCGCCAGCAGCGTTTGCGTCGTCCGCGAGTGCAGGTACATCGTCGTCAGCACTTCGCGCAGCAGGCTCTCACGGGTATCGTAATTTCCGAGCGGCACCGGCTCGCCGGCAAAATTCAATTCGCGGGGAAGCGACGGAACGACGACCGGAGCGCACGGATCGGTCGTCGCAGGCATCAGCGGAGGTTGGGCGCAAGCCGCGACGGAAACCGTCAGCAGGAGCGTACAGATAACGTATTTCATAGGTGTTCGATTTCTGATTAACGTACAAAGATACGAAAATATTCGCTACCGGAAGCCCCGGCGAAGCCGCGCAATCCCGATTTAACGGTAACGCCGGCAAGTTTATTGAGCTAAAAAAGATGATATGTGCCGGAAATAACTTATTTTTACGAAAAATAATTTCCATCATGTTGGTAGCAGGTCATTATTATACGCTCAAAGTCAATCGGATTTCGGACTACGGACTCTATCTCGCGGACGAAGACGGGAACGAAGTGCTGTTGCCGAATCGTTACGTATCCGTCGATTACAAACCCGGGATTTCGCTGGAAGTTTTCGTTTACCACGATTCGGAAGACCGGTTGGTGGCTACGACCGAACGCCCGCTGGCGACGGTCGGCCAGACGGCCTGCCTGAAAGTGGTCGATAAAACGGTTCACGGAGCATTTCTGGACTGGGGGCTCCCGGCCAAAGACCTGTTCCTGCCCAACCGGAATCAGTCGTCGCGCCTGGATATCGGGAAAAAGTATCCGGTCTACCTCTATACGGACAACATTACCGGACGCGTCGTTGCGACGACTTACCTGAAAGGATTTATCAACAACGTCGAGCTGACGGTATCCCCGCGCGAGGAAGTCGATATCCTGATAGCCACCGAGACTCCGATCGGATTCCGCGTCGTGATCAACGACCGGCATTGGGGTATGATCTACCGCAACCAGATTTTCCAGCCCGTAGCGGTCGGCGATCGAATGAAAGCTTACATCGTTCGCATTACCGACGACAATCGGGTTGACCTCGCCTTGCAGGGCCAGGGGTACGACGAAGTTAAAAAATCGGCCGAGCGGCTGTTGGAGATCCTGCGTAAAAACGGAAATGCGCTGCCGGTGAATGACGACAGTAAACCCGAAAAGATCCGGCAACTTACTCGGATGAGCAAAAAAACGTTCAAGCGCAGCGCCGGTTACCTGATGAAACAGGGGAAGATCGCCATGGACGGACAACAGATCCGTCTGACCGAATCCGACTGACGGGCGGGTTTACAATAAATCTATTTTAAAAATCGTTAATTATAACGGTATTTTTAGTCCATTTGGATAATTCGGAATTGTCGGAGGCATGACAAATGAACTGGGTCTCGATGCTGTTGCACGCCTTGTTGAATTTGCACACCATAACAGGCTTTTTTCCGTCGTTTCCGGGATTCGGCTTAGACTGCAGCAGTACGTTGTACTTCAGCGTGCGATCGTCATCCCGGACTATAACGGCGCTCGCCATGTCATTACCGGACGGCAAATGATAAATTTCCAAAATGACATATCTTTCCATAACCGCAAAACCGATTTACAACCGGCGCCCCTCCGGTTTTTTGCAACAAAAGAAAAGCGTGGGCCTGTAGACTTATTCAAGCTGATAAGGTTCTGGCAAACCTGCGAATGTTAAATAAGCAACAGCCCACGCTATACTTAACAGTATAGGACGTGAGAGAATTTTGCTTATTCTCCATTCTTTTGAATTTACCAGATTCTATCAACGAGAATAAAGCCTAACACTTTCCGTGTTCAAACAAGCTCGTCGCCCGAAAGCAACGAGACAAAATTAACATTTTTTTCAAACACTCCGTGCAAAATTCCTTTTTTTGGGCTGTTGCTATAATAAAAATAGCACAATCTTTCGAAAAATCCGCTATTTTATATTTATAAGATCATTGTAAATTAAATAAATATTGTCCGATATTTTGTTAAACTGAATCCTCGATTTTCCCGAAACGGCTCTTCCCGCCAGTCAACGGCCTCATTGTATTATTTGTCAGCCGGTTGCCCGGGCGATACCGGATGCTTCCTTTCCGTCGAAAACGAATACGGAAAATCTTCCGGGGCGATTCCCCGCTTTTTATTCGGAACGCGATCCATCTTCACCTGCAATTTACCTCCCCGCAGCAGATTGCCGTGGGTAAGGTAATTTTTCGTATATTTTTCTCCGTTCAGCGACGCGGAGCGGATGTAACGGTTCCCGGGGCCGTTCTCCGGCGCCTCGATCGTGAACAACTTCCCGTTTTCGAATCGGAGCACCGCCTTGCGGAACAACGGCGCTCCCATTACATACTGGTCGGTACCCGGACAGACCGGATAAAAACCGAGGGCGGAAAAGACATACCAAGCCGAAGTTTGCCCGTTATCCTCGTCTCCGCAGTAGCCGTCCGCCCGGCTGTTGTACAAACGGTTCATCACCTCGCGGAGCCAGTACTGCGCCTTCCACGGCTGGCCGGCATAATCGTACAGGTAGATCATGTGCTGCACCGGCTGATTGCCGTGAGCGTAGTTTCCCATATTCATCACCTGCATCTCCCGGATCTCGTGGATAATTCCGCCGTAATAGCTGTCGTCGAACAGCGGCGGAACGTTGAATACCGAATCCAGCATCTGCACGAAACCGTCCGGACCGCCCATCAGATCGACCAACCCCTGCGGGTCGTGAAAAACGCTCCAGGTATAGTGCCAACTGTTCCCTTCCGTGAAAGCGTCGCCCCACTTCAGCGGCGAGAACGGGCTCATAAACGCCCCGTTGCGGTTGCGGCCGCGCATCAGACGGGTCTCCGGATCGAACAGGTTCCGGTAATTCATCGCCCGCTTCTCGTACAACTCGACTTCTGACCGGGGCTTTCCCAATGCTGCGGCCAGTCGCGAAATGCACCAGTCGTCGTAAGCATATTCAAGCGTGCGCGCGGCGCTTTCATTGATTTTGACATCGTAGGGAACGTATCCCAGGCGGTTGTAATATTCGTATCCGAGGCGTCCGGTAGAAGACACTTTCGGATGAACGGCCTGCGTGCCATGCACCAACCCTTCGTACAGCATTTCCGCATCCCCGACCTTCACGCCTTTGAGGTAAGCGTCCGTTAGTACGGAAGCCGAATTGTTCCCCACCATGCAGCCGCGGTGACCGGGACTCGCCCACTCCGGGAAAAAACCGCTCTCGCGGTAGGTGTTCAGCAATCCTTCCTGCATCTCCCGGCTCTGCGACGGATACATCAGGTTCAGCAGCGGAAACAGGCTGCGGAACGTATCCCAAAAACCGGTATCCGTGTACAGGTAGCCGGGCAACACCTTCCCGTTGTACGGACTGTAATGAACGACCGTTCCCCGCGCGTCGATCTCGTAAAATTTCCGCGGAAACAGCAGCGACCGGTACAGGCAGGAATAGAACGTGCTCAGTTGGTCGTCGCTGCCGCCCTCTACGTATATGCGGCTCATCGCTTCGTTCCAGGCCGATTTCCCCTGCGCGACGATCCGGTCGAACGAGTTACGGCCGAGTTCCTGCAGGTTCAGCTGCGCTTGCTCGAAACTGATAAAAGAAGAGGCTACCCGCGCATGCACGACCTCTCCGCGCCGGGTGCCGAATCCGATGACGGCTCCCGTATGATCGCCGGTTTGCTCCGAAGCATCGGTCATCGAACCGTTGACGACCGTTTTGCAGAACGTGAAAGGCTTGTCGAAAACGATAACAAAGTAGTTCTTGAAATTTTTCGGAACGCCGCCGCTGTTGCGGGTCGTATAGCCGATGATCTTGTTCTCCTCGGGAATGACGCGCACGAAGGAACCCCGGTCGAAAGCATCGACGACTACGTACGAGTCCCCTTTCGGAAACGTAAAACGGAACATGGCGGCCCGGTCGGTCGGGGTGATTTCCGTCGTTACGTCGTAATCCGCCAGATAAACGCTATAATAGTACGGCTTGGCCGTTTCGGCTTTGTGCGAAAACCAGCTTGCCCGTTTGTTCTCATCGAATTCGGGGCGGCCGGTCAGGGGCATCAGCGAGAACTGTCCGTAATCGTTGATCCACGGACTGGGCTGGTGCGTCTGTTTGAATCCCCGGATCTTATCGGCCGTGTAAACATAAATCCAGCCGTTTCCCATTTTGCCGGTCTGGGGCGTCCAGAAGTTCATGCCCCACGGCCTGGCGATCGCCGGATAGGTATTGCCGGTCGACAGTTCGTAAGTAGACTGCGTTCCGATCAGCGGATTGGCGTATTCTACCGGATCGAAAGCGCGCTCCTCGCCACGGGTGTGCATCGTAACAAGCACGGCCGTCGCCGTGAGGCACAATATCTTCGTTATCTTCATATCGTTATTACTTTTTGTCCGGCACGGAAAACGTCGCCGTGGCGCAGTCCGTCCGGCTCATCAATCTCGTCTTTGAATACGCCGTCGGCATTCGCTTCGCGCACGATAGTTTCTTTTTCGTACCGGAGCGCTACGTACTCCGGTCTGCTGCCGGTATCAAATATAGGATATTTTTCCGAAATAACACAATCGAACACGGCCGACTGTCGTTCGGAATTTTTCCGCCTTTTTACGGAACGGCTCGTTTTACGCCCTTTAAAAACGAAAACGGATCGCGGATTCGGCCGGTACGGAACATAATTTGCACAGGCGTACCGAAAACGACTCGATGCAAAAAGGAAGACAGGAAGCGTTTAGCGGCGGGGTGCTGTTTGCGAGCGCCGTTGCCTTCCGGATGCGGGAACGCGCCCTGATCCGGTCGCCGTGACGCTGAACAACGGCAGGAAAAAAGCGCTCTACCAACTCAGTATCGCGGCGATCTTCGTCCATATCGCGGTCTCGATCGGCTGCTACGTCGTCGTAGCGACCGCCTGGGCGGTTCCGGCGAAAAAACTGGAACGGTCGATTGAAAAATAATGTTACCGAATCGCCCTTTCGCAAACGAAGCGAATCTAAAATCGTCCGTCGAACGGAATACGTAAAAAGGACGCTGAAAAGCGTCCTTTTTATGACCGTGAGCTGTTTACGAGACTTGAACTCGTGACCTCTTCCTTACCAAGGAAGTGCTCTACCACTGAGCTAAAACAGCAATATTTCATATCGAAACCTCGGGTGCGGCACCTTTGGTTTTGCGGGGACAAAAGTAATATTTATTTTTAAAATACCAAAACTTAGCCCGAATTATGTACGAAGAAATTCGATTACCGCCGACATTGCCGTTCTTTCCGGAGCGGAACGCTGAGCCCGAAGTACAGATTGGCCGCGGAAGCTTTGATCGGAATGAACTGCGGATTCACCTTGGTAAACATATAATCGCTGCCGACAAAGAAGTTGATCCACGACGGGCTGAAGTTAAGCGCGAAACCGAACGTCTTGAAAGCGCTGTGAACGAACGAATAGCTGACCGTCGCGGCGAACCAGTCGATCGGACGATAATTGACCGAAGCGGTCAGTTCGGTATAGATTTTCGGCTTGTAGATGCGGGTGCTGGAAAGCAGGCCGAAGCCGACCCGGTTCTGCGCTACGGAATACTCGGCGCCCACGTTGATCGTACTGCGCAGCAATGTAGTGCGACTCCGCGAAGGGGTCTCCGAAAAATGAAACAGGTTTTGCAGGTTGCCGGTCAGGTCGTCCATCTGGTCGCTCATCGAGTTGTCCGGCTGATCGTCTCCGATCGGCAGGTCGAAACCGTCGAAATCGAAATCGCCCTTTGCCGCGCCGTTGACCGTCGAGCGTTTGCTCCACGTAATGAATCCGAAATCGATCACCGCTCCGGAAACCGTAAAATTGTCCAGTACTTTAAAGGTCGCTCCGAAATCGATGGCGCTTCCGTAACCGGCCGCTCCGGGCGAATGATAGTCGAACCCGTCGATGTATTCCCGGTCGTTCTTGTCGGTGCTGAATTTCGGGCGCAGCCCCTGTACCGAAGCGGACATATACCCTTCCGAAGTAATCCGCCATGCGTCCCCGTTCATAACGGCGTGCAGATTATTGAAATAGACGTCCGCATTGCCGGCTCCGACCAAGAACTTATATTTTCCGCCGATCGTCCAACGACCGTTCAGCGGGTGCGAGTATCCGACCGATACGTCTACGTAAAAGTCGGCATATACGTGCAGTTTCTTGATATCGTAAGTCGTTCCTTCCGGCCCCGAGCCGTATTTCATGAATTCGAACAGCGATTTGGGAACGTTGCCGCTGACGGTTCCCTTGACTCCGATACCGATCGTCCAGAAACCGTGCCCGGAAAACCAGCCGGCCGAAACGATCTCGGTCGCTATGTCGGCATTCAACTGGTTGTTCGTCTTAAGTCTGCGCAGGAAAGATTCAGCAGGAACCGACGGGTCCATAAAAGTCACCAGGCGTCCGTCTGTCCGGTAAAACAGATCGCCCAGAGCCATGCCGTTCGAGGCGTACATCGCCGAAACGGAACCCGCGGCCGGGATGGCAACGAATCCCCGGACCGGACGGAAGGCCGGATTCATCGAGGTTCTCAGCGTAGCCTTGTCCATAAAATATGCGGTGCGCAGTTGCTGTGCCGCAGCCGTCAGAAAACCGCACGACAAGCAGGCGAGCAATAGGAATTTCTTCATAATCGGGTCGGGAGTTTATAACCTCTTTCGGTTGTCTTATTCGTTGGTGGTGATATTGATTCCTCCGCTCTTGCGAAGTTTCAGCGTCAGCTTGGCCTGCTGATCCGGTCGCAGGTGCCGTCCGGCCAGCGCGTCGTCGCAATAAGCTTCGAGCCGGATGCGGAGGTTACGGGCATTTTTCATTTTAGGCATGTCCGCTTCTGTAATGACGAACGATACATCGCTGACTTCGCCGTCGGTTCCCAGACCGCCGCCCTTGACCTTTTGCGGCTCGAAATCGATTCCGACCGGAACGTCCGCCGCATCCGTAACGATCAGGTTCATATCGAAATTCAGCGGCAGGGAGTTGGTCACACGACCGTAAATTTCGGCCGAGCCGCCGGAAAACAGGTAATCGATCAGATCCGCGTCGAATACTTCGTCGACCGTCTGATCGGTCTGTCCTCGGAAATCGGCGGCGGGAGCGAGCGGAATCTCGGCCGTGTAGGCGATCCGGGCGAAAGCGTCTTTCGGATAGAAGCAGGCGCGCGAATCGGTCAAGTCGGTATCCGTGCGTACCTCCGTACGAATCGCTATATCGTCCGGAGAGATCCGGATCAGATCGTTGACCGGACATGCCGCAAACGTATATTCCGCCGGAACGTCACGGTCGGAAGCGCCGAGCCAGATATTGCTGACGGCGGTTTGTCCGTAAGCGCCGGGAGCATTCATCGTGATGCGGTCGACCGTAACCGACTCCGTAGCGCCGGAGCGATCGTTGACCGAAGTCATCGCGAACGATGCCCGTAGCGGGATTCCGATGTTGCTCTGCGCCGTCAGTCGGATGCGCGGATCGGCAAAGCTCAGCACGTTGTCGTCGCCGTCGAACAGGTCGTCGAGTCCTTCGGTCGCGATGTCAACCTGTCCCGCCGTAAAATTATCGTCGATCAATCCGTAAATCACCCGGAAGTCGGGCGACGAGATCCCCCCTGAAATTCGGAGCCCGGGACTCCCCGAAACGGACAGCGAAGAACCCTTTTTGATCCGGAGCGAAGCGTTATACGCGATCCGGTCGTCCGCGCCGACGACCGCTTTTTGCAACAGGAGGCGTACCGTTTTCTGGCTGCCGGCCAGTTCCCGCATCGGGATCGTACAAGTATATTCGGAACCGGTGAAACTGCCATCCTGCCCGGTTTCGGCAGCCAGGCGGTATCCTTCCGGGAAAGATGCGCGGAACACCACTTCGGCATCTCCGCCGTCGAGCCGAAGGTTGTCGACGGAAAGTTCCAGTCCGAGGCGCGACGCCCCGTTGCGGTTATCGAACAGAACGGAATCGAGCCGGGCGATATCGTCCGTCGTCAGGTTGAGTTCGACGGCGGATTCGCCGAGTTCGATCTCGGCATCCTCCGGATAATCGTGGGGATGTTCTCCCGGGACGAGCGGAATGTCGAGCCGGGATTCCGGAAATTCGGAATCCCCGAAGCCCACTCCGCCGGGCATATCCACGTCGATCCCGCCGGAATACCGCGCCACGTAATTTCCGGCGTCGTCGATCGTGATCTCGTCGTTATCCCCGACGTTGATAATATCTCCCGCAGAAATGACTCCCGTCCCGAGCGGCAGGGTCAGGTCGTTTCCGATCGTAATATCGTCCGTATCCAGATCGGACAGATCGTATTGCTTGTCGATACACGAATACTGCCCCGCGAAAATTGCAAGAACAGCAATTCTGCAGGCTCCTCGTAGTATATTTACCATGTCGTTCGGGATTAGCGTATGTAACAGGATACAAAAAAACCGCTCTATGAGCGGCCCTGTGAAATCAGAGCGGAAGACGAGATTCGAACCCGCGACCCTTAGCTTGGAAGGCTAATGCTCTACCGACTGAGCTACTTCCGCAAAATCATGCCGGTATACACCGGATTACGTGTGGGCGGAGATGGATTCGAACCACCGAAGTCGAAAGACAGCAGATTTACAGTCTGCCCCATTTGGCCACTCTGGTATCCGCCCGTTTTATAAGAACCGTTTCGAAAAACCGCCGCCGTTTTCCCGGCCCGGCGGGCACAAAAGTAAAAACGATTTTTGAATTCTGCAACGACCATACGCTGTTTATCGAACTTTTATACGTATTTTATCGTTTCGCAGCACGTTTCGCCGCATCTATAAATCTTGCAATAAGCCATTTAGGCACCTAATCGCATTCCCGGACAAAATGAAATCCGGAAATCCGCGCCGAAGCGGATTTCCGGATTCCGGAGGTCGTGTCGATAAATGCGTTATATTTGTACCTGTCAAAAATCGCAGACATGATTTATCGAAGCAAGGCCCCGCTACGAATCGGCTTCGCCGGCGGAGGAACGGATGTCAGTCCCTATTCGGATATTTACGGCGGAGCCGTCCTGAACGCGACGATCTCCCTCTATGCTCGCGCCAGCATCGAACCGCTGTCCGAACGGAAAATCGTCTTGCAGACGCTCGATCAGGGACTCGCCTCTGAATACGGCCTGCACGGGGATCTGCCGATCGACGGAAATATGGATCTGCTGAAAGCCGTCTGCAATCATTTCCGCAGCCGTCACCGGATCGACGGGGGATTCCGCTTGTGCACCTATGTGGACGCTCCGGCCGGATCGGGACTCGGATCGTCGTCGACGCTGGCGGTAGCCATTGCCGGTGCATTCGTAGAGTGGCTCAGGCTGCCGTTGGGCAGTTACGATATCGCCAGTCTGGCCTACCGGATCGAACGGGGCGAACTGGGGATGGCCGGCGGAAAGCAGGATCAGTACGCCGCCACGTTCGGAGGCTTCAATTACATGGAATTTTTCAAGGACGATAAAGTGATCGTCAATCCGCTCCGGGTGGACAAGGCTTGCACGAACGAACTGGAGAACAATCTGTTACTTTTTTACACATCGCAAAGCAGGATCTCCGCCAGAATCATCGAAGAGCAGCAGCGCAACGTGACGAACAACGACAGGGACTCCGTCGGGGCGATGCATGTCATCAAAGAGCAGGCGACCGAAATGAAGGAAGCGCTGCTGACCGGACGGATCGACCGGATCGGGGAGTTGCTGCACGAAGGGTTCGTCTACAAAAAAAAGATGGCCTCTTCGATATCGAACCCGCTGATCGACCGGATCTACGAAACGGCGCTCGAAGCCGGCGCGCTGGGCGGCAAGGTACTCGGAGCCGGCGGCGGCGGGTTCATGGTCTTCTATTGCCCGGATTTCAAGCGCTACCAGGTCATGCAGTCGCTCGCCCCGTTCAACGGGATTTTCAAAACTTATCAATTCGTAAACGACGGTTTATTTACATGGAGTATATGAGTATGGAACAACGCGAAGGAATCGTACTGGCGGGAGGCCTCGGAACGCGCCTGCGCAGCGTGGTCAGCGATCTGCCCAAATGCATGGCGCCCGTGGCAGGACGTCCGTTTTTATACTATTTGTTAAAATATATGGAAGTCCGGCGCTTTACGCGCGTGGTACTCGCCCTCGGCTACATGCACGAATCGGTACAGCGGTGGCTCGCCGGCGAAAAATGGGATTTTGAGATACGCTGCTCGCTGGAGGAAACTCCTCTGGGAACGGGCGGAGCCGTCCGGCAGGCGCTGAGCCGGACGGACGGAGACGAAGTCTATATCCTGAACGGGGACACGTTCTTCGACGTCGATACGGACGAAATGGCCCGCGTACACCGGGCGAGCGGAGCCGCCGCGACGATCGCGCTGAAACCGATGACCGATTTCTCGCGTTACGGCGTAGTCGAAACCGCTCCGCAGGGGAGGATCGTCGCGTTCCGCGAAAAAAAATACTGCCCGCGCGGACAGATCAACGGCGGCGTCTACCTGGTCGACAAAAAATCGGGACTGCTGGACTTCCCGTCCGAACGGTTCTCGTTCGAAACGGATATTTTGCAGCAACGAGTGCGGGATTGTCTGCTCACCGGATATGCGAGCGACGGTTATTTCATCGACATCGGCATTCCTGAAGATTACGAAAAAGCCGATACGGATTTCAAAACGCTGTTTCCGCGATGACCGTGCAAACCGCTTTCGACACGCTGTTTCTGGATAGGGACGGGGTCATCAACGTACTGCGTCCGCACGATTACGTCAAATCGTGGGACGAATTCGAATTTACCGATGGAGCGATCGAAGCGCTGAGGATGCTGAGTCCGCTTTTCCGGCATATCGTCGTCGTCACCAATCAGCGCGGCGTCGGGAAAGGAGTGATGACCGAAGAGGCCCTGCGGACGATCCACCGGAGAATGATCGAAGCGGTCGCCGCCGGCGGAGGCCGGATCGACGCCGTTTACTACTGTGCCGACCGGAACGAAGACAGCCCGAACCGGAAGCCGAATACCGGTATGGCCCTGCAAGCCCGCAGGGACTTTCCGGACATCGATTTTTCGAAGACCATACTGGTCGGCGACAGCGGCAGCGACATGGAGTTCGGCCGGAGAATCGGAGCCCGAACGGTGCTGATACATCCGGACGATCCCTCCGCGGCGTTCGGATCCTTGTACGATTTTTCGCTGCGGTACTGCGAAGAACACGGTTCTGGAGCTTAAAAAACGCGAAACCGCTCGGATCATACCGCAGCCGAATCTCTCCTGCGGTCGAATTACGGAGAAGCAGATATTCCGAACGAGCAAAAACATTGTCGATCCGGATCTTATGCGTACATTTGTTCCGTAAACGAATCCGATCCATAACAGACCCTTTGCATGAAACCGATCCTGAAGACTCTTTTGATCCTGTTCGCGTTATCGCTGCCGACGCAGCGGCTCGACGCTCAGATCTACGCGAAACTGAACGGCCTTTACGCCCTGGTGGGCGTTATCAATCCGGCCGTGGAATTCACCGTTTCTCCGAAATCGACTTTCCAGACCGAAATCGTTTTTTCTCCCTGGAAATACGTCAACGACCACGGTGTCGACAAGCCGATGAAATTCGGAATTCTCATGACCGAATACCGCCGCTATTTCAAGCAACACAACCGGGGCTGGTATCTCGGCGCCAACATGGGTATGATGGGATTCAAAATGTCGAAACCGCAGTTTTCGGACGGCTGGTTCCTCGAAAACCGGTACAGCAAAGGGTACGGGATGATGATCGGTATCTGCGGCGGCTTCGAATACCAGTTCGCCGACCGTTGGCTGCTGGACGCCTATTTCGGATGGTCATACATGCTAAGCTGGTACAACGGTTATAGCCTCGACGGCACGATCGACCTGTATCCCCACCGTCCCGTACAACTCGAAAAGCCCGATCCGTTCAATGGCTCGCACGAGTGGCTGCCGAACAAGATCGGGGTGTCGATCGGATTCATGATCTTCAACCCGGCGCGCCGGGGACGCACGGGAAGTTCCTGCGCCGTAAGATAGTTATTCCGTTTTCGGCTTTCTGAACCGGAATCCGTTGATCAAACCGGATATCCCGTAAACCATGCTGGTAATGCCGAACAGAATGAACGCCGTTTCGGCGACGCTGAACGGGTCGAACAGGATGACGATTCCGCAGATCAGGATCAGTACCGGCACCACGTAGAAGAAACCGGGCACCTGCGTCCACCGGCGGGCCGAAGCCAGCGATGCGATTTGCTGAATCCCGGCTATCACCAGCAGCGCTCCGAGCACATACATCAGGATGTTGACGAAAAAGGCGGGCATCACGATCAGCCACAGTCCGAACAGCGCGCTTCCGGCGCCTTCGATCGGGAACGCCGCATCGGGATAACGTTCTTTATCGCGCATCAGATAACCGATCATCGCGATCAGGCCCGGCACCAGGAACAGCACGCCGATTACGATGACCAGATAATTGATCGTGGCGGCCGGCCACAAAACCAGAATCAGTCCCAGCACGATGGCGAAGACACTCCGCAAGGCCGGATTATTGACGACTTTCATAATTTTTTCGGTTTTATCAGATTGTTGAAACGAATATACTGCCAATCATGGAGATAATCAAGGGATCGGTCGGTTTTTCGTATCAATAGATCGGTTTTTTACAAAAATGTTTTTGATTTTTTAAAACTATTCCTACCTTTGAACCGTAAACAGAAACGAAAATGAAAGCATTCCGTTTGAATAATTGGTGGTGGTGCATCCTACAACTTCCTCAGTCGTAAGGTTGCGGACTCGCGTATCTGTTCAAAACGAAACCAAAGATAACAAAGAGCCCTGTCGTACTTACGACAGGGCTCTTTCCGTATGACGACTAAAACAAAATCATAAAAACGAAACCGATGAAAACATTTCAAGTAGACGAAAACGGCTATTACGGCAGGTTCGGCGGGGCTTACGTTCCCGAAATTCTTTACCGATGCGTAAAAAACCTGCAAGACAACTACCTGACCGTTATGCAGTCGGAAGCGTTCCGCCGCGAATTCGATCAACTGCTGCGCGACTATGTCGGTCGCCCTTCCCCGCTCTATTTCGCACGGCGCCTGTCCGAACGGTACGGCTGCAGGATCTACCTCAAACGCGAAGACCTGAACCATACCGGAGCGCACAAGATCAACAATACGATCGGACAGATTCTGATCGCGCAACAGATGGGCAAAACCCGTATCATCGCCGAAACGGGCGCAGGGCAGCACGGTGTGGCTACCGCTACGGTCTGCGCGCTGAAAAACATGCGGTGCATCGTCTACATGGGCAAGACCGACGTAGAACGTCAGCACACGAATGTGCAGAAAATGAAAATGCTGGGCGCCGAAGTGCGCCCGGTCACTTCGGGCAACATGACGCTGAAGGACGCCACGAACGAGGCAATCCGCGACTGGTGCTGTCACCCGACCGACACGCACTACATCATCGGCTCGACGGTCGGCCCTCACCCTTACCCCGATATGGTGGCCCGGCTACAATCGGTCATCAGCGAGGAGATCCGCAAACAACTGCAGCAGCAGGAATGCCGCGACTATCCGGACTACCTGATAGCCTGTGTCGGCGGCGGCAGCAATGCGGCCGGAACGATTTACCACTACATCGACGACCGGCGCGTGAAGATCGTACTGGCCGAGGCCGGTGGAAAAGGCGTCGACTCGGGATTGTCGGCTGCAACCATTCATTTAGGCGAAGAGGGTATTATTCATGGGGCCAGAACACTGGTCATGCAGAACGAGGACGGACAGATCGAAGAGCCCTACTCGATCTCGGCCGGATTGGATTATCCGGGCATCGGTCCGGTTCACGCGAACCTCGCCGCGCAAAAGCGGGCGACCGTGCTGGCTGTCGACGACGACGAAGCGCTGTATGCCGCATTCGAACTGACGCGTCTGGAAGGTATCATCCCGGCCCTGGAATCGGCCCACGCGCTGGGCGCGCTGCCGAAAATGCATTTCAAACCGGAAGACGTCGTCGTGTTGACCGTATCCGGCCGGGGCGACAAAGATATCGAAACCTATATCAAACAAATGAAAAACGATGAAAATATTTCGTTATAAAACCGCCTGCAAGCAGGTTCTGGGGGATCTGCATACGCCGGTAAGCATCTACCTGAAAGTCCGCGACATCTATCCGCAGTCGGCCCTGCTGGAGAGTTCCGATTTCCATGCCGGCGAAAATTCGCTCTCTTATATCGCGCTGTGTCCGCTGGCCAGCTTCGACGTGAACGGCGATGTTTGTACGATGTCTTTCCCCGACCGCACGGTATTCCGCGAGCCGGTCGGCGAATCGTTCTCCGTGACCGACGCGCTGAACGCATTCCTGAAAAAATTCCGGATCGAAGGCGAACAGGCCGAACGCTGCGGCCTGTTCGGATACACGGCATTCGACGCCGTCAAATACTTCGAGAAGATCCCGGTGATCGAAAGCCACGACGCGCAGAACGATGCGCCGGACATAATGTATATCCTTTATAAATACTTATTAGTATTCAATCATTTCAAGAATGAATTGACGTTGATCGAGCTACTATCGGACGGCGAAAATACGCGTCTGCACGAAATCGAAAGCGTGATCGGCAACCGCAATTTCGCTTCCTACGACTTCTCGTTGCGAGGGAAAGAATACAGCACGATCACCGACGAGCAATACCGGGAATTCGTTCGTAGGGGAGTCGCCCACTGCCGCCGCGGAGACGTTTTCCAGATCGTACTGTCGCGGCGATTCGTGCAGCCGTATGCCGGGGACGACTTCAAAGTCTACCGCGCGCTGCGCAGCGTCAACCCGTCGCCCTACCTTTTCTATTTCAATTTCGGAGGGTTTCGCATTTTCGGATCGTCGCCGGAAACCCACTGCAAAGTGCAGAACGGCCGCGCCAGTATCGATCCGATCGCCGGTACGACCCGGCGCACCGGCGACGCGCTGAAAGACAAGCAACTGGCCGACGCGCTGCTGCGGGATCCGAAGGAGAACGCCGAACACGTGATGCTCGTCGATCTCGCCCGCAACGACCTGAGCCGCAACGCCGTAAACGTGAAAGTAGATTTCTATAAGGAGCCGCAATATTACAGCCACGTGATCCATCTGGTTTCGCGCGTCAGCGGCGTGATCGAACCGGACAGCAACCCGGTTCAAACATTCGTCGACACCTTCCCCGCCGGCACGCTGAGCGGCGCGCCGAAAGTCCGCGCCATGCAGTTGATCTCCGAGATCGAACCGCACAGCCGGGGCGCCTACGGCGGCTGCATCGGATTTATCGGGCTGGACGGCAACTTGAACCAGGCGATCACGATCCGCACGTTGGTCAGCCGCAACAACGAACTATGGTATCAGGCCGGAGCCGGGATCGTCGCACAGAGTATCCCGGAAAACGAGCTGCAGGAGGTGAACAACAAACTCCGCGCGCTGAAAAATGCGATCGATATCGCCGTCAACCTTAAAAACTAATGCCATGAAAATACTTTTGTTCGACAATTACGACTCGTTTACTTACAACCTGTTGCATATCCTGAAAGAGTTCGGCGCGGACACGGAGGTTTTCCGCAACGACCGGATTACGCTCGATGAGGTCGCGCGATTCGACAAGATCATCCTGTCGCCGGGACCCGGCATTCCGCAGGAGGCCGGCATCCTGCTGCCGCTGATCGAACGTTATGCCGCCGAAAAAAGCATTCTCGGGGTCTGCCTCGGCGAGCAGGCGATCGGCCAGGCATTCGGCGGGACGCTCGAAAACCTCGAAAACGTCTATCACGGAGTGCAGACCCCGATCAGGCTGCTGGCCGCCGATTATATCTTCGACGGACTGGAATCGGAAATGCAGGTAGGACGCTACCACTCGTGGGTCGTACGACGCGACACGCTGCCGGACTGTCTCGAAGTGACGGCCGAAGACGCCGACGGACGGATCATGGGATTGCGCCACACACGCTACGACGTGCACGGCGTGCAGTTTCACCCCGAATCGGTGCTTACGCCGCGGGGCTGTGCGATTATCGAAAATTTCATTCGTCATTAATCATCTGATATAAAGTCATGAAAGAGATCCTATATAAACTTTTCGAACACCAGTATCTGGGACGAAAAGAAGCGCGGGAGATCCTGCAGGGAATCACGCAGGGCAAATACAACGACGCGCAGATCGCCTCGTTGATTACGGTATTTCTAATGCGCAGTATTTCGGTCGAGGAACTGATCGGATTCCGCGAAGCGTTGCTGGAAATGCGGATTCCGGTCGACCTGAACGAATTCGGGCCGATCGATATCGTCGGAACCGGCGGCGACGGCAAGAACACGTTCAACGTTTCGACCTGCGCCTGTTTCGTCGTGGCGGGAGCCGGCTATCCGGTCGTCAAACACGGCAATTACGGCGCGACGTCGGTCAGCGGAGCGAGCAACGTGATGGAACAGCACGGCGTGAAATTTACGGCCGACAACGATTCCCTGCGTCGGTCGCTCGAACGGTGCAACATCGCTTACCTGCACGCCCCGCTGTTCAACCGGGCGCTGAAAGCCGTCGCCCCGATCCGCAAGGCGCTCGGCGTCCGCACCTTTTTCAACATGCTGGGCCCGTTGGTCAACCCGGTGATGCCGACATACCAGTTGCTCGGAGTCTACAACCTGCCGTTGCTGCGCCTGTACAATTACACGTATCAGGAGAGCGGGACGCAATTCGCCGTCGTGCACAGCCTTGACGGATACGACGAGATTTCGCTGACGTCGGATTTCAAAGTGGCCATGCCGGACAGCGAAAAGCTCTATTCGCCCGAAGAACTCGGATTCGCGCGCTGTCGGGAAGCCGACCTGTACGGCGGCGACACTCCGGAAGAAGCCGCCGCCATTTTCGATCGGGTATTACAGGGCACGGCTACGCCGGCGCAGTCCAATTGCGTAATTGCAAACGCGGCCTTCGCGATCCGGGTAATGCGTCCCGAAAAGTCGATCGATACCTGCATAGCCGAAGCCCGCGAGTCGCTCGCGGCGGGAAAAGCCCTGCATACATTCGAAAAATTCGTCGAACTGAACAGCTAATACGATGAAAGACATCTTACAGGAGATTATTGCAGCCAAACGGATTGCCGTGGAACAACTCAAACGGACGGCCGACCGGAGCGCATTGGAACGTAAAATAGACGAGAACCGTTCGCACAGGTCGATGCGCGAAGCGCTCGCGGCATCGACCTCGGGCATCATCGCCGAATTCAAACGGCGGTCCCCGTCGAAAGGATGGATTAACCGGGAGGCCGATGTCCGCACGGTCGCGTCCGATTACCAGGCCAACGGAGCCGCCGCCCTGTCGATCCTAACCGATACGCCCTATTTCGGAGGTTCGGCCGAAGACCTGATCGCAGCCCGTCCGCAGATCGACATTCCGATTCTGCGTAAGGATTTTACGATCGACGAATTTCAGCTTTACGAGAGCCGGGCGATCGGGGCCGACGCGGTATTGCTGATCGCAGCGGCGCTACCGCTCGCCCGTTGCCGGGAACTGGCGGCGACAGCGCATCGGCTAGGACTGGAAGTATTACTTGAGATACACAGTGAAAAGGAGCTGGATTACATCTCGGACGAAGTCGATATGATCGGCGTCAACAACCGCAATTTAGGTACGTTCGACACTCGCGTCGGGAACTCGTTCCGGCTGGCAGGACAGCTACCGCAAGACCGGCTGTTGGTGTCCGAAAGCGGAATTTCGGATCCGGAAACCGTGAAGAAACTGCGCGAAGCGGGTTTCCGGGGCTTCCTGATCGGCGAGAATTTCATGAAAACTGCCGACCCCGGATACGGACTCGACACATTTATTAAAACTTTAAATCTATAAAACCATGATCTTTAAGGTGTGCGGAATGCGCGATCCGGAAAATATCCGGCGGATCGACCTAAGCGGGGCCGACTGGATGGGATTCGTTTTTTATCCCCCGTCGCCGCGTCGGGTGGAAAGCCTGCCCGCATTCATGCCGGAATACGCCCGGCGGGTCGGAGTTTTCGTTGACGAGCCCGTGGAAAATATTCAGGTACGCGCAAAGGAGTTCGGACTGGATTACCTGCAACTGCACGGTTCGGAATCGCCCGACGACTGCCTCCGACTGCAAGATCGGGGACTCCGTGTTATCAAAGCGTTCCGGATCGGGACGGCGGGCGACCTCGAAGCGACCGCCGCTTACGAAGCCGCCTGTTCCTACTTCCTTTTCGATACGAAAACCCCGGCCTACGGCGGTTCCGGAAAAACTTTCGACTGGACGGTACTCGACGCTTACCGCGGCCAAACGCCGTTCCTGCTCAGCGGCGGCATCGGCCCGGAACACGTCCGGGCTTTGAAGGCGTTCCGTCACGACCGGCTGGTCGGATACGACCTAAACAGCCGATTCGAACAGGCTCCGGGTATCAAAGACGTCGAAAAAATAACGCGATTTATTCAGGATATGAAATGTAAAAAATAAGAAAACATGAACAGAATCAATCGACTTTTCAGCCATGCGGATAAAAAACTGTTATCCGTCTATTTTTGCGCCGGCTACCCTACCGCCGACAGCACCGCCGGGATTATCCGCGCCCTCGAAAACAGGGGAATCGACCTGATCGAAATCGGCATCCCGTTCAGCGATCCGATGGCCGACGGAGAAGTGATCCAGCACGCAGCCACGCAGGCTCTTCGGAACGGCATGAGCCTGAAACGATTGTTCGGGCAGCTTTCGGACATCCGGAAAACCGTCGAAATCCCGTTGATCCTGATGGGTTATCTGAACCCGGTGCTTCGGTTCGGGTTCGAAAACTTTTGCCGGAAATGCGTCGAATGCGGCATCGACGGATGCATCATCCCCGACCTGCCGTTCCAGGAGTATCAGCAGCATTACCGCAGCATCGCCGAACGCTACGGCCTCAAAGTGATCATGTTGATCACACCGGAGACCAGCGACGAACGTATCCGGCTGATCGACAGCAATACGGACGGCTTCATCTACATGGTTTCATCGAGCGCCACGACCGGAGCGCAACAGGACTTCGACGCCCGGAAACAGGATTATTTCCGCCGGATCGACGCAATGCGGCTGCGTAACCCGCGGATGATCGGATTCGGAATTTCGAACCGTGCGACGCTGCAAGCCGCTTACGACCATGCGTCCGGCGCCATTGTCGGCAGTAAATTCGTTTCGCTGCTCGGCGAGACGAATACGCCGGAGCAAGCGATCGAACGCCTGCTGGAAACACTCGAAAAATAAACGATCCGGGAAGCGAACGATCAGCCGTGCGACGGAACTTTTGTTCGCGCGGCCGATCGTTTTACCCGTTCGTACAGGTGCGCGATCTCCGTACGGGCGAACACGTGCTCCGTCAGTGCATCCAACGCTGCAAATGCCACGGGCGTAATAGGCACTGTTTTCGACGCAGCGGAAACACTGTTCTAAAGGATTTCGAGCAACCGATCCGGCTCGTCGATGATGTATTTCGCGCCGTGTTCCTCAAGTTCCGCGCGCGGACGGAATCCCCACGTAACGCCGACCGAACGCAGTCCGCTGTTGGCCGCGGTCAACATATCGACTTTGGAATCGCCCACATAAAGGGTTTCCGTTTTTTTGCAGCCCGTTTCGCAAAGAATGTCGAACACGATGGTCGGGTCGGGTTTCGGCTCGATTCCTTCCCGTTGGCCAAGCACGACGCAAAACGTACCCGCCGGGAAATAACGGTCGATCAGTTTGGCGGTGGCCGCCTGATATTTGTTCGACGCGACGGCCATACGGACGCCCCGTTCCGCGATTTTCCCCACCAGCGATTCGATCCCCGGATAGGGCCGGGTACGATCGGTATTGTGTTCCGAGTAATAGTCCACGAAATCCCGCCGGACCCGCATGACGGTCTCTTCGTCTCGCGCCGCTTCGGGCAGGGCGCGTTCGACCAGCCGGGTAATGCCGTTGCCGACGAAATAACGGTATGCCGAACGTTCATGCGCCGGATAGCCGTTCTGTTGCAGCGCATGGTTCGTAGCGGCAGCCAGATCGTCGATCGTATCGAGCAGCGTCCCGTCAAGGTCGAATATAACCAGTTTGGTATCCATGAAAATCAGATTTATCCTGCAAAAGTAGCCTTTTGCAGAGAGCTATCCTAACGATCCGGCGAAAAACAGCCTTCCGGATCAGAACGGATACCCGATCGCCACGTGGAATCCGAGTCCGTCCTTGAATTTCGAAATGTTGTAATACCCCGGCTTGTCGGGATTCGGATAAGGGGTGTGCAGCGCAATGCCGAGATCGGCGCGCAATACCAGGTAGCTGATGTCGTAACGGAGCCCGAACCCGGTTCCGAGCGCGATCTCGTTGAAGAAACCGCGCCATTTGAGCACGCCGCCCGGACGGTTCGGATCGTTTTTGAGCAGCCAGATATTCCCGGCATCCAGAAATACGGCTCCGCCCAGCCGCCCCATAATCCCGAAACGGAATTCCACATTGGCTTCCAGCTTGAAATCGCCGGTCTGGTCGAGATAACTGTTGCGGTCGTTCTGGGCCGGATGATAACTGCCGGGGCCGATCGAACGGATCGTAAACGCCCGGATGCTGTTGGCCCCGCCGATATAAAATTGTTCGCTGTACGGCATGACGCTCGAATTGCCGTAGGCATACCCGGCTCCGACCAGAAAACGGTAAGCGAGCCAGTTGTTCTTATCGCCGAGCTTCTGGTAAAACTTCACCTCGTTCACATCTTTGATAAACTGCGAGAACTGGTTATTGAACAGCCGTTTGGTTCCGTGCTGACCGCAGGCTTCCCAAATCGCGTACAGCAGGTTGCCCGCCGAGGTGACGGTGTTCTGCCAGAAAAAACGGTTGCGCCGGTACGTCCGGTCGTACGTGTAGGAATAGCTCATCGCCGGAATAAACTGATCTCTGAAACTCAATGCGATGGCCGGGTTCTCGTCCATCGTCTGGTCGAACGATTCGGTCGTATGGAGCAGGTTGTTGTACGAGAGCTTCAGCAGCGAAAGGGAGTGGTAGCTGTACGGCGAAGTCTGGAAATTATAACCTATCGACCCGCTGAAAGAGATCAACTGGAAGAACTTCGGCCGGTTCATCAAATCGACGCCCAACTGGAAAGATGTGCTGGACGGATAGCGGCTGCCTTTGGTGATAAACCGCGGCAGCAGCAACCGTTGCACATTCAGCGTAGCGTTCAGGCCGAATTCGTACGAATTGAGCAACGACGTTTTGGCGCCGCCCGAGTTTTTATTGCCGGTTTCCCATTCGTAGTTGCCGTTCAGCCGCAACGAGAGTATCTCGCCGCCCCGGAACAGGTTGTTGTTGCTGACTTTGAAGGCCAGTCCTGGGCCCAGGAAGCTGTTCGACTTCGAAGTGACGTTCATCTCCAGTTCCGCTTCGAGCGGATAATCGAATCCGGCAGACAAATAGACGTTCAGCGTATCTTTGCCGTCCAGCGAGTCCAGCGGCGTGACGCCGAGGTTCACCGAACGGAAAATGCCGAGTTTATTCAGGTTGGACAACGTCGTATTCTGAGCGTTCACCGTAAACAGGTCGCCCGTTTTCATCGTAATGGATTTCGCCAGCAACTTCGGCCGGATCTTCAGCGGTTTCTGGTAAACGACCGTCTGGCCGGGCAGGTGCAGCGTATCGGGCGCTCCGCCGCGGATATTTTGCAGCGATACGGTGATGCGTCCCACCCGGTACGGAACCAGCGCCGGGGCCGGAATCCCGGGAGTCAGCCTCATCCGCAGATCGACGCGGTTTTTCTGTTGCGTCGTATCGGCTTGATAATCGATGTATTCCGGTCGGAAATAATAATAACCGCGATTTCGCAACACGTTCGTAATCCGGGTTCGTTCGGCCGACAGCGTATCGGTATTGTACTGCGCGCCTACGCGTAGCAGCGAGGTGCTTTCGAGGCTGTCGACCAAACGAGCCATCCCTTCCTGTACCTGCGGATAGCGAATTTCCATGTAGACCGAAGGCTGTCCGACCCGGATCGAATAGCTGATTTTCGCCTTTTTCGGATTACGGCGCGGCAGCAGTTCGTAACCCGCGTCCGCATCGAAATAGCCGTAATTGCCCAGCACGTCGTCGACATATTTCGTCCGGATTTCGGGCTGCACTTTCGAAACCAGCACAGGCTGTTTCGAGAGCTTCCGGTACAACCAATATTTAAACCCCTTCTCTTTGGGCGTGTAAAGATGGTTGTAAGCCCATAAACCGACCGGGAGCGGAGTGCGTATATACGGGGAGTATAACGGATTGTTCGGTTTTACCGAAAGCGGAGCTTTAATGGCCGATTCTACGGTCGAAGAGAGCTCTACGCCCGAATCGGGACGGATCGCTATCTTCTTGACGCCGGTGTACAACACCTCGTCCTGCCCCAGCCGACTGGTCGTCGAACAACCGGCGGCCGAAAGCGCGACGGCGATCCCGATGATTCCGTAACGAACGATTCTATTCATGGGGCGACTGTTTTGGAGGGGTTTGCGGCTGAACTTTATTGCGCATGATGCGGAACAGGTCGCCGAGTTTGAGCATCTTCTTTCGGATGACAAAGCCCACGCCGGTTTCGGTGATCTCGCCTTCCAGAATACTTTCGTACCCGGTATGCCTGAATATTTTCAGGAACATGTTGTCGCGTTTGGTCAACTGGTACTCCAGCGCCACGTCGTCGATCAGGTTCTCTTTCAGGTTCTCGGTCGGATCGGCGTCGGTGCTGAACTTGCCGCCGATCACCGCCTTCACGCGGTTGTTGAACAGACTTTTCGAAAGCTGGTACGAGTAATCCGTCCGGGAATTGACGCCGCCGGAGGCCGCGTCGTCGTAGGTATCGATTCCGAAACTCAGGTCGACTCCCTTCAGGCTGTTCGAGGCCCACTGGTTCAGTTCCTTTTCGATGAACGAATTCAGCGGATTCGCCGAATTGACCTTAGCCGTCGTGCCGGGGCCGGAATACGTATTGTACACCAACAGACTCATCGCCTGCGTAGCCCGTTGTTCGGCGGTCAGCGACGAAAGCTGGTTCTGGATCGTCAGGTCTTCCGGAGCCGACAGGTCGAACGTCACGGAAAGGTTTTCGAGCGTATTGCGGATATTGATGCTGATGTTGAAATTGACCGGACGACTGGAACCCTGTCCGTCGTCGGCCGTAACGCTGGTGCGTACCGTTTCGACGGCCGTGATGTTCAATGTCGGGTCGGCGATCTGGCCGATCCACTCGACGTAACTGCCCTGCGTAATCTTGAAAATTTTCTGGGAGATCACGGGCGGATTGTAACGGACGGTTCCGCCGGTCACTACGTATTTCCCCGAAAAACGGCTGTCGCCGAGACGGTTCATCGAATAGGTCAGGTTTCCGCCTCCCTGCAGGTCGACACGATTCTCCCCGTCCGCCGAAAGGTTGACGGCCATCCGCACCGAATTGTCGACATTGACATTCATCAGGACGTCCATTCCGGCGATATCGAGCACGGGCACCGGCCTGTCCTGCCGTTGAGACACGGTATCGCTGAACGAAACGAACGTAACCATGTTCTGGGCGCGGTTTTTCAGTTCGGGCGGCGCATCCTGCATGACGTAATTGACCTCCGTTCCGCGCAGCAGGTCGACGCTGCCCCGGATCATCAGGTCGTCGATTTCCCCTTTCACCGTGGCCTCCATATCCATATAACCCTGCCCGTATACCATCGACCCTCTGTTCTTCGCGACGTTGATAAACTGGAAATCGGTCGCAGCGATCCGCAAATCCGTCGTAATGTCGGCGAAATCCGCAATGTCCACTTCGCCGTCGATCGTCAGCGGTTTTTTATTCGGGGCGATGATCCGGTAACCCGTAAAACGCACCCGGCTGCTGTCGATCACAATTTTTTCCGTTCCCAACCCGAAAGTCGTACCGATCATAGGCACCTGCACCTGTGTTCCGGCGAAGTGAAGCGCCCCGTCGATCTTGGGTTTTGCGGAAGTCCCGGCCAGGGTCAGTTTGCCTTGCAGCGCACCGGAAAGACGCACGGCGTCTGGCGGCAGGAACGCATTGGCCGGAGCGAGCGGCAGGCCGGGAATCGACACGGTCAGTCCGAGCGGATTCTCCGTATCCCCGCCGCGGTACACGCCGTCCACGCTCAGCGCTTCGGCGCCGTCCAACGAGAGTTTCGCGGAGAGTTGCTGCTGTCGCTGTTCTCCCTGTCCGTAACGGAAGGCCAGCTCGGCGTTTCCGATCCGTTGGTTTTCATACCCCAATTCGGCCAGCGAAACGGAGCCGTTCGCTCCGACCGCACCGCTGCCGACGCGCAGCGACAGATCCGCTCCGAACGTCCCGCTGAAGGGAGGGGCTCCGAGGAACAGTTTCAGCGTCGATGCGATGTCGATCCCCGCGACATGCAACGTTACGGCCCCCGGCTCCGTGCCGGCATCCGACCGAACGGCGAACTGCTGTCCGTCGCGCGTCAGCGAAAAATCGGCGAACAGTTCCCGGTTCAGCCGGTAAGCGATGTAATTGTCCGGATTGACCTGCCAACGGTTGAAACCGAGCACCGGATTTTCGAGCATCCGCACGGCGATCGTACTGTCTTCGAGCGACGCCTTCAGCCCGAAATCGAACCCGCTTTTCCCCTCCCTGTTTTTCTGCAGGAATTTTACCAGCGCCACGTTATCCAGAATATTGCCGTAAACGGCGATCATCGCCGCGTCGTCCATCCGTCCGGGATTGTTCGCCATCCGCAGCAGGTAGTTCAACTGCCTGCCCCGCTGCATCACGCCGAACGTCAGCGTATCCAGCAGCAGATCGCCCGACGCGAACCGGTCGACGCGCAGCCGGGTCGTAAACGGCGTGCTGTCGCCGGACGCGACGTTCAGCGACATCCCGGAAAAACTCATGCCCCGCATCTTCAAAAAGCCGTTCACGACATTGTTCGCGCCGGCGCTGCCGGTCAGCCGGAACGGCGGCAGCTGCCGTGCGACCAGCTCCATATCGAGACTCCCCAGCCGAAGCTGCTCCGAAATCAACGCAACCGCACGTCCCGCCTGCTCCGCCAGCGAATCGACCGGAACCGGAGCTGCGAAATCGAGCCGGAAATCGCCCGACTGCACCGCCGCCGCTACCTTTTCGGCAGCTATTTCCGCCGAAACCGACGTTTTGCGAATACGGTTTTCGCGCCATTTGTCCCACAGCACGATTTGGTCGGCGGTCGCTTCGACCCTGCGCGTCCGGGCCGAATCGGACGAAGCGGCCAGATCGAGGGCCACGGATATCGCCGTCTTTTCCGGCGAAAGGTTCATTCGGTACAGGTTGCAGGTATCGACCGTACCCCGCACCGTTACGGCCTGCTGCGTCTGCGTCAGCAGGCCTTCGATATCCAGTCCGAATTTCAGCGCCTCGCTCTCGCCGGTCAGACGGCCTATCAAACGGTGATCCCGCAGCGAAGCATCCAGCGCGATGCCGCCGTAATCGTAACTTCGGTAAATAAAACGGTCGATCCGCACGGCGGCTTCGGCTACGGTCGATGTATGCAACGGATCGAAACCCGAACCGTCGGCCGCCACCCGCATCGTCAGTACGCCCAGCGAATCGTTCGGCAGAAAACGGCCGACCGGGAAACTGTCGCAGATCAGTTCGGCATTATAAAGCTGCTTTTTACCGTTGAATTCCCCCTTTACGGTCGCCGTTCCCGAACCTATCGCAAACGCCGCTACCGGATAAAACGTTCCCTGCCGCATCCGCAGCGAACCTTCCAGCGCCATCTGTTCCGGAATCCGGAGCCGGCGGCGCAGCGCGGTGTCGGGCAGCAGATCCGTCAGAAACTCCAGTCGGCTGAAACTTCCCTTGAAACGGCACAGCCCTTCGATGCGGGACGGATCGGTCGCCGAAGCGACGTCGGCATTCAGGGTAAGCAGCACGTTCCCGGGAACCGCGATCCGGCTGTCTGCGCGCAAGCGTCCGAGGGTTCCCGCGAAATCGCCGGACAGTTCGAGCGAACGCGTCGACAACATCTGTCGTATATTCTTATCCGCAACGGGCAAGACCGCCTGTAACTCGCGCAACGCCACCTTTGCCTCCAACCGCAGGTTTACGCTCGCGTCCGGAGCGAGCGCCAGCGCCGAAGCGTCGGCCCGCAGATCGACATGCAACGACGACTGTCCGGTCGTCAAGCTGAAATCCGACAGAGCGACCTGCGTGCTGTCCATCGAAAAAGCGCCGCTCAAATCGGCTACCTGCAATCCGCTCCGTTCGACGGCCGAAAAACGGCCGATCCCGATCCGTACCGCAGCGCCCCGGTTATAAACCGAGTCGGCCGACAGATTCAACTGCGTCAGGACGATGTGGTCGAAATCCAGGCCTTCTTTCGGCGCACCCTGCAAGTCGCCGTACGTCACGGCATTGTCGGATAACCGCAACCGATCCACCGCGATCGTCCACGGTTCCGTAACCGAATCTGTCGCGGTCGTGCGGTCGGTGTCCTGCACCGCCGCGATTTTCGTCGTATCGGTCAGAAAGGAATAACTCCCCCCGTCCAATACGATTTCCGTTACAGCCACCTGCTGCCGCGACAAATCCACCAGGCAGTCGGCCAGATTTCCCTGTTTCAGCAATACGTCGAGTTCGGTAATACGGGGCTTCGTTTCCATCGAAAAAGCGATGTCGTCCAGCGCGAGTTTACTTACCCGTATTTTCCAGGCAACCGGCTTTCCTTCAGCCGTCGCCGAGGTATCCGGCGGGCCCTCTCCGATCGACAGCCGGACGGTTCCTTTTTCCAATTCGATTCCGGAGATATCCGCTACGGAGCCTTTCAGATCGATCCGGTCGGCAGCCAGACTGAAATGCCCGACACGGGCGTACAGACCGAACTGCGCCAGCGAATCGGCATAATTCACCGTCGTCCCGTCGAACCCGAAACGATGTACGACGACTTCGCCGCGCAGCAACGGCCACAGGGCGACGTCCGCTTCGAGGCGGGTACAGTAGGCCATCGTATCCAACACCGGGGTAGACACCATCACGTCGTCGACGACCAACCGCAGCGGAAACGACAGGCGTATCTGGCGTACGGACAGGCGCATTTCGGTATTCCGGGCCACGTAAGACTCGGCCTGCCGACGGATAAAATTCTGGATGCCGGGAATATAAAGCAGAAAAGGCAGGACGATCAGCAGAACCAGTCCGCATAAAACGACACGGAACGTATATTTTATAATCTTTTTAAACATCTTATACGGCGGAAACAGGTGCTCCTTAACTAACAATAATTTAGCCAATCCGGAACCAAAACTACAAAATTTTTGCGGGAAAGCGTACGACCCGCGGCAATTCGGCCCGACAATGCCGGATTTCATGAAAAAATCGCTAATTTTGGACGCTAAATCAACGAAGAGAAGACGACCATGAAAGAGGAAGCAGCCCAACTACTACTGTATTGCCCTGACAAACAGGGTATTTTGGCAGAAGTTACGGACTTTATCACGGTAAACAAAGGCAATATCATTTACCTCGACCAATACGTAGACCATGCCGAAAACGTGTTTTTCATGCGTATAAGCTGGGATCTGGACGGTTTTCTGATTCCGAAAGAGAAGATCGAGGACTATTTTAATACGCTCTATGCGCAAAAATACCAGATGACCTTCCGGCTCTATTTTTCGGGCACGAAGCCGAAGATGGCGATCTTCGTTTCGAAAATGTCGCACTGCCTGTACGATATGCTCGCCCGCTACACGGCCGGAGAGTGGAACGTAGAGATCCCGCTGATTATCAGCAATCACCCCGAACTGGAACACATCGGCCGACGTTTCGATATCCCGTTCTACGTTTTCCCGATCAACAAGGAGAACAAGGAGGAGCAGGAACGCGCCGAAATGGAGCTGCTGGCCAAACATCAGGTCAACTTCATCGTGCTGGCGCGTTACATGCAGATCATTTCGGAACGGATGATCGAAGCCTTCCCGAACCGGATCATCAATATCCACCATTCGTTTCTGCCTGCGTTTATCGGGGCGAAACCGTATCATGCGGCTTTCGAACGCGGCGTAAAGATCATCGGGGCGACCAGCCACTATGTCACTACCGAACTGGACGCCGGCCCGATCATCGAACAGGAGATCGTTCGCATCACGCACAAGGATACGATCGCCGATCTGGTCAACAAAGGGAAAGATCTCGAAAAGATCGTCCTGTCGAGGGCCGTCCAAAAGCACATCGAACGCAAAGTGCTGGTCTACAAAAATAAAACCGTTATATTCAACTGATCGGTTCCGACCGACGAAAAGCGGCGCATCCTTTCGGATACGCCGCTTTTTTATCGTCTTCTCTTTGAATTATTCCCTGTCGAATACGTTGATTTGCAGTTTGGCATAGGCACGGGCCGTTTTTTCGCGCGCTTCCTCAACGGTTTTGCCCCGCGCCAGCAACACCGCCATGCGCCGGCGCCCGTCGATTTCGGATTTGCCGAAAATACGCATCTGGGTGTCAGGTTCCGACAGCACGTTTTCGAGGTTCGCAAACTCCATCCGGTTGCTATCTCCCTCGACTACGACGGCACGGGAAGCCGACGGACCGTGAAACGCGATATTCGGCACGGGAAGCCCCAGGATCGCCCGTACATGCAGCGCAAACTCGGAGAGATCCTGCGAAATCATCGTTACCATTCCCGTATCGTGCGGCCGGGGCGATACTTCGCTGAAGATCACCCGGTCGCCCTGCACGAAAAGTTCCACGCCGAAAAGGCCCCGTCCGCCCAATGCGTCGGTAATCCGGCGGGCGATCTCTTCGGCCTGCTTCCTTACGGCGGCCGTCATCGGCTGCGGCTGCCACGACTCTCGGTAGTCGCCGTCCTGTTGATAGTGCCCGATCGGCTCGAGAAAAGAAGTTCCCCCGCAATGGCGCACCGTCAGCAGCGTAATCTCGTAATCGAACTTTACGAATCCCTCGACGATCACTTTCCCGGCTCCCGCCCGGCCGCCCCGCTGCGCATTGCGCCAACCGCAATCGATATCCTCTTCGCTGCGGACGACGCTCTGCCCGTGTCCGGACGAACTCATGATCGGCTTGACCACGCACGGAAAGCCGATCTCGCCGACAGCCTGCGCGAACTCTTCGCGGGTCGCCGCGAAACGATACGGCGAAGTCGGCAACCGCAGGGTCTCGGCGGCAAGCCGGCGAATCCCCTCCCGGTCCATCGTCAGCATCGCGGCCCGCGCGGTGGGCACCACGCGGTAGCCTTCCTTTTCCAATTCGAGCAGCACGTCGGTCGCAACGGCTTCGATCTCCGGAATGATATAATCCGGCTTCTCTCGCTCGACGATCTCCCGCAACCGGGCCCCGTCCAGCATCGAAACCACGTACGACCGGTGCGCGACCTGCATGGCCGGCGCGTCCGGATAGCGATCAAGCGCCACGACTTCCACCCCGTAACGTTGCAGTTCGACGGCAACCTCTTTGCCCAGTTCTCCCGACCCGCAAAGCAACGCTTTTTTACCGATCGGCGACAACGTCGTTCCAATACTTACCATGTCATTCCTTTTTGGGAGCAAAGGTAATAAAATACCTTCGAAACGAATCGGCGGATTTCGGATACCGATATAATTCTTATATTTGCATTCGGAATCGATTCAATCTAATTTATGGAAGAAACACAATCATCCGGTACGACCGCGGAAGAGATCGACCTGCTCGATTTGATGAAAAAAATCTGGGCTCGGCGGATATTCGTCCTGAAGGCCGCCGGCATCGGCGCGATCGCAGGACTGATTATCGCATTCAGCATCCCGAAAGAGTACACGACGACCGTAAAAATGGCCCCCGAAGGAATCAACGCGACCAAAGGCGGGGGGATGGCGGATTTGGCAGCTCTGGCCGGTTTCGACCTGAGTTCCGGAAGCGGCAACAATGTGGAGGGGATCAACCTGATGCTGTATCCCGACGTCGTCAACAGCACCCCTTTTATGGTGGATCTGAGTCAGATTCCCGTACAGGGAAAGAAAATGCCGGCAACGATGTCGCTCTACGATTACGTCGACACCCAATTATCTTCGCCCTGGTGGAAGTACCTGTTGGCCGTACCGGGAAAAATCATCGGATGGATTTCTTTTGCGGAAAAAGAAGAAGAAGCAAACGGCATAAATCCCTACGCGCTCACCCAACAGCAAAGCGAAGTGCTGAAAAAACAGAATGAGCGGATCAATATTTCGGTCGACAAAAAAACGGGGGTCATAACCGCTTCGGCGACCATGCAGGATCCGTTGGTGACAGCCGCCGTCGCCGACTCGATGGTCAACAAACTACAGGAATACATCCTGACGTACCGCACCGAAAAAGCCGTGCGCGACCTCGCCTTCACCCGAAACCTTTTCGACGAGGCGAAACAGAAATATTACGACGCGCAGCGCAAATACGCGATTGCGGCCGACGCCAACAAACACATCGCCAAACAGACGGCACAGGTGGAACTCGATCGTTTACAGAACGAACAACAACTGGCTTTCGGCGTTTACAACCAACTGGCCCAGCAACTCGAAACGGCCAAAATCAAGGTGCAAGAGCAAACCCCCTGCGTAACGATCATCGAACCGGCGACCGTTCCGGTGAAAAAATCGAACACCAGCAAGGTAATCATTCTGATCGCATTCGTATTTCTGGGAGCCTGTGCGGGGATCGGAAAAATTCTTGTCAAAGATCTTTTCCTAAAAAAGACGACGCAGGCATAATTATTCTTCCCGACTACGAAAACTCCGGCACGAACTTGCCGGAGTTTTTTATTTTTCCGGGATTTTACTTTTAAATCGTCAAAATTTATTATAACTTGCAGTATAATACAGAAATTTAAAATCCGATCTTATGAAACGTTTTTTTGCATTATCTCTCATGTTGTTGCTGTGCGCGCCGGGGGCGTTCGCACAATCGGCCGACGATCTGATGGTAGAACAGGCTGTAAACCAACTTATCAGTAGAAAAACAATCACTTTCGTAGCGAACCGAATCCTGACCTCGGGAGGCAACCAATCCATGCTGACTCAATTGAACTCCATGACCGTAAACAAGGATTCGCTGACCGTTTCTCTACCCTATATCGGCAAAGAAGGATCGAGCGGCAATACGGGCGGCAATCCGCTGCAATTCACGACTACGGATTTTACCTACAAAGTAGAGGTGACCAAAAAGAAGGATAAAATCATTACGATGGAGGTGAAATCGCCCGGAAGCGACCGGTTCACGTTCATGTTGACGATCAGCAAAGGCATCATGGCCAAACTGACGATAACGAGTTCGTCGCGTTCTCCGATGAATTTTTCGGGATACATTCAAGAGCCGGGAACCATGGTCGGGGAATAGCCCGTCGGTTCCGCATCCACACAACGACGGGGGCATTCGGAAAATGCCCCCGTTTTTTACTGACTGCGACAGATCTTTCGACTCTCTTTTCATAGCGACGTTACCCGAATTACGGGAAGACCTACCCCGATTACGGTTTGATGGGTTCCGCTTATTCAACTTACCGGCAAAATGTTTTACTTTACAACGAGAAATAAAACAAAATCCAAAACTGTTTTAATTTTAACGACTTAAAATCAACCGGCTATGAAAAAACTATTCCTGTTACTCGCCCTCTCGTTTTGGGCCGCAGGTCTTTCCGCACAGAAAAAGCAGTCGGCGGAAGACGTCAAAATCATGCAGGCCATCAACCAACTGATCAGCACGAAAGCCTTCACATTTCACGCCAACAAGATTCTGTCTTCCAACGCTGCGAACCAAGCGTCTTTCCTGACGCATATGAACACGTTGCAGGTAACCAAAGATTCGGTAGTCGTCCGGTTGCCTTACGTCGGACAGGCTTTCACCTCCTCCGATTTCGGGAACAACAAAAATCCGTTGAGTTTCACTTCCAAAGATTTCACCTACGACCTGCAAAGCAACAAGCGGGGCGACCGCATCATTACGATGGACGTGAAATCGCCTCACGGGTCGGATCGGCTCACCTTTACGATCGTCGTAGGCCAAGGTATCAACGCCAAGCTGATCGTCAATCAGATCAGCCGTTCGACCATGCAATTTTCCGGTTATATTCAGGGAAACGAGACGCCTGAAAACAACTGAAACTAACTGAATAACAATTTAAAGGTCGTTTCGCCGGGACGGGAGCATTTCAACGAGATGCTCCCGTTGTGCAGGCGCATGATCTGTCGCGACACGCTCAAACCGATCCCCGACCCGTTTGCTTTCGTCGTAAAGAACGGCATGAAAATGTTGGCCGCGACTTCGGGCGGGATACCGCATCCGTTGTCCGTCACCGAAAGCGTGATTTCGCCGGATTCGCTGCCCGTCGCCGCAATCCGGATCGCCCCGTCCGTCCGGCCTTGCAAAGCGTGAACCGCATTTTTCAGCAGGTTCAGCACGACCTGCCCGATCATATCCTCGTCGGCATACAACAGCAGCTCTTCAGGCTCTACCCCGATACGTATATCGAGTGCCCGGTCGGCCGTATCATGGCGGATCAGCGTAACGATGCGTTCCAAAAAAGGCAGGACGTAAAACGACCGGAGCCGCGGCGCCGGAATCCGAGTCACACGCCGATAAGACTCCACGAACCCGATCAATCCTTTGCCGGTTGAACCGATCGCTTCGATCCCTTCCCGCACCTTCTCGTTCATCGAACCTTCCATTTTCAGCAACGTATCGCTCAAGGAGGTGATCGGCGTAATGGAATTCATGATTTCGTGGGTCAGCACCCGGATCAGCCGTATCCACGATTCGGTCTCTTTTTCGTCCAGTTCGTTGTTGATGTCGTTGACCGCCACGATCCGAAGCGACATATCACGCACCTTCATCGCCGAGACGTTGATCGCAAGATGGACGACGCCGCGTTCGTTGGAAAAAGAAGTTTGTTTTTTCTCCCCGGCTTTCAGGTTGAAAAACAGATCGCGTAGCGAACCGTCGATCACCGCCAGCCGGTTAACGTGGTTCAGTCGCGGCAATCCGAACAACTGTAAAGCGGCCTGATTGATCTGATAAACGTTCCCCGCATCGTTAATAACGATCACCCCCGTATGAATGCTGTTCATTATCAGCTCGTAGTACTTTTCCTGTTCGACGGCCTGCGTGCGGGCCTTCACCAGAATATTCTTGATCCGGTTCAGCGAAAGGTTCAGCAAGTTGTCGCTGACCGGCCCTTCGTACTCGGTAAACTTAAAGGCATAGTCGCCGTTTTCGATGGAATTGAACATGAAGGTCATTTTACGGATACTCTGAAAATGAAAACGGAACAGTCCGGCGATTCCCCAAACCAACAACGCGAAGCCCAGCAACAGCATGAAAAATTTCCCGGACAGAATGCCCAGGGTAATCAGCGCGGCCGATCCCAACAGCAGTACCAACAATCCGCAGAGTTTATAAACCGAGCCTTTGAACATACCGTTACAGTTCGTATTTCTTAATCTTGTTGTATAGCGTCTGGCGGGTAATCCCCAACTGAGCCGCGACGGCGGACATGTTGCCGTCGTTTATCCGGATGGCCCGGACGATCATGTCCCGTTCCATCTGCTCCAGAGTCGAAACGGCAGGCTGAGCGGCCGAAACCTGCGGCGATGCCATCAGCAGATTGTCCTCCGCGATATTTTCCGTTTCGCAGACGATCACCGCTTTTTCGACGGTATGCTGCAATTCTCGGATATTTCCGGGCCATGGATAGTCCCTCAGTTTCTTCTGGGCGCCGGTGTCGATTCCGAGCCCCTGTTTGTGATATTTCGCCGCATACCTCGACAGAAACATTTCGGCGAGCGGCAGGATATCTTCTTTTCGTTCGCGCAGCGACGGGATCTCGATATGAATCGTATTGATTCGGTACAACAGGTCTTCGCGGAACTGCTTCTGCGTCACCATTTCCGGCAGGTTTCGATTCGTCGCGCAGATCAGGCGGATGTCGGTCGGGACAGACAGGTTGCTTCCGACCCGGACGATGCTGCGACTCTGGATGGCCGACAACAGTTTCGCCTGCAAATGGTACGACAGGTTGCCGATCTCGTCCAGAAACAGCGTTCCGCCCCGCGCAATTTCGAATTTGCCGATCCGATCGGTGCGGGCGTCGGTAAAAGCGCCTTTGACATGACCGAACAACTCGCTTTCGAACAGCGATTCGGTCAGCGCGCCCATATCGACCGTGACCATCAATTCGGCGGCCCGCGAGGAGAGGCGGTGTATTTCACGCGCCAACACCTCTTTCCCGGTCCCGTTCTCCCCGGTTATCAGGACATTGGCATCGGTCGCCGCCACTTTGTCCACCAGCAGGCGAACCTGTCGCATAGACTGCGAAGCGCCCCAGAACATCGATGCTGCGGAAGAGAGTTCCTGCCGCATTCCTTTCAGAAATTTGACTTCTTTTTTCGATTTTCCGAGGTTGTAGGCCGAAAGCAGCGTGGCGATCAGCTTGTCGTTTTCCCAGGGCTTTACGACAAAATCGGCAGCGCCTTCCTTGATTGCACGGACAGCCAGGTCGATATCGGCGTAAGCCGTAAACACGACGACTTGGATGTTGGCATCCGCCTTTTTGATCTGCGACAACCAGTAGATCCCTTCGTTCCCGGTATTGATTCCGGCCGAGAAATTCATATCCAGCAGCACCACGTCCACGCGTTCGTTCCACAACGTCCCGGCGATCCGATTCGGCGAGGAAATCAGGATTACCTTGTCAAAATACTTATCGAGCAATAATCCGAGCGCCTTCAGTATGCCTTTGTTATCGTCGACGACCAATACCGTCCCCTGCTTAACCATGAAATACGGATTTTTTTTAATCGATCTCTAAAGATAAAGCAATATTTCCGGTTTCCGACAGGATTTGTCAAGAAAAAAGACATCCGTGTAAAATAAATAGACACACAAACAAAAGTAGACACCGGACAAAAACCTGACAAACAAACGGTTTCGGGGAAAGGTACGATTTTGGTATTTTATTATATAATAAAACACACAAACCAAACGGCCGATGAAAAAATCGCTTTTTACCATTATACTGTCTGTTTTCTTTACATATTCGTTCGCGCAGGGAGAAACATGGTCGCTGGAGCGCTGCATGCAATATGCCATCGCGAACAGCCCGAGCGCCAAACGGCAGCAATACAGCAACGACAATTACAAACAGGACTATATCAACGCCATTGCGAACATGCTGCCGTCGATCAGCGGCAGCGTGAGCGCTACGCCCAATTTCGGCCGTTCGATCAACGACGACAACGTCTACGTCAACAACTCTTCGTTTAACAATGCCTATTCGCTCTCGGCGTCGATGCCGATCTTCAACGGATTCGCCACGATCAACGCCGTCCGGTCGAGCAAGATCGGACGGCTACTGGGCAAGGAGTATCAACAACAGGTACACGACGATATCTCGCTGTCGGTGATGGAACGCTATTTCAACGTGATTCTTTACATGGGACTGGTCACCATTGCGGAAGAACAACTGCAGGAGAGCGGCCAAAACCTGTTCAAAGCGCGCGAACTCGAAAAGCTCGGACTGCGAAGCAGCGCCGACGTAGCGCAGGTCGAAGCGCAGGTAGCCACGAACGACGCCAACCTGATCAACCAGCAGAATAACCTGACCAACGCATGGACATTGCTGAAAAACGTCATGAACTACCCCCTGGAAGACTCGCTACGAATCGACACGGCGATCAACATGATCGACGACGTTCCGCAGGAATCCGCAAGCGAAGTGTTCGCCACGGCGCGAACTCTGCATCCGTCGATCCGGATAGCGGACTATCAACTCCGGCAAAGTAAGCTGAACTATGCCATGAGCCGGGGACGCCTCTTGCCGTCGGTCAGCCTGTCGGCCGAGTACCATACCAATTATTATAGCGATAAACAGTCCACTCCGGCGCCGTTCAGCTACCAGTTCCGAAACAAAAGAGGCGGATACATTTCGGCGACGCTGAGCATCCCCATTTTCAACGGTCTGGCGCGGCGTACCAACGTCAACCGGAACCTGAACAATCTTCGCATCACCGAACAAAACAACGCGGAAACGCTGCGTGCGCTGCAAAGTTCGATCAAGCAAGCCGTAGACCGCTGCAACGGACTCGCCAAGGAGTACCTGCAAGCCGCCAAACAGGTCAGCGCGACCACGCTGGCGCACCGGGCCGTCCAGCGTAAATACGACGAAGGGCTGCTCAGTTCGCTCGAACTGCAAACCAGCGCCACGCAGGTGCAGCAGGCAAAATCCTACCTGCTGGACGTCAAACTGCAGTACGTCATCCAATACCGGCTGATCCGCTATTACCAGGGAATCCCGCTGATCGAACAGGTTCACTAAACACGCTCCGAAATCGAAAATCAATAAAAACGACAATCATCTATGGACATCCAACTCAAGCAAAAAAAAGGTCTCAAGAAAAAACATATTCCCTACATCCTGGGAGGAGTATTGCTCCTCTTCATCCTGTGGCTGATTCTCGGCGACCACTCTTCGACGCTGGTGATCGACAGCCGCACGATCACCGTCGGGACGGCCAGAAACGACCTTTTCAACGATTATATCCGGGTCAACGGCACCGTGCAGCCGATCACGATCCTGCAACTCTCCCCGCTGGAGGGCGGCGTGGTCGAAAAGCGGAACATCGAAGAGGGCAACACGGTCAAAGAGGGAGACGTGATCCTGACGCTGAGCAACCAAAACCTGAGCGCTTCGGTACTGGAAAGCGAGTCCCAGTTGGCCGACCGGGTGAACGCCCTGCGGAACGCACAGATCCAGATGGAACAGGATCGGCTGAACCAGCAAAAAGAGCAATTCGCGACCGACCTCGACATCCAGCGAAAAAAACGGCAGTACCAACAAAAAGAAAAGCTGTACAACGAAAAGCTGATCGCCAGGGAGGAATACCTGCAAGCCAAAGAAGACTACGAGCTGGTCGAGCGCAGTCGAGAACTGATTATCGAACGCCAGAAACAGGATTCGCTGGCCCGTACCGTACAGATCGATCACCTGAAAGAAAACGTTGAGAACATGAACAAAAACATGGAGTTGATCCGCCAGCGGGTGGAAAACCTGAAAGTAAAGTCTCCGATCGACGGCGAACTGGTGCAACTGAACGTCGAACTGGGACAGTCGATCGGCGCGGGTCAAAAAGTCGGGCAAATCAACGACCTTTCCGACTTTAAAATCCAAGCGACGCCCGACGAGCACTACCTCGATAAAGTGCATCCCGGCCTGGACGCCAAATTCGAACGGCAGGGAGTCGAATTCGGTCTGAAAGTCTCGAAGGTCTACCCGGAAGTGCAGGGCGGACAATTCAAGATCGATTTCCATTTCGAAGGCGAGCGCCCCGACAACATCTGGTCGGGACAGACCTATTACATCAACCTCGAACTCGGACAACCCGTCCAAGCGCTGCTGATCCCGCGCGGGGCATTCTACCAGAGCACCGGAGGCAGTTGGATATTCGTCCTGTCGGCAGACGGTAAAAAAGCTTTCCGACGCAAAATCAAGATCGGACGGCAAAATCCGCAGTTCTACGAAGTGACCGAAGGGCTCGACCCGGACGAAAAGGTAATCGTTTCGAGTTACGAAACCTATGGCGACAACGACGTGCTGATCCTTCGATAGCCCCGTCATATTACACAGAAACTGTCAAACCGAAGAATCCGCATGAAGCGACTGATCTACACTTTCCGGTACCTGACCCGAAACCGGGGCAACAACCTGATCCGTATCCTGTCCATGACGCTCGGGCTGGTCGTAGGCGCTATTCTGCTGTCGCAGGTAGCTTTCGACACCTCTTTCGACCGTTTTTATCCGGATGCCGACCGCATTTACCAGATTTACACACACTACGCATATAACGGGGAAGAGGATCAAGACCGGGCGCAGGTCTATCCGCTGCTGCCCGCCGTACGCGACGAAGTTGCAGAAATCGTTTCGGGAACGATGTTCTGCAACCTCGGTGCAAGTCCTTTCCATTACAGGGAGCGGCAATATACATTTCCGAATATGATATTCGCAGACTCTCTTTTTTTCGATTTCTTCAACGTCAGGCTGTTGCAGGGCGACCCGACAACCGGCTTCGCCTCAAACGGCAATATCTTTATTTCGAAAAGCTGTGCAGAAAAACTTTTCGGAGGGGATGATCCGGTCGGGCAGACGATTTTCTACAAAAAATCCGACCCTTGTACGGTTGTCGGGGTATTCGAGGATTTCCCAAGCAACAGCGAAATCGCGTTCGACGCCGTCATGCCGATCGGCAATGCCCCCGAACGCGGGTATTTCATCGGATGGAACGGAGGCTCCCGTTATCTCAATTATGTAAAAATAAATGACGGAACAGATCCGGTAGCTATCGGAGCGAAAATAAAAAAACTATATATCCAACATGCCGGCGAAATCGACGAAGACGGCGAGACGGTCACATTCGTCCTTTACCCGATCACGCAAATCCATCTGAACAATCCGAAGCTCAAACATCAACTTTACCTTAAAACCCTGCTGGCCCTGATCATCCTGTTCGTCGCAGCAATGAACTACACATTGGCTTCCATTTCATCGCTGTCGACACGGGCGCGCACGATGGCCATGCATAAATGCAACGGCTGCACCACATCCGGTGTTTTCCGGATGATGCTCGGAGAAACAGGCATGCTGTTGTTTGTCTCAGCGGGTCTGGCCGCCCTGCTGATTCTCGCTTTCCATCAACCGATACAGCAGATCGTTGTCACTCCGTTCAACGTGTTGTTTACGTTCGAAAACCTATCTAAATCACTGATTGTCGTATTGATACTATTTCTGCTCGCAGACATGGTGACGGCACGTATCTATTCGGGCATTCCAGTCGCCGCGGCATTCCGCAATTATATACTGAACAAACGCGTCTGGAAACAAACGTTGTTGTTTATTCAGTTCGCCGGCACGACCTTGCTGATAGCTTTGCTGCTGATCGTTATTCGACAGTACAACACTCTGCTAAATAAAGATCTCGGATACGAATACAAAAACCTGGTATGCATTTCGTTTTCAGAATCCGATCCGGGCAAAACCGCTCTGCTGAAACAGCGGCTCGGACAGATCCCGGAAATCGAATCGTTTTGTTTCAGCTCGGGCCTGCCGTTCAGAGGAATGTCCGGAGAAGCGGTAATCGACGATTCGACCCGGCTTACCCTGTTCCATACCCGCTGGATGGAAATCGATCCGGAATTGATCCCCGCTATGGAGATCGAAATGAAATTCGGCAAGAATTTTACCGAATTCTCTACCGCCGACCAGATCATCGTCAACGAAGAGTTCGTCAGGCAGTCGAGACTGACCGGAAACCCGGTCGGCAAGACAGTGACCGGCACTGGAATCTTAAACACGCCGCACACGATCGCTGGCATTACCCGAAACTTCTATGTCAATTCCCTCAGCGAATCGGGAGCCGTGATGCCGATCGTACTTTTTCCGGCTTCGACCGGAAACGTACTGACCATCAAATTCACGGAACTGACCCGGGATAATCTGTCCGCTGTCGAGCGGAAGCTACAGGAACTACTTCCCGGCAGCGATATTTCGCCAATCGTGTACCGGGAAATGATCCGCGCCTGGTACAACGACGAAGTACGCCTGCGCAACACGGTGATCCTCGGGGTGATCATAACGCTGCTGATCGCACTGATCGGGCTTATCAGCTATACGAAAGACGAAATATCTCGCCGCAGCAAAGAGATTGCAATCCGAAAAGTAAACGGCGCCACGGCGGTCGAAATCATCCGGCTCATTACGCGGGATCTACAAGTTACGACCCTTCTGGCACTGATTACCGGCCTGGCGACGGCTTACTGGCTCGGCAACGGCTGGTTACAGCGATTCGCGGTAAAGACCCCTCTCAGTGCTTGGATATTTTTTGTCGGCGGAGCGGCCGTATGCCTGATTATCGCAACAACGATCACCGCCAGAACCTGGCGTGCAGCCAATGAAAATCCCGCCCGATCAATCAAAAAAGAATAACAAAAAACCTCTCCATGAAAACATTTTTATATGCCTTCAAATACCTGCTCAAAATCAGGGGGAACAACCTCGCCAAAACGGCGTCCATCACGCTGGGACTTTTCGTCAGTTCGATTTTCCTGACACAGGTCGTTTACGTAAAATCCTACAACAATTTCATTCCGGAAGGAGAAAACGTCTACCGACTGGAGAGCCGTGTCAACGACGAAAAAGGGGTGTCCACGCTGATATGGGCCCCGGTTATTCCGGCGCTGAAAGCCGAACTCCCCGAAATCGCAGCAGGCACGGTAGTCGTGGGCGAAACCATCAAAATGACCTTTGTCCGCAACGAACAGACCTATCCGCTCGAAATGGCCTATGCGGATACGGGGTTCTTCAACGTCTTCCGGATTCCGGTGCTGTCCGGCGTACCGTCGGAAGCGCTGCGGGATCCCGGCAATATTTTCCTGTCCCGTAAAACCGCACGGCTGATCTTCGGGAATACCGACCCGGTAGGACAAGTCGTAACCGGACGGGGCGACACGTACCGGATAGCCGGAGTATTCGAAGACCTGCCCCGAAACACGCACCTGAAATACGATGCCGTTTTCGCCCTGGAAAATATCAAAAAATTGGATTACTACTTCGGTTGGGGCGGCGGGGACAGTTTTCACGGTTACGTCAGGCTGGTTTCGGGTACCGATGCCGATTCGGTCGCGCGGAAGATCCCCGAAACGCTCAAAAAATATTACGATTACAAAGCCTCTGCGGAACGAGGGTATAAAATCGACTATTTTCTGAACCCGCTGACCCGGATTTACGTCGGCGAACCGAACGTTCAGAACACGCTCAACACGCTGACGCTGCTCGCATTCGCCGTACTGTTCGTTTCGGCGATGAACTACGTGCTGACTTACTTCTCTTCGCTTCCGGTCCGGGCGCGCACGATGGCCATGCACAAATGCTGCGGAGCGCAGCGCCGTGATATTTTCGGCATCGTATCCGGCGAAACGGCATTGTTGCTGGGCATATCCGTCCTGCTGACCGTCTGCTTGTTGTTGGCGCTGCAAGATCCGATCCGGGACATGACCGGCCCGACGTCCGGAATGATATTCTCGACGTACAACCTGCTGCGAGTGGCTCCGCCGATCCTCGCCGTATTCCTGCTGGCCGGGATACTGCCCGCCAATATTTTCTCGGGCATCCCGGTCACCGTATCGTTCGGGAGTTACCGCGCCAGCAACCGGCTGTGGAAACAATTGCTGCTATTCGTCCAGTTCGCAGGCGTAACGCTTATGCTCGCGCTGCTCGTCACGGTCGTCCGCCAATATCGGATGCTGACCCGTATGGAAACCGGGTATGACGTAACGAATACGGTATGCAGCGCCGTCGTGCAGGAAATGAGCGCACAGCAATACGAAACGACAAAAACAGAGTTGCTATCGCTGCCGTTCGCAGAGCATGTCGGACTCGGCATAAATCCTTTGATCGGCCCCGGTTCCGGCACCGGTGTCCGGTTGGAAGCCGGCGGCGACAGCACGCTGTTTTTCACCCGGGAGGAAGAGATCGATCCGGGCTACCTGCCGCTGATGCGCATCCCGCTCAAATACGGCCGGAATTTCGCCGACGGCGACACCTGGAGCCGGGCGATCGTCAACGAAGAATTCGTCCGGCAATTGGGCCTGACCGGGAATCCGGTCGGCAAAACGTTTTACAGCGGTTACGGCAGTCCGGCCGAAATCATCGGGGTAACCCCCGATTTTCACTTCATGTCGCTGCACGAAACGATCCGGCCGTTGTTGCTGCATCCGGTTATCCCGGCCAGCGACGAAACCTGGTGCGGGATGCCGTTCCTCAATATCCGCCTGACCGACCTGTCGCAGGAGCATCTCGCCGCCGTGACCGATAAGCTGAAAGCGTTGCATCCCGACAAAGACGTGCACGTAACGGCTTACGACGAAGTGATCCGGTCGGCCTACGACGACGAAAGGCTCTTTCGGAACATGGTCGGCGTGGGAGTGATCATCACGCTGCTGATCACGACAATCGGTCTGTTCAGCTTCATCAACGACGAAGTGCTCCGGCGCAGCAAAGAAATCGCGATCCGTAAAGTCAACGGAGCGACCGCGGCAAGCATTTGCCGCCTGATAGTCTCCGACTTGAAATATCCGGTTTGCAGCGCCGTCGTCGCAGGGCTCGGACTCGCCTACTGGGAAAGCCGGAACTGGCTGGAACGGTTCCCGTACAAAGTTTCGCTCCCGTTGTGGATTTACGTCGTCTGCGGAGCGTGCATCGCCGGGGCAATTTACCTGATCGTCGTCCTGAAAGTCCGCAAAACGGCCAACGAAAACCCGGTCAATTCGATCAAAAAAGAGTAACCTTTCACAAATAGATCACCCGATGATTTTTTTTAAAAACTTTCTCTACCTGCTACGGCATCACAAAGCGGCCGCCCTGCTGAACCTCGCAGGACTGACCGTCGCGCTCGCCTCGTTCATGCTAATCATCATGCAGGTCGACTACGACCTGGGCTATGACCGGCAGTACGAAAACGCCGACCGGATTTTCCGGATCGAACGCAGTTCGGCAGCGGACAACGCCACCGTCTTTTCACCCTGGATCGGCAACGACTTTTCGACCGTCGAACAAATGACCGCATCCGTTCCGGACATCGCAGGGGAAGGCGGACTGAGATGGTTTTCAAACAATGTTTTCGACGAGTCGGAGACACGGTTTCCGATCCGGTGCATACAGGTCACGGAAAACTGGCCGGAGGTATTCGGTTTCCGGTATGTCGGGGGAGATCCGGACAGGCTTTCCGAACCGGGCACAGCCGTCGTTCCGGAAAGTTTTGCAAAAACGGCCTTTCCGGACGGCGACGCCGTCGGCAAAACGCTGATTCCGGAAAATTACGAAAAACCGCTACAAATCGTCGCCGTTTACCGGGATTTTCCGAAGAATTCATCCGTAAAAAACGATGTCTACACGGTTCGTCCGCTCGAAACTACCATCTCCGACATCATGTATTATATCGTGGCGAACGATGCCGGACACAAAGCGAAAATAGAGGCCGATCTGACCCGGAAAATCCGGGAGACCGACGGCGATTCGACGAAACGTATCCGGCTCCATAACCTGCACGACGTATATTATGCGACGGACTGCATCAGCGACTCCCACGAAAAAGGCAGTCGCGCGACCACCTTGTCGCTGATCGCCGCCGCCATTCTGATTCTCGGGATCGCCGCCATCAATTCGGTCAATTTCGCGATCGCACTGATACCGACCCGCGTACGAAGCCTGAACGCTCGTAAGATTTTCGGATGCAAAACTTCCGTATTACGGCGCAATCTGATCGCCGAAACTGTCGGGACAACGCTGGTTGCATTTTTACTGGCGCTGTGCATCGTACAATGGCTGTCTCCGCTGTCGGCGAATCTGCTGAACGGAATCGCTTCGCCGAGCGAGAATCCGGCTGCGATCTGGATCTCGCTGGCCGCCGCTTCGACAACCGGGATACTTTCGGGACTTTACCCGGCTTTTTACAGCACCTCGTTCAATCCGGCCCTCGCGATCCAGGGAAATTTCGGAAATACCCGTACCGGGAAACGGCTGCGCACCGTGCTGATTGCAACACAGTTCATGGTCACTATCGGCTTTATCGCAGCGGCCCTGCTCATTCACCGGCAAGACAGGTTTCTGAAAAGCCACGATCTCGGCTTCCGGCAACAAAACATCCTGATAACGACCGTATCGTCGAAAACGAGCGAACAACCGGACGCATACGCCGGCATGCTGAAAAGCCATCCCGCCATCGCTGACGTCACCTTCTCGTTCGGCCAACTCGTCGACCGCACCCCTCCGATGCGGCTTTCGTCCGTTTACAAAAATCGAACAAGCAAATTCTGCGTCTATTGCGTAGCGTCCAATTTCTTGTCGTTCATGGGAATGGAGATTGCCGAAGGGCGCGACTTCCGGGAAACCGACCGTCTGAAAGAAAACAATACGTTCATTTTCAATCAAACGGCCGAAAGAAAATACGGCATAGAACCGAACAGCACGATCCACGGTTTCACCGCCTGGGACGACATCGCAGGGATTGTCCGGGACTTCAACTACCAGCCGTTGCAATACGCGATCGAACCGGCCGCCTTTTGCCTGTTCGGAATCAATGACTGCATTCCGCTGAACGTCGTTTACGTGAAAGTCAACGGAGGCGATCTGGCGGCCGTCATCGGGCACATCCGGGAAACGGGCGGGAAATTCGACATCCGAAACCGGGCTCAGGACATCGTTTTCATGGATCAAGCGATCGGCAACCTGTATCGGAAAGAAGCCCTTTTTTCGAAACAGATCGCCCTGTTCAGCCTGCTGTCGATCCTCATATCGGTCGTCGGAGTCTTCGGCCTCGTGCTGTTCGACATGCAGTACCGCCGCAAAGAGATCGGGCTGCGGAAAGTACACGGCGCCACCTCAGGAGAAATCCTGCGCATGTTCAATGCCGGATACATACGGATAATTCTGATCTGTTTCGCCGTCGCGACGCCGATAACGTGGTACGCGGGCGACAAGTGGCTGGAACGGTTCGCTTACCGGACTCCGATCGATCCGTGGATATTCGGCACGGCCCTATCGCTCGTGCTGTCGATTACCGTCGCGACCATTTCGCTATTGTGCTACCGTACCGCCCGTGAAAACCCGGCCGACTCGATCCGGAAAGAATAATTATCACAAAACGATACAAAGTCATGAAAATCTTGTTACGAAACTTAGTCAACCTGTTCACCCGGAACAAAACAGCCGCCCTGCTGAACATAGCCGGACTTACCGTTGCGTTCGCTTCGTTCATGCTCATCATGATGCAGGTATGGTATGAACTCGGATACGACCGATGCTACCCGAATGCCAACCGGATATACGGGCTCTGTTTTCAAGTACCGCAATCCGGCGATCTGGGCACCGTGCTGCCCCGGCCGCTGGCCGAAAAACTGCTCCGGTCATCAGCCGGAATCGAAACGGGCGGATGCCTATCGTATCAACACGGAGATCCCAACGTTCCGTTCTTTCGGCCCGAACGAGGGCCGGAGTCGGCTATCGCCGCCGGTTTTTCGCTCGTTTCGCGATCCTGGTTGGATGTCTTCGGATTCGAAACGCTTTCCGGCGACCTAAACGCCTTTTCCGAACCCAACGCGGCGATTATTCCCCATTCGCTGGCCGTAAAGCTTTTCGGCAGCGAAAACCCGGTCGGGCAAACCATTGCCAAGTCGGAAGGATACCGGGAGGCCGCCCAATTTACGATCGTCGCCGTATACCGTGATTTTCCGAAAAACGCCTCGTTGAAAAACGATGTCTATACCGACCTGAAGGAGCGGCTGCTCCAAGATTTCAACAACTGTTCGACCCCTTATTTCGTCCGGGTAAAACAGAATGCCGACATCCGCCGAATCGAACAGGATCTGCTACCCCTCGTATGGAATTATGCGAAAACGTATGACGAAGACTCGACAAGAAGCCAACGGCTACGGCTCGTCGGATTGAACGACCTCTATTTCTTCAACGAAACGATCTCCCAGGAAGGGGGAAACCGCAACACCACCTATTCGCTGCTGACGGTTGCCCTGCTGATCCTGCTGATCGCGGTTATCAACTTCATTAATTTCACGATCGCACAGGCTCCGGCGCGCATGCGCAGTATCAATACGCAAAAAGTATTCGGATGCCGCTCCCGGCAGTTGCGGATCAATCTGATCGCCGAAGCGGTCTGCCTGACGGCAGTCTCGTTCCTGCTGGCCGTACTCACCGTTCACGCACTGGAAGAAACGAATCTATCTTCGCTGATTACCGGAGGAATCTCGCCCGGCGACTATCCCGGCCTGATCTCGATTTCTGCGGGAATCGCACTGCTGACCGGTTTTATCGCAGGAATCTATCCCGCTTTTTACATTACATCCTTGCAACCCGCCCTGGCGCTGAAGGGGACGTTCTCCGTCTCCCGGCCGGGTAAAAAACTACGCGTCGTCCTTATTGCGGTTCAGTTCTCCATCTCGATGATACTAATTATCGTTGCGCTGGCGGTTCATATTCAAAACCGCTATATTCGACAATTCGACATCGGGTTGCCGCGCGAAAATATCGTAACGTTCGATCTGGGCCCGTTAGCGGGCAGATCGGCCGACCCGTTGATCCATAAGCTGAAAAGCAATCCGGACATCGCCGACGTAACCCTCAGCCGCACTTTTATCGTCAGCAAAGGCGGAACGTTTTGCAACCGCCTTTATAAAAACGATGAAATCGGTTTCCGACTCATGGGGGTTGCGCCGAATTTTTGTTCTTTCATGGGAATGCACCTGGTCGAAGGACGGGATTTCACGGAGACCGACCAGCAGAGGGACGCTCCCGCCCTTATTTTCAACCGAACGGCAAAAAAACTTTATGACATAACCGTCCCCGACTGGCTGGAACATTCCGGAGAAATCGTCGGCATCGTCGAAGATTACCACGATAAACCGTTGCATTACTCCATCGAACCGATAGCTCTGATCGTATACGATCGTTCGTCGCCGTTGTACTGCATGTACGTCAAAATAAACAATCCCGATCCCGGACCGGCTATCGCTTTCATCAGGGAAGCCTACCGGACACTCAGTCCGCAGAGGCAGGTTCCCGACGTAAAATTCATGGAAGAACAACTGGGCAACCTATATCAGAAGGAACGAAACCTTTCGGAAATGATTTTCCTGTTCAGCCTGGTGTCGGTATCGCTTGCGATCACCGGGGTTTTCGGAGTCATCCATTTCGAAACCTCCAGCCGGCGCAAGGAGATCGCTCTACGCAAAGTGTACGGTTCCCAAACCGGCGAAATTCTTCGGATGTTTAACAAAACCTACATCCGCATCGTATTGATATGCTTTGCGGTCGCGGCGCCTGCGGCCTATATCGTCGTAAAACGATGGCTCGAAAGCTTCACCTATAAAACGCCGATCCCTAGTTGGATCTTCCTCATGGCGCCGGCTATCGTGCTGATTATCGTCGTCGCCGTCATCACGCTGCGCTGCTACAAAACCGCGACGGACAATCCTATAAAATCGATCCGAACCGAATAACGAAAAACGAATAAGCTATGCATACGCTGAAAAACCTGATTTTGCCATTTAAAAAGTACAAAGTCGCCGCCATACTCAACATCATCGGACTATCGGTAGCTTTCGCCTCGTTCACGATCATTACGACACAGGTGAAGTACGACTTTTCGTTCGACCGGCATTACAAAAACAAAGACCGGATTTTCAGGCTCGAAACCCGTTCTTTCGACGGCAATGCCCATAACGCGGTGGTAAGCCGGCCGATGGCAAAACCGTTGGGTTCGATTCCCGAAGTGGAACGACAAGGCTTGTTCACCGGCGGCCCGGAGCTTGCCGTTTATGATAAAAATGCCGGAAAAAACGCGCAGCAAGGTCCTTTCCGCATCTATTCCGCCGAGCCCGGCGCGCTGGACGTACTGGAATTCGAATACGTCCGGGGAAATGCGCAACGTTTTCGCGAACCGAACACGGTATTGATCTCCGAAACGGTCGCCACCGCCCTCTACGGAACGGAAGATCCCGTAGGGCGCAGTCTGATCCTCGCGCTGGATACCGAAGCCCCGCAGGAGATCATCGGAGTCTACAAAGATTTCCCGAAAAACGGATCGGTGGAAACCGGCAGCATCGTCCGTTTTATCGGGGATGCGGATATTAACGCCAACAACGAAAGCTACGTCTATTATATCCGGCTGAATGCTCCGCAAAACAGGGGAAAAGTCGAAGCGGAACTGTGGAACGTCAACAAACATTCCGATATCTTCAAACAGATTAAAGAAGATTCGACCGTTTTCCGACTGAGCCCGATCTCCGAAATCCATTATTTGAAAAACGTCCGGTTCGATCCTACTCCTAAAAGTAGTCGCACAACGGTCTGGTCGTTACTGGCCATCGCCGTGCTGATCATCGGGATCGCCATCGTCAATTTCGTCAATTTTTCCATCGCGCTCACGCCGGTTCGCCTGCGCAGCATCAATACACAGAAAGTGTTTGGCAATACCAACGGAGCCATCCGCTGCAACCTGATCGGGGAAGTCATGGGGATCGCCCTCCTTTCGCTGCTTCTGTCGCTGATCGTCGTAAAGCTCTTCGCTGGCTCCGCATACGCCTCGTTCATCGAGAGTTGCACAAAAATCGGATCCGATCTGCAAATCCTGGCGATAACGGCCGTCGTCGCCATCGTTACCGGTCTGCTATCGGGCATTTATCCTGCATTTTACGCGACTTCGCGGCCCCCAATCCTGGCGATCAAAGGCTCTTTTGCTCTTTCGCCGAAAGGAAAGCGCGTGCGGACGCTGCTCATCGCGTTCCAATTCGTCATTTCGATCGTCCTGATTGTTTTCTCCATTTCGATCTACGTTCAAAACCGCTACATGCAACGGTTCAATATGGGATTCGAGCGCGACAACATCTTGATCCAGCAGTGGATCGGAAGCAGGATAGCCTCGCAAAAGGATGCGTTCGCCGACAAGCTGAAAAGCAATCCGGCAATCGTCGACGTTACGTTCTCCAGCGGAAAAATCGTGGATCTCAACAAATCCCGCTGGGGTCAAACGTATAAAGGGGAACTGATTGCCCCGAATATTTTTCCGGTAGCGCCGAACTTCCTGTCGTTCATGGGAATCGGAATTACGGAAGGACGCGACTTTATTGCGGACGACAACCGGAAATCCAACTTTACCGTCATATTCAACCAAACGGCCCAACGCCAGTACGGACTGACAGTCGGAGAACGATTCGGAGAGTGGGACATAGCAGGCATCGCCCGGGATTTCAACTTCAAGCCGCTGCAATACGGTATCGAACCGATCGCTTTCGCCGTATTCGGCGACCATCCGATTGCGAAGAGCTGGCAGACAGGCACCCTGTACGTTAAAGTCAACCCGGCGAATCTTTCCGCCACCTTGAAGTTTATCCGGGAAACCATACAAGAATTCGATCCGGATGCGGAAGAAAATCTCGTATTTCTGGACGATTCAATCGGACAACTGTATCAGAAAGAACGGAACCTCTCGACCCTGATTTTGCTGTTCAGCCTACTGTCGATGCTGATCTCGGTCGTCGGCGTATTCGGTCTCGTGCTGTTCGAAACACAGTACCGGCGTAAGGAGATCGGCATCCGGAAAATCCACGGCGCGACCGTCGGCGAAATCCTCCGAATATTTAACGGCACTTATGTCCGGATCGTACTGGCCTGCTTCGTTGTCGCGACACCGGTCGCTTATTACGGAGTAAAACGATGGCTCGAAAATTTCGCTTACCGAACGCCGATCCATAGTTGGATCTTCCTCGCCGCGCTGGTCGTCGTACTAAGCGTCGTCGTCGCGATCATCACGCTTCGCTGCTACAAAACAGCGACGGACAATCCTATAAAATCGATTAAAACCGAATAACCAAACTACAAACGCTTGCCAATCATGACACCTTTGAAAAATTTCTTCCACGTACTGAAAAAATACAAAATCGCTTCGCTGCTCAACGTCATTGGGTTGAGTATCGCATTCGCCTCGTTCATGATTATCATGACGCAGGTAAAATACGATCTGTCGTTCGACCGGCATTACAAAAATGCGGATCGGATATTCCGGGTCGAAAATCAGGCAATGACCGAAAACGGAAAGTATAGCGCCAACACCTCCCGCCTGGTGGCGGAAAAGGTGTTCGCAGCAGAACCCGAAATCGAAAAAACGGGACTGATCCAAAGTTATCAACAGCTCGACATCTACGACCAGAGTCTCGGGAAAGACTCCCGTCAGGGCCCTTTCCACTTTTATACCGCCGAACCCGACGCGCTGGATATATTGGAATTCGAATTCGTTCACGGCAGTCCGCAGCGTTTTTCGGAATCCGGGACGGTATTGATCTCGGAACAGGTCGCCACAGCGATTTACGGCGACCAAAACCCGGTCGGACGCAGCCTTATTTTCGACAAGGACACGGAGCACCCGGTAGAGATCGTCGGAGTTTATAAAAACTTTCCGCAAAACGCGACGATAAGATCCAACAGCATCGTCCGGTTTATCGGCCAGGAAAATGCCGGCAACGGCAACAACTGGAATTACGTCTATTACATCCGGCTGAACGCAAGGGAAAATGCCGAGCAAGTCATGCAGGCCATGAACAAAAAGTATCAGGAGTTCGTCGGTACGGGAAATTCGGTTCCGGACAACTTTTTCCGGCTCACTCCGATCACCGAAACCCATTTTACACAAAGCGTCAGCTACAGTCCGACGGATACGGGCAACCGCGCGACGGTCTACTCCCTGATGAGTATCGGCGTTCTGATTATCCTGATCGCTATGATCAACTTCGTCAATTTCTCCACTTCGCTTATTCCGACCCGTATCCGCAGCATCAACGTCCAGAAAGTGCTGGGCGGATCGAACGCCGCCATCCGACGGAACATGATTGCGGAATCGGCGGGACTCGCGGTCGTCTCGTTTTTCGTTGCGCTGCTGATCGTTCATGCATTCTCCGGAACGCCGCTGGCATCCGACATCAGCGCCCCGTGCGACGTCGGAGCCGATATGCCGATTCTGTGGGGCACGGCGCTTATCGCCGTCGCGACCGGAATCCTGTCCGGAATATACCCGGCTTTTTACAGCACCTCGTTCGCTCCGGCGCTCGTAGTGAAAGGCGTTTTCGGGCTTACCCCGAAAGGACGCCGTTTGCGCACGGTACTGATATCGGTACAGTACGCGATATCGATCACATTGATCATCGTCACACTGTCGATACACAGACAAAACCGTTACATGCAAAAATCCGATATGGGGTTCCAACGTGAAAATATCCTGACCACATGGGTGCCCCGTGAAATAGCCGACAAAAGAAAAACCCTGGCCGACAAGCTGACGAGCAATCCCGCCATCACGGACGTGACTTTCGCCGCCGGACCGTTTGTCGCAAAAGGACGGATGCGCTGGGGACGTAGTTACAAAGGAAAAGGCATTACTTATGACGCCTATCCGGTAGCTTCGAATTTTTTACGTTTCATGGGAATCCGGATTACGGACGGACGCGATTTCAACGAAAACGATGATTTAAAACCGGAAATATCTCAAATATTCAACGAAACGTCTCAGCGGAAAGACAGCATCACAGTCGGCGAAAAGATGGAGGACGGAACAAATATCGTAGGCATCGCCAGAGATTTCAATTTTCAACCGCTGCAATACGGCATCAATCCGTTCGCATTCGTCGCGTTCGGGACAACCGAATGGGGCGCGTGGACTCCGCTGCGCTATCTGTTCGTCAAGACCAACGGAACGGATATTCCCGCCGTCGCGGATTTCATCAGGAAATCCGTCAAAGAGCTGGTTCCGGACAGCCAGCTCGACATTAGATTCATGGACGAAGAGATCGGAAATCAATACTACAAAGAACAAAAACTGTCGAATTTACTCACCTTGTTCAGCCTGCTGTCGATCTTGATCTCGATCGTAGGGGTATTCGGCCTCGTGCTGTTCGAAACCCAGTACCGTCGCAAAGAGATCGGGATTCGGAAGATCCACGGCGCGACTGTCGGCGAGATCCTCCGGATGTTCAACAAAATTTACGTGCGCATCGTACTGGCGTGTTTCGTTGTCGCCGTACCGATAGCTTACTGCATCGTCGACCGGTGGCTCGAAAACTTCGCCTACAAAGCTCCGGTCGAAATCTGGATTTATTTCGCGGCGCTGGCGATCGTGCTGGGAACCACCGTCGCCACCGTACTGATCCAGACGTACCGGGCCGCCACGGACAATCCCGCCCGGTCGTTGAAAAAACATTAATTATTTTCCGAACATTCATAATCATTCATTCTTTTTAAAAATTACTGCTATGTTGAAAGTTGAAGAACTGAGCAAGAGCTTCCGTACGGAAGAGATCGAAACCATCGCTCTGAACAAGGTTTCGTTCGAAGTCACCGAAGGCGAATTCATTGCGGTCATGGGGCCGTCCGGTTGCGGCAAATCGACGCTGTTGAACATCCTCGGGCTGCTGGACAACCCTACGTCGGGCAAATACTACCTGCTCGGAAAGGAAGTCGGAACCCTGAAGGAAAAAGATCGCACGCTGTACCGCAAAGGCAAAATCGGTTTCGTTTTCCAAAGTTTCAACCTGATCGACGAACTGAACGTCTACGAGAACGTCGAGCTGCCTTTGATCTACCTGCGCGTCAAAGCCGCCCAGCGCAAAAAAATGGTCAACGAGATCCTCGACCGGATGAATATCAGCCACCGCGCCCGCCACTTTCCCCAACAGCTTTCCGGAGGTCAGCAGCAGCGCGTCGCCATCGCCCGCGCCGTCGTTTCGAACCCGAAGCTGATCCTCGCCGATGAGCCCACCGGCAACCTCGACTCGAAGAACGGCAAAGAGGTCATGGATCTGCTGACCGAACTGAACAAGGAGGGCACGACCGTCGTAATGGTAACCCACTCGCAGCACGACTCCTCCTACGCATCGCGCACGATCGACCTGTTCGACGGCGAGATCGTAACCGACGTGAAAGCCTTCCTGTAATCCCTCCGCAGGCAAAACGACCGTTCCGGTTAGATAATAAGCGAAGTTGCCGACATGGTTCGGCAACTTTTTTCGCTATACAAAGCTTTGGAATGCAGATACTTACATAACAACCATTCCGATTCGTTATCGGAAATAAGAATTTTGCATGACTATTGATCCGCTGAAAAAACTACTTTTATGTTATGAAACTCTAAAACCGAATCGATATGAAATTTCTGACAAACGAAAAACTGACCATCGTCGGAGCGGCCGGGATGATCGGCTCGAACATGGTGCAAACCGCGATCATGATGGGACTGACCCCGAACATCTGCGCCTACGACCCCTATGCCCCGGCATTGGAAGGAGTCGCCGAAGAGATGTACCACTGCGGATTCGAGGGCGTCAACCTAACCTATACCAGCGATATCCGCAAAGCGCTCGACGGAGCGGGATACGTCGTTTCTTCGGGCGGGGCCGCCCGCAAAGCGGGCATGACGCGCGAAGACCTGCTGAAAGGCAACGCCGAGATCGCCGCGCAGTTCGGCAAAGACCTCCGCAACTATTGTCCCGACGTGAAGCATGTGGTCGTGGTGTTTAATCCGGCCGACATTACCGGACTGATTACGCTGCTCTACTCCGGCTTGAAGCCTTCGCAGGTCAGCACGCTGGCCGCACTGGACAGCACGCGGCTGCAAATCGCGCTGGCGCAGCATTTCGGCATCGCGCAAGACCGGGTAACCGGTTCGCGCACTTACGGAGGACACGGCGAACAGATGGCCGTATTCGCTTCCACCGCGAAAGTGGACGGCAAACCGCTGACCGAACTGATCGGCACGGCGGCGCTGACCGACGAACAATGGGCCGCCCTGCGGCAGCACGTGATTCAGGGCGGCAAGCGTATCATCGAACTGCGCGGACGTTCTTCGTTCCAAAGTCCCGCCTACCTGTCGATCGAAATGATCCGCGCGGCCATGGGCGGAACTCCGTTCCGTTGGCCGGCCGGCGTCTACGTCCCGGACGGCGATCAGGGGCCGGTCATGATGGCGATGGAGACCACGATCGACCGCGACGGCGTGCGCTATAAAGTCCCGCACGGCACAGCCGGGGAGACCGAATCGCTGCACGCCAGCTATCTGCACTTGGTCAAGCTGCGCGACGAGGTGATCGGCATGGGTATTCTGCCGCCGGTATCCGAATGGGGAAATCTCAACCCGCACCTTCGATAAATCCGGTACGAAACGCCGCGCATATACCCGAAAACGATACCGGCACCGTCCGGTATCGTTTTTTTTTCATACCTTTATCAAATCAATTCAAACCCAAAACTTAACGATATGAAACGTAAAGTGATATCCGCCGCGCTATTATCCCTGCTGATCGTCGGGGAAACCGCTGCGGCGCGCAAGCCCTCCGCGACTTTCAAAAGAGCGCCGGAGCCGACCGTTCAGACCCACGTCGACGGCTACCTCGGCGGACGCATCGACGCCTGCATCCGCGTCCGCGTGATGAGCGAGGACGAAAACCTACTGGTCGCCCCGTTCCGGCAACGGAACGAGACTAACCGCTGGCAATCCGAATTCTGGGGCAAATGGACGCTCGGCGCCATCGGAGCCTACCGATACAACCGCGACCCGCAGTTGTTGCAGAAGATCGGCAACGGCGTGAGCGGTCTGCTCTCGACCCAGTCCGAGGACGGATACATCGGCAATTACGCGCCGGAAGCGCAACTGACCAACTGGGACGTATGGGGGCAGAAATACACGTTGCTCGGTCTGCTTGCCTATTACGACCTGACCGGAGACAAAAAAGCGATCGAAGGAGCCTGCAAGCTGGCCGACCGCCTGATGACCGTGATTCCGGCGAAAAAAGAGATCGAGATGGCCGGCATCTACCGGGGACTGCCGCCCAGCTCGATCCTCGAACCGATCGTCTATCTATATAACCGTACGGGGAACGGCAAGTACCTCGACTTCGCCAAATACATCGTCGGCCGTTGGGAAACCGACAAAGGTCCGCAGTTGATCGGCAAAGCGCTGGCCGGGGTTCCGGTGGCGGAGCGCTTCCCGTTCAAAAGCGGCTGGGAAACCTGGTGTTCGTGGGACAACGGGCAAAAAGCCTATGAAATGATGTCTTGTTACGACGGTCTGCTCGAACTGTACAAGATCACGAAAAATCCCGACTACCTGGAGGCCGTCGAGGCGACCGTGCGGAACATCATCGACGAGGAGATCAATATCGCCGGCTCGGGCAGCGCATTCGAATGTTTCTATCACGGGAAACGGCTGCAGACCGACCCGGCTTACCATACGATGGAAACCTGCGTTACGATGACATGGATGAAGCTCTGCCAAAACCTGCTCGATTTGACCAAAAATCCGCTTTATGCCGACCAAATCGAAAAAACGACGTACAACGCGCTGCTCGCAGCGCTGAAAGAGGACGCCGGGCAAATCGCCAAATACAGTCCGCTCGAAGGCGTGCGTTCGGCCGGCGAACATCAGTGCGGCATGCATGTGAACTGCTGCAATTCGAACGGTCCGCGGGCATTCGCGATGATCCCGACCGCTGCCGTCCTTTCCAGCAACGACAGTCTGTTCGTCAACCTGTACGGTCCGTCGACCACCAAAGCTTCGTTGGGTAAAAACGAAATCTCGCTGGAACAGACGACCGCCTATCCCGAAGATGGCGACATCGAAATCGCCGTGAACGCGCCGAGGAACCTCGAATTCGCAGTCGCCGTGCGAATTCCCGCCTGGAGCAAGGTCAGCCGGGTCGCCGTGAACGGCGAATCGATCGGAGACGTCCGGCCCGGAACCTACGTCACCGTCAGAAGACGCTGGGAACCGGGCGACAAGATTTCCGTAAATCTGGATATGCGCGGACGGCTCGTCGAACTGAACGGTTATCAGGCTATCGAGCGCGGGCCGATCGTTCTGGCGCGGGATTCCCGGTTCGACGACGGATTCGTGGACGAAGCCTCCGTCATCCAAGCCAATGCAGACGGCTATGTGGAACTGATGCCCGTAACGGAAGCGGACAAACCCGAAAAGATGTGGATGGTCTATACGGCCCCGCTGGTGCTGGGTACCGACCTGGAAGGCGATTTTTATAAACCCAGGCAGATCCGGTTCTGCGATTTCGCTTCGGCCGGCAACACCTGGGACAGACGGATTCGTTACCGCGTATGGCTAAAAAAAACGTATAACGTCATTCTGGCTCCGCAACAGTAAACCCTTCGGCCGCGCTTTTGACTGCAGGAGACTTCGCTACGACCGGAGTCCCGTCAACCGAAAATAAAAAACCGACCGTATCCCGGCCGGTTTTTTATTGCGGACACTGCACAAGATTACTGTCCTTTCAGGAATCGGTCGATGTTTTCGGCGGCCCTGCGCCCCGACGCGATCGCGCGGACAACCAACGATGCGCCCATAGAGGCATCCCCGGCGGCAAAAACTTTTCCGACCGTAGTTCTGTTCGCATCGTCGACCGCAATGTTCTTGCGCGCATCGAGCCCGACTCCCAGATCGCCGACCAGCCCGTCGAGTTCGGGATGAACGAATCCCATCGCCAGCAATACGATATCGGCCTCTATGACCTCCGTTTCCCCGGTATGTTTCAGCGTCATCTTTCCCGCATCGTCCTTTTCCCATTCGACGCGTTCGGTCTCGACGCCGATCAGCACGCCGTCTTTCCCGATAAAGCGGTTCGTTGCGAGGTTCCAACGGCGTTCGCAGCCTTCCTCATGCGACGAGGAGGTTTTCAACACCTGCGGATACATCGGCCACGGAGTATCCGGATTGCTGCCTACCGGCGGCTTGGGCATGATCTCGATCTGGGTAACCCCGACGGCGCCTTGACGGATGGACGTGCCGACACAATCCGATCCGGTATCGCCGCCGCCGATCACCAATACCCGTTTTCCCTGTGCGGAAATCCGCTCGTTCTGCGGAATCTGTGCGCCGGCATTCACCCGATTTTGCTGTTGCAACAGCTCCAGCGCGAAATACACCCCTTTCAGGTCGCGCCCCTCCACCGGAAGATCTCGCGGCACCCCGGCGCCGATCGTCACGCAAACGGCATCGAACTTTTCGAGTAATTCTTTAGTTTTAAAATCTTTACCTACACAAACAGAAGGTTTAAACTCGATCCCCTCCTCAGCCAGCAGCTTCAATCTCCGGTCGATAATTTTCTTACCGAGTTTGAAGTCCGGAATCCCCAACCGCAACAGTCCGCCGATAAACTCATTTTTTTCGAACACCGTTACACGGTGCCCGCGCCGGTTCAGCCTGTTCGCGCAAGCCAGTCCCGAAGGTCCCGATCCGACGACCGCCACCCGCTTTCCGGTACGCCTGCGCGGCGGGCGCGCCGTAACGTACCCTTCGGCAAAAGCACGTTCCACGATCGACACTTCATTTTCCCGGATAGTCACCGGTGCGTCGTGCAGTTTCAGTACGCAGGATTTTTCGCACAACGCCGGACACACGCGCCCGGTAAACTCAGGGAAGTCGTCCGTCTCGGCCAGCGAACGGTAAGCCTCCTCCCAGCGACCGCGCCAGGCCAGATCCTGCCATTCGCCCTGGCGGTTACCCAGCGGACAGGCCCAGTGGCAAAACGGCACCCCGCAGTCCATGCAGCGCGAAGCCTGCAGGCGGCGGTCTTCGATATTGAGCGTCTGCTCGACTTCGGCATAATCGTATATCCGGTCGTGCAACGGGCGGTACCCCGCCTCTTTACGACCTATGGTCAAAAATGCTTTCGGATTTCCCATGATTGTTCGTTTTTCAGCGGTTTAATAATCTTTTTCCATCTCGGCGATCTTGCGGTCGAGCGCGGCCATGCGCTGCGCATGGAGCACTTTTTTGTATTCGATCGGCATCACCTTGATAAACTGGCCGACGTATTCGCTCCAGTCGTCGATCATCGTTTTGGCGAGCGGGCTGCCCGTATGGTAATAGTGCGAACTGATCAGCGCATGCAATTCCTTGCTGTCGGCCGTCTCTTCGATCAACGACAATTCGACCATCTCCATGTTGCAGAAGAAGTCGAAATTGCCGAGACGGTTCCACACGTAAGCGATTCCGCCGCTCATGCCCGCCGCAAAGTTTCGTCCGGTCGTACCGAGCACTACGGCGCGGCCGCCGGTCATGTATTCGCAACAGTGATCTCCCACCCCTTCGACAACGGCCGTCGCGCCGCTGTTACGGACGCAGAAACGCTCGCCGACCTGCCCGTTGATATACACTTCGCCCGCCGTCGCGCCGTAGAGCAGCGTATTGCCGGCAATGATGTTCTCGTGGGGCAGGAAAGTCGAGTTTTTCGGCGGCACCAAAACGATTTTTCCGCCGGAAAGCCCTTTGCCGAGGTAGTCGTTGGCGTCTCCCTCCAACCGAAACGTCACGCCCCGGCACAGGAACGCTCCGAAACTCTGCCCGGCAGAACCGCGGAAAGTCACGCTGACCGTATTCTCGGGCAACGCTTCGCTGCCGTATTTCGAAGTGATCTGTCCCGAAAGCATCGCTCCGACCGAACGGTCCGTATTGTAAATCGGGAAACTCAGGTGCACCGGCATTTTCGAATCGATGGCCGGAGACGCCATCCCGATGATCGAACGGTCCTTGACCTTTTCGATCTTATGATCCTGCACGGTCGTCCGACGGACGTCGTTCGTTCCGGCTTCGGCCGGACGGTACAGGATCCTCGACAAATCCACTTTCGAAATTTTGGTTCCCGGTTCGAACTTTTTCGGCTCGATCAGGTCGGTGCGACCGATAATGTCGTCCAACCGCGCGTATCCGAGTTCGGCCAACGTTTCGCGGACATCTTCGGCCAGAAAGTTAAAGAAATTGACCAGGTACTCGTAACGCCCGCGGAAATGTTCCCGCAGCCGTTCGTCCTGCGTAGCCACGCCGACCGGACAAGTGTTCATATGGCACTTGCGCATCATCACGCACCCCAGTACGATCAACGCGCTCGTAGCGAATCCGAACTCCTCGGCCCCGAGCAGCGCGGCGATCACCACGTCGCGGCCGGTTTTCAACTGGCCGTCGGTCTGCAGCGTGACTTTACCGCGCAGACCGTTCAGCACGAGGGTTTGCTGTACGTCGGCCAAGCCGATTTCGGTCGGCAGGCCGGCATGTTTCACCGAGCTGACCGGACTGGCTCCGGTACCGCCTTCGCCGCCGCTGACCAGGATCATATCGGCTTTCGCTTTAGCGACTCCGGCCGCAATGGTGCCGATTCCGCTTTCGGAAACCAATTTCACGCTGATCCGCGCGCGCGGATTGACATTCTTCAGGTCGAAAATCAATTGCGCCAGGTCCTCGATCGAATAAATATCGTGGTGCGGAGGCGGCGAGATCAGCGAAATGCCGGGGATCGAATGCCGCGTCCGGGCGATCATCTCGTCGACTTTGTAACCGGGGAGTTGTCCGCCCTCGCCGGGCTTGGCCCCCTGGGCGACCTTGATCTGGATCTCGTCGGCATTGACCAGGTATTCGGCATGGACGCCGAAACGTCCCGAAGCCACCTGTTTGATCGCGCTGCGGGCGATCGTACCGTCCGTATTGGGACGGTAACGCCGCGCGTCCTCGCCGCCTTCGCCGGTATTGCTTTTGCCTCCGATCTTATTCATCGCGATCGCGATCGCCTCGTGCGCCTCGCGGCTGAGCGAACCGAACGACATCGCACCGGTTACGAAACGCTTCATGATCTCCGTCGCCGGCTCCACGAGCGACAGGTCGATCGGATTGCGTTTCAATTCCATCAAATCGCGCAGAAACATCGGCGACGGTTTTTCGTTGACAAGTCGCGTATACTCCTTGAATTTCTTGTAACTGCCCAGCCGCGTGGCCAGTTGCAGCGTAGAGATCGTCTCCGGATTCCACGCATGCCGCTCGCCGTCCTTACGATAGGCGTAATTGCCGAAATTCTCCAGCGGCGCATCCTCGTCGTACAGCTCCCCGAAACCGTGCGCATGAGCGGCCAGCGTATCGACAGCGAGGTCTTCCAAATCGGCCCCGCCGATCTTCGAAGTCATCCCCCGGAAATACCGTTTCAGCAATCCGTCCGACAGTCCCACCGCTTCGAAGATCTCCGCGCCGCGGTAACTGCGGATCGTCGAAATCCCCATCTTGGAGATAATTTTCAGTAATCCTTTATTTAACGCTTTGACGTAATGTTTTTCGGCCGTTTCGTAGTCCAACTGAATATCGCCTTGGGCAACCAGCCGGTCGAGCACGGCGAAAGCCATATACGGATTGACGGCGCTGGCCCCGAATCCGATCAGCAACGCCATATGCATCACTTCGCGCGCCTCGGCGGTTTCGACGATCAGCGCGATCTGAGCCCGCTTGCGCCGGTCGTTCAGGTAGTGGTGCACGGCCGACAGAGCCAGCAGCGACGGGATCGGAGCATGTTCGACGTCGACGCCCCGATCGCTCAGAATCACATAATTGTAACCGTCGTCGACCGCTTTTTCCGCCATTCCGCAAAGTCGGTCAACCGCGTCCGCAAGCCCCTGTCCGCCGTCTGCCGGGCCGAACAGCATCGGCAAGGTCAGCGTCCGAAATCCTTTGTAACGCAGATTATTCAAAATATCCAGTTCGGCATTGGTCAGGATCGGACTCGGCAGTTTGACCACTTTGCAGTGTTCGGCCGACGGGTGCAAGATATTTCCGCCGACCGCGCCGATGTAACTGGCGATCGACATGACCAGTTCTTCGCGGATCGGATCGATCGGCGGATTGGTCACCTGCGCGAACTGCTGCCGGAAATAGTTGAACAACCGCTGCGGTTTGGCCGACAGAATGGCCAGCGGCGTGTCGTTGCCCATCGAACCGAGCGGTTCGAAACCGTTTTCGCCCATCGGCTTGATAAGCTTCTCGACGTCCTCCCGGTTGTACCCGAACACGCGCAGCATCCGGTCGTACTGTTCGACCGAATGTTTCACCTGCCGGCCCGAAGTAATCTGGTTCAGCACGACCCGGTTCCGTCCGAGCCACTCTTTGTACGGATGTTCGGCGGCGAGCTGTTCCTTGATTTCCGGATCGTAGCGGATTTCGCCCTTCTCGGTGTCGATCATCAGGATTTTACCGGGACGCAAACGACCCTTTTCGCGGATCTCCGAAGCTTCGACGGCAAACGTCCCGGTCTCCGAGGCGACCACCATCATGTCGTTCTTGGTAATAAAGTAACGGGCCGGGCGCAGGCCGTTACGGTCGAGCATACCGCCGGCATAACGGCCGTCCGAAAAAAGCAACGTCGCCGGGCCGTCCCAAGGCTCCATGAAAATACTGTGGTATTCGTAAAAAGCCTTCAGTTCGGCGGATATCGGATTTTTATCGTTATAGCTTTCCGGAATCAACATCGCCAGCGCATGGGGTAACGTCATGCCGCTCTGAACGAAAAATTCCAGTACGTTGTCCAACGAAGCGCTGTCGCTCATTCCCCGCTGCACGACGGGCCCCAGCTCTTCGAGCGGACAGAGCAGGTCGGGATGCAGCACGCCCTCGCGGCTCTCCATCCAGCTCCGGTTACCGCGGATCGTATTGATCTCGCCGTTGTGCCCCAACAGGCGAAACGGCTGCGCGAGACTCCAGGTCGGAAACGTATTGGTCGAAAAACGCGAATGCACCAAAGCCAGGCCGCTGGTAAAATACGGATTGACCAGATCGGGGAAATAATAGCGTAACTGTACCGACGACAACATCCCTTTGTAGACCAGCGTACGGGTAGACAGGCTGACCACATAGCACGCCTCCTTCTGTTCCAGGTCGCTTTCGAGCCACTCTTTCTCGATCTTTTTGCGGACGATATAGAGCTTGCGCTCCAGGGTCGACGCGCCCGGATCGCCCGTTACGAAGATCTGTTTAATCACAGGTTCCGTGTCGCGGGCCGCCCGGCCCAGCACGTCGTCGTTCACCGGAACGTCGCGCACGTGCATCAGGTTAAGTCCCTCGGCCTGTACGTTTCGTTTGACGATCCCCAGAGCCGCCGTCTGACCGGCTTTGTCGCGCGGTAAGAAAACGAGTCCGGTTCCGTAATGCCCCTTTTCGGGAACCGGAATGCCCTGCAAGAGAATAAATTCATGGGGAATCTGCACCAGGATGCCGGCTCCGTCGCCGGTTTTGTTATCGGCCCCTTCGGCTCCGCGGTGCATCATGTGTTCGAGTACCTGGAGACCGTTTTCGACAATGTCGTGGGTCTTATTCCCCTTGATATTGACAACCAGTCCGACGCCGCACGCGTCGCGTTCGTTATCGGGATCGTATAACCCCTGTCGGCGGGGCGCAACGTTTATTTTTCGATTCTGTTTCATGCCTTTTGTCTGTAATTGCGCCGCAGCGTTTTTTCGCAACCACCGCAGCGCGGATTAAAAACCACTAGCGTACGAATAGCAACTCCCTGTATTTCGGCAGCGGCCACATTTCGTTGTCGACCACCTCTTCGAGTTTGTCGGCGTGGTAACGGATCTCATCGAATGCCACAGCCACCGTATCGTGATAGGCAATCGCCTTTTTCCGTTCGCTGGCGATTTTGTTGGCCACTTTGCGAGCTTCGATCATCTTTTCGGTCAACGTCTGGATCTTCTCCATGTGAACGGAGATCTTCTCGATCAGCGCCATGTCCTGGCCGGCCACGCTTCCGAATTTATCGGCGCCGAACAACTCTTTCATTTTAAAAGCCTTGTCCAGCAGCATTCCCTGGTAGCGCGAAGCGACCGGCAGAATATGATTCATCACCAGATCGCCCAACACGCGGGCTTCGATCTGGATCTTTTTCGTATAGGTCTCCCACTTCACCTCGGCGCGCGCATGCAACTCTTTCGACGAAAGCACCCCCATCCGAACGAACATCTCGGCATGGGTCGGCGCAACGAACTGGTCGATGATCTCCGGAACGGAAACCGCGCAGTCCAGACCGCGCCTCAGAGCTTCCTCTTTCCACTCGTCGGTATAACCGTTGCCGTCGAAATGAACCGCGGCGGACTCCCTGACGTAAGCCTTCAGCACGGACAGAATCGCCTGCTCTTTGGGTTCGCCTTTGCCGACACGGGTGTCGACGGCCTCCTTGAATTCGGCCAACTGATCGGCTACGGCGGTATTCAATACGGTCATCGCGCCGCCGCAGTTATCCGAAGAGCCTACGGCGCGGAACTCGAAACGGTTGCCCGTAAAGGCGAACGGAGACGTCCGGTTGCGGTCGGTATTGTCGATCAGCAATTCCGGAATATGATCGATTCCTCCCATCCGGAAACCGCACTTGTCGTCGAATTCGATCGTATCGTCGCACGAACTGGAGGCCAGTTTGTCAAGCACCGCCGAAATCTGGCGGCCGAGGAACACCGAAATGATCGCCGGGGGCGCTTCGTTCGCACCCAGCCGGTGGGCATTCGTCGCGCTCGCGATACTGGCCTTCAGTAATCCGTTCCGCTTGTAAACGGCCATCATCACATTGACCAGAAACGTGATGAACTGCAGGTTATCCTGCGGCGTTTTGCCCGGGGAGAGCAGGTTGACGCCGGTATCGGTTCCGAGCGACCAGTTGTTGTGTTTGCCCGAACCGTTGATTCCTTTAAACGGCTTTTCGTGCAGGATCACCCGGAAACAGTGGCGGCGCGCCACCTTTTTCATAATCGACATCAGCAGCAGGTTATGGTCGTTGGCCAGGTTGGTCTCTTCGAAAATCGGGGCAAGCTCGAACTGGTTCGGAGCCACCTCGTTGTGACGCGTTTTGGCCGGAATGCCGAGTTTCCAGCACTCGTATTCGAGATCTTTCATAAACGCCATCACCCGGGTCGGAATGGCTCCGAAATAATGGTCTTCCAACTGCTGGTTTTTGGCGCTCTCGTGCCCCATCAGCGTACGACCGGTCAGCACCATGTCCGGACGAGCCGCATAAAGGCCCTCGTCGACGAGAAAGTACTCCTGCTCCCATCCCAGGTAGGAGTACACTTTCGACACCGTCGGATCGAAGTAGCGGCACACCTCTGTAGCGGCTCTATCGACGGCCTGCAGCGACCGAAGCAAGGGTACCTTGTAGTCGAGCGCTTCCCCGGTATAGGCGATAAAAATCGTCGGGATACAGAGCGTCGTATCGACGATGAAAGCCGGCGAAGTCGCATCCCAAGCCGAATAACCGCGCGCTTCGAACGTATTGCGGATACCGCCGCTCGGAAAGCTCGATGCATCGGGCTCCTGCTGAATCAGCAGCTTCCCGGAAAACTCCTCGATCACCCCGCCCTTGCCGTCGTACTCGACAAAAGCGTCGTGTTTTTCGGCCGTACCGCCCGTAAGCGGCTGAAACCAGTGCGTATAGTGCGTGGCGCCCATGTCCATCGCCCACTGTTTCATACCCGATGCGACGCTGTCTGCAATTTCGCGGCTCAGCGCTTTACCGTGCTTCATCGTCTCGAACAGCGCCTCGTATGTTTTTTTCGGCAGGTACTTGCGCATTTTGTCTTCATTGAAAACATACATTCCGAAATATTCGGAAGCCCGTTCCGCCGGCGCGGGCATACAAACGGCCTTGCGTTTGATCGCCTCTTCCACTACTTTAAATCTAAGTTCTGACATGGCTTTATAAATTTAAGTATTAGAAACTTTTCCGTCTCTCAAATCATTTTTTACTTCAGATAGATATTGTGCTTGCGGCACGTCTCTACCATCTCTTCGGGCCAGATACTGGCCTGCACTTCGCCGATATGCGCGCAGCGCAGCAGGAACATGCATAACCGCGACTGGCCGATCCCTCCGCCAATCGACAACGGAATACGGTCTTCGAGCAGCGCTTTGTGAAATTCCAAATCGGCGCGCTCGGGACACCCCTCGAGTTCCAACTGACGCAATAAAGCCGTTTTGTCGACCCGGATACCCATGCTTGAAACTTCGAAAGCGGATTCGAGCACCGGGTTCCACAGGATAATGTCGCCGTTCAACCCTTTATACCCTCCGTCGGACGGGGTTGTCCAGTCGTCGTAATCCGGAGCCCGGCCGTCGTGTTTTTTGCCGTCGGACAGTTTGCCGCCGATGCCGATCACGAAGATCGCCCCGTATTTGCGGGCCGCTTCCGTCTCGCGTTCCCGAGGAGACAGCGACGGATACATTTTCAACAGGTCTTCGCTTTGGATGAACCGGATGGTCTCCGGAAGGATCGGCGTGATGTGCGGATAGATCTCATACACTTCGCGTTCCATGCGGCGAACTACACCGTAAATTTTAGTAACGATCTCTTTCAGGAAATCGAGGTTGCGCTGTTCTGCCGTCACGGTGCGTTCCCAATCCCACTGATCCACGTAGATCGAATGCAAGTTATCCAGCTCTTCGTCGGCGCGGATGGCGTTCATGTCGGTATAAAGACCGTAACCGGGAGCGATGCCGTAAGCTCCGAGTTTCATTCGTTTCCACTTGGCCAGCGAATGCACCACCTCGGCGCGGCGTTCACCCATATCTTTGATCGGGAACGAAACCGGCCGTTCGACGCCGTTCAGGTCGTCGTTGATTCCCGTCCCGGACAGCACGAAAAGCGGCGCGGTGACCCGGCGCAAATCCAGTTCGGCCGCCAGCGATTTCTGAAAGCGGGTTTTAATCGTCTTGATGGCCTGTTCCATCATCTCCGGAACGAGTTTGGCCTTGTACTGTTTTACCATGTAAAGTGACATATGCTTGAATTTTAACGTTTTTTTCTTTTTTCGATATCCCGGCGGCCGGTTCGCCGCCGGGGCATCTTGCAACCAACTTAAACTTAAACCTCTATTACGCTACATCCAACGATGTCTAACTGTTGTAAGCGCTCTCGCCGTGTTCGTAGATATCGAGTCCCTCCTCTTCCACGCGGGCGTCAACACGCAGACCGACCAATTTGTCGACGATCTTGAACAGAATATAGGTCATTGCGGCGCTGAAAACGACGGATACCGCCGTAGCCACTACCTGCACCCACAACTGATGCCAGTCGCCGTAAAGCGCTCCTTCCACACCGCCTTCGCCGCTGATATACCGCGTAGCGAAAACTCCGGTAAGAATAGAACCCACGATACCGCCCATGCCGTGTACGCCGAATGCGTCGAGGGCGTCGTCGTATTTGAATTTCGGTTTGACGACGGCCACCATGAAAAAGCAAACGACCGAGGAAAGAAGCCCGATGCAAACGGCTCCAAGAACGCTTACGGTGCCTGCGGCAGGCGTAATGGCAACCAGTCCGGCCACCGCTCCGGTACACACGCCGACCGTCGTCGGCTTTTTGTTGTGCACCCAGTCGATCAGCATCCACGTCATCGCCGCCACGCAAGTGGCCAAGTGCGTCACCAGAAAAGCGTTGGCCGCGATACCGTCGGCCTGCAGACCGCTTCCGGCATTGAAACCGAACCAGCCGAGCCACAGAAAAGCCGTTCCCATGAATACGAAAGTAACGTTGTGCGGGCTCATCGGCTGTCCGACCCGGTAGCCTCTTCTCTTACCGAGCAGCACGGCCATTACCAGTGCGGAAATACCGGCATTGATATGCACGACCGTTCCGCCCGCAAAGTCGATGGCCCCCATTTCCTGCAGCCATCCGCCGCCCCATACCCAGTGCGCCATCGGGTTGTACACCAAGATGCTCCACAGGATCGTGAAGAGCATAAAGCCCGAAAATTTGATCCGTTCGGCAAAAGCGCCCAGTATCAAAGCCGGCGTGATCACGGCAAACATACACTGGAAAACCACGAAAATGATTTCGGGAATGTTGCCCGTAGTCAGCGCCGACGGCGTTACGCCGTTCAGCATCACTTTATCGAAACCGCCGATCACGCTGCCTGCGGCAGTCCCGCAAAGAGAGGTTCCGAATACGAAACTGTAACCGAATGCCACCCACAGAATACTAATTACGCCGACGATAAGCAAGCACTGCATAATGATGCTCAGTACGTTTTTCTGGCGCACCAGCCCGCCGTAAAACAGGGCGATACCGGGAATGGTCATCAACAGGACGAGGATGGTAGCGACGATCATCCACGCCGTGTTGCCGCTGTCCACCGCAGGGACGGCGACTTGTGTAATATCTTCTATATAATCCATGACTCAAAATTCTTTGTCGTTATACTTCGTGTTCGTTCAATAACAAGCCCTCGAAAAAACTATTTCTCCAGCTCCGCATTGTAAAGGGCGATATCGCCCCTTTCACCGGTACGGATGCGGATGGCGTCGTCGATGGGAATGACGAATATGCGCCCGTCGCCGATCTCGCCGGTAAAAGCCGATTTAAGAAGGGCCTGCACCGTCTTTTCCACATTCTTATCGCGCAGAACAATCGATATCAGTATCCGCTCGATGGAACTGGTATCATACACCACTCCGCGGTAGATACGGGCCTGGCGGGACTTTCCGATCCCTCGAACGTCGTAATAAGAGAACCACTCGATGTCTGCTGCGAGCAAAGCTTCCTTCACTTCCTCGAACTTGGTCTTACGAATAATTGCCTCGATCTTTTTCATTTTGCTTGGATTTTATGGTGAATGAACTAAAAAGATATCCCGAATACGAGACTCGCATCATCGGTCGCCGGCGAAGCGACGGCCTGCACGAAGACCGGCAGCGAATAAGAATCCGTAATCCGGATCGTTTTGGAGGCTTTCAGCGAAATATTCGAAACCTGAAACCCTTTGTCGCCCCATCGCGGAGTTAGCCATGCCGGAGCGTCCCACGGCGCCACGCCGACTGCACAGGTCAGATCGACGCCTTTGATCCGGAAATCGTAACCGAGTTCGATATAGGTCGAAAACTTCCGCTCGCCGTCCACTTTGTCGAGATTCCCGGCGAACATCGTGCTCCAGGAGACGTGCAACGGAAACTTTTTGCCGAAATGATAGCCCAGCGTCCCCTCAAACAGGTGCGTATTCAGATAATCGGAATAGAAAGGAGCGCCCTGTCCGGCCCACCAGTAATCGGTGACTCCGACCGAAAAACCGCCGACCGAATAACCGGCCGAAAGATCCAGCTCCTTGAAACCTTCCCGCAAGCTGGTCGAGCCCCAGGCTCCGATGGAAAATCCTTTATAAGCCAATCCGAGCGAAGGCTGAACACTCGCCCCCGATCCTATCTGATAGACCCCCCTCCACACATATCCGCTCACGAGGTCCGCTCCCACGTTCACCACCACTCCGGACTGGGCTTTTAAAGACGGCGCGCAAGTCGAAAACACTATCGCCGCCAACATCATACGTACAATGGATAAATTCTTTTTCATAGCCTTTCATTTAAATGGATCAACAACTCATTTCTTTTCCCGGACTCCGATCCGTTTCGACGAATCGGACCGTTTTGTCAGATTTTCCGTTCAATCCCCATACGGGGATTTTCTGCCAACGAAAAATAATAAGTAAAATCCTCAGGCTTCATAACCACAAATTCAATCGTTTGATGCAAATATAGTATTTTTAAATTCTATAATGCAAATTTTATGGGGTATATTTTAATATAAATACTTATTTTAAAACATACACCCCCCAAAATACACACACAAATCACAAATAATTTAAATTACGATTTAAAACAATAATTCTATTAAACGCATAATTATCTCGTCAAAATCCGGTAAAAACACGTAATATCCCTGCCTGAAACCCGGATTTAATAAAAAACAGTAACCTAAAATTACGACTCGGCATAAATTCGATCTTTTTCGGACACCCCCTCACATTTCGGGGGATTATTTCCACAAAATCGTTTTTGAACCGCCAAGCGTCAAAATTCACAACCCTGTAACTTCAAAAAGGACATAATAAGAAAAAAAAGGACTTAAAAAGAGTACCCCTTCCTGCAAAACAATACCACCGTCAATAAGCGGTATGTTTTTTGACAGAATAACGGTAAACTCTAAACGTATGAAAGCGAATAAATCTACCTTTCTGATTCTGATTTTATCCGGAGCCCTGTTGTTGGGCTGCAAACGAAAGCGAGAGACGCAGACGCCGCCGCTCGAACTGCCGGTGGCCGAAGCGACGACGAGCGATATTCCGATATGGATGGACTTCGTAGGCCAGACCTACGGAAAATCGGACATCACGATACAGGCGCGCGTAAGCGGATTTTTGCGCGGAATCTATTTCAGAGAAGGGACATTCGTACACAAGGGAGACTTGCTCTACGTGATCGAACCGGCCCCTTACGCCGCGCAAACGGCTCAGCGGCAGGCCTCGGTCAGCCAGGCCGAAGCGGAACTGACCAATGCCCGGCAGAATTACGAACGCGTGAAACCGCTCGCAACCATCAACGCCGCCAGCAAAAGCGACCTAGACGCCGCCGTCTCGCGGCTATCGGCAGCCCAGGCGGCTCTGAAAGCAGCTCAGGCTGCATTGAAATACACCGAAATCGAACAAAGTTACACGCAGGTACTCTCCCCCGTAAACGGCATTATTGGACAGACAAAAGCCCGCACCGGAGACTACGTAGGCCCCGGATCGCAATATGCGGTACTGAACACCGTCTCGCAGGTCGATACGATACGCGTGGTATTCTTCATCCCGGAAGACACCTATTTCGATCTGATACGTCGGGGCAGGGCCGATTTCAGCGAAATCATGCTGACGATCTCGGACAACATCGCCTATCCGCACCGGGGGCACTTCGATTTTATCGGACGGGCCGTCGAGCAGGGCACCGGATCGCTGAACGCACAGGTTTCGTTCCCGAATCCGGATACGCTGTTGCGCCCCGGGCAGTTCGCCCGCATCCGCACCGTCGTCGACACGCTGCGGTCGGCGCTGCTGATCCCGCAACAAGCGGTAATGCGCACGCAGGGCATCAGCAGCGTCTATGCGCTCGATTCGGCCGGACGGGCGAAACAGCGCATCGTATCCCTCGGCAATACCTATAATAATATGTGGGTAGTCAACTCCGGACTCGACTCCGGAGCGCGCGTCGTCACTTCGGGTTTCCACAAAGTTCGTGAAGGAGCGGTCGTAGAGCCGATGACCGTCGCCGATTCACTCCAAAAATAGAAAACTATGGGAAACTTTTTCGTAAGACGTCCGATATTCGCCATGGTCATCGCCATCATGATCGTAGTGCTGGGACTGATCGCCATCAAAAGCATGCCGATCGAGCAATACCCCGACATCACGCCGCCCGTGGTCGAAGTGACGGCTCAGTATCAGGGAGCCGACGCGCTCACGGTCGAGCAGAGCGTTGCCACGCCGATCGAAGAGAGCGTTAACGGAGTGAGCGACATGATCTACATGCAGTCGACCAACTCGAACGACGGCAGCATGTCGTTACAGGTGTCCTTCGGCGTAGGAAGCAACCCGGACATGAGCACCGTATTCACTCAGAACCGCGTCTCGTCGGCCACGCCGATGCTACCGCAGCCGGTGATCCAACAGGGCGTCACCACGCAAAAAACCATGACGAGCTTCATCATGGTACTGTCGTTGTTCTCCGACGGCCGGTACGACGAGAATTTCCTGGCCAATTACGCGATCATCAACATGAAAGACCCGATCTCGCGGATCAACGGCGTCGGCAGCGTACAGGTGCTCGGCGGCGGCCCTTACGCGATGCGAATATGGATCAAACCGGACAAGATGGATTACCTCGGCATCACGGTCGGCGACATCTCGGCGGCAATCGGCCAGCAAAGCCAGATCGTTCCCGGCGGCCAGCTCGGCGCCGAGCCGAACGACGGCTCTCCGGAATTCACCTATACGGTACGGATGCCGGGCCAGTACAGTACGGCCGAAGAGTTCGAACGGATCGTGCTGCGGGCCAATCCGGACGGTTCGCTGGTGCGACTCCGGGACGTCGCGCGGGTAGAACTCGGCGTACAATCTTACAGCACGACGGCCTCCTTCCAGGAACATCCGGCCTGTTTGCTGCTGATCAACCAGTCGCCGGGCAGCAATGCCGTCGAGGTCGGCAGGCAGGTCAACTCGCTGATGAAAGACCTCGCGAAATCGTTCCCGGACGGCGTACAGTACAACACGGTAGTCGACTCGACGCATACGATCGTGCTCGGCATCCAGGATATCGTCACGACGCTGCTGTTGGCGCTGCTGCTCGTCGTGCTGGTCATCTATCTTTTTCTGCAAAACATCCGGGCCACGATCGTGCCGCTGATTGCGATTCCGGTCTCGCTGATCGGAGCCTTTATGGTCTTCCCGCTGTTCGGATTCTCAATCAACGTCTTTTCGCTGCTCGGACTGGTACTCGCGATCGGGCTGGTAGTCGACGACGCCATCGTAGTCGTCGAAGCCGTCCAGGTGAATATCGAAAAGGGCATGAACGGCCGGGACGCCACGATCGCGGCGATGAAGACCGTCGCTTCGCCGATCATCGCGACGACGTCGGTGTTGATGGCCGTATTCCTGCCGGTCGGACTGATGCCGGGCGCAGCCGGGAAACTCTACGGACAATTCGCCATCACGATCGCCATCAGCGTTTGCCTGTCGGGGATCAACGCGCTGTCGCTGAGTCCGGCGCTCTGTTCGCTGCTGCTGCGTCCCAAGAAAGAGGGCCAGACGGACAACCGGTTTTTCCGGTGGTTCAACCGCCGTTTTACCAGCGGCGTCGACGGCTATCTGAAAACCAGCGGCGTGATCGTCCGACACAGCGCGCGAACGCTGCTGTTCATCGGCATTTCGGCGGCGGCCGTCGTCATCCTGATGAAGCAGATCCCGACCGGATTCCTACCGGACGAAGACCAGGGCTACCTGATTACCAACATCCAACTGCCCAACGCCGCTTCGCTGACGCGCACCGAAGCGGTCATCAAGCAGATCAACGACGTTCTCGACAAAAACGACAATGTCCAGTCGGTCACCTCGGCCGCCGGATTCAGCCTGCTGGCCGGCACGCAATCGCCGAATAGTGGTCTGATATTTATCCGGTTGAAAGACTGGAACAAACGCAAGATGACCGCAGCGCAAATCACCGAAGCGTTGAACATGGAACTTTACGAAGAGATCGACGCTGCCGAAGTCTTTACGTTCGGACCGCCGTCGATTCCCGGCCTGGGACCGAGTTCGGGCTTTACGATCATGATCCAGGACAAGGGCGGCAACACGCCGCAATACCTGGCCGAATACACCGGAAAATTCATCGAAGAGGCCAAGAAGCGCCCCGAAATCGCCAGCATCAGCACGATGTTCCAGGCCGACGTGCCTCAAAAGGCGATCTCGATCGACAACGACAAAGTACTGAGCGCGGGAGTTTCGCTGGACGAACTGCATACGCAGGTGTCGGCCTATCTCGGCGGCATGTACGTCAACAACTTCAACCGTTTCGGCCGGATGTACCAAACCTATATCCAGGCCGAAAGCGAGTACCGGCTGAACGAATCGAAGATCAGCCAGTTCTATCTGACGAACAACCGGGGTGAAAGCGTCCCGCTGTCGGCCTTCATCACGGTGCGCGACACGACCGGGCCGCAGTTCACGAACCGCTTCAACCTCTACCGCTCGGCCGGAGTGACGGGACTGCCTTCGACGAAATACTCGACCGACGAAGCGATGACCGCCCTCGCGGAAGTCGCCGACGAGGTGCTTCCGGACGACATGGGCTACGCATGGAGCAACATGTCGTACCAGGAAGCCCACAACAGCGGCGCGGGAATCGTATTCCTCTATGCGGTGATCTTCGTTTTTTTGATTCTCGCCGCGCTGTACGAAAGCTGGAGCCTGCCGTTGAGCATCCTGCTCGGCATCCCGTTCGCGCTGCTCGGAGCGATGGGCTTCACTTACCTGGCGCACCTGTTCGACCCGATATACGTCAACGACATCTTCATGCAGGTGTCGCTGATCATGCTGATCGGACTGGCGGCCAAAAACGCGATCCTGATCGTGGAATACGCCCGCGACAAATTCAGCGAAGGCATGAACCTGCAACAGGCGGCTCTCGAAGGAGCCAAACTGCGGGTGCGGCCGGTCATCATGACCGCCGTAGCGTTCCTGATGGGCGTACTGCCGCTGATCTTCGCGACCGGCAGCAATGCCGTCGCGCGCAACATCATGGGGCTGGCGCTGTTCGGCGGTATGCTGATCGCCACGCTGATCGGACTGTTCGCTTACCCCGGGTTGTTCGTGCTGATCGGAAAATGGGGACGTTACGAAGAAAAACGAAATCAAAAAGCCGCGACGGAAAACAGTCCGGCCGTAAAATAAATCATGATGCGATTCGATATGAACAAACGATATTTTATCCGGATATTCCCGCTGATCGTCCTTTTTGCGGGCAGTTGCACGGTCGGTCCGAAATTCAAAGCGCCGGTCGTCGAAACCCCGCCGAGATACATGGGAGCGGCCGGCACCGCCGCAACGGATCTCTACTGGTGGCAACTGTTCGACGACACGACGCTGACGAGGCTGATCGCGACGGCAATCGAGAACAACCGCAACGTCGAAATCGCCTTCTCCCGGGTCGAACAGGCGCGGCTGACGCTGAAGGAGACCCGCGCCGGTCTGTGGCCGTCGGTAAGCTACGGCGTCACCGGACAGTACGGCACGGAGTCCTTCATCGGACTGAAAAGCGACAAACCGGTGGAAACCTATATCATCAAACCGAGCATCTCCTGGGAACTGGATCTGTTCGGCAAAATCAGGCGGATGAGCGAAGCCGACCGCGCGCAACTGCTGGCGACCGACCGGGCGGCGCAAGGCGTGTTGGTTTCGCTGGTAGCCGAGGTGGCATCGACCTATTTTTCCTACCTGCAGTACGAATATGCCGGTAAAACCGCCCGACAGACCAGCATTTCCCGCGAAGCGACCTACGCGCTGCAGCAACAAAGCTATGCGATCGGCTCGATCGACGAGCTGCAACTGCGCCAGGGAGAAGCGGCCTATGCCACGGCCGCCGCGGCGAATGCCCAGTACGAACGCGCCAGCGAGCAGGCGTTACACGCCCTCAGCCTGTTGCTGGGACAAAATCCCTCGCAGGTCGTCGGCAAACACACTCCGCTGGTCGACCTCCGCATTCCGGCCGAAGTGCCCGCCGGTTTGCCGTCCGACCTGCTCGCCCGTCGGCCCGACATGGTCGAAGCTTACTATCAGGTGATGGCTGCCAACGCTCAGATCGGCGTGGCGCAGGCGATGCGTTTTCCGAGCATCGCGCTGACCGGAAACGGCGGCGTATTCAGCGAGGAATTCAAAAAGCTGTTCGATCACAATGCTTGGATGTGGTCGGCGGCAGGAGGGATTACGGGGCCGGTTTTCAATTTCGGAGCCAACAAACGCAGGGTACAGATCATGCGCGAGAAACACCGCGAGGCAATTATGAATTACGAGCAATGTTTTCTGCAGGCGCTCCGGGAGGTCGAAGACGCGCTGACAGCCGTCCGCACTTACCGTACCCAACTCGAATCGATGCTGACATTGGTAACGGCTGCCGAAAAAGCCGACCGGCTGTCGCAGCAGCAGTACGCCGCCGGACAGATCAGTTACTTGGACGTTCTGGAAACGCAACGAACATTATTCGACGCGCAATCCGATTACGCGGAGACGCTCAGCGCAACGATGAGCAGCTACGCCACGCTTTACAAAGCGCTCGGAGGCGGCATCATGTCGCCGGAAGAATCGGCAGAAAAGAGCGCCGCAACTCAGTAAGCGATCCCGACCGCTTTCGCCCACGGGGTTTCCTTATAGGATTCTTGCAGAAGTTGCAACGCGGACAGGTCGCGCGGAACGTACGTGGAAAGTCCGCAGAAAGTATTCAGCTTGACGCACATATTAAAGGGTCCTACTCCCGGACCGGAATAGGCGCTGAAAACGTACTCGGTATGATCTTCGTAAACCACCGTTTTGCGAAGTTGCCCGGCGAACGCGGCATAAAGAGCGGCATCTCCGCCGATTTTGGAATAATAGTCCAGCAGATCGTGAAAAACGTGGGTCTGCATCCGCTCCAAATACTGAACCTGCGACACATCCGCCGAAGCGGGCGAAGCGGAGGCGTAAAACGCTTTGGCAGCCGCAGCCAGCGCGTCCAGTTCGTCGGTTTTAATCAGACCGACCGAGGCATAGGGCCACGTAGACGACGATTGCCGGTAGTAATCGACGAACAGTCGGCAGACCTCTTCGAACCGCGGCGTATCCGCGAACAGTTCCGGCAAAATCGCATCGTACGAAAAACCGGACGAAAGGATCTCCGTCGGAGAAGCGATGATGTATTTGGCGGCATTCCGCAGTTCGTACAACGCCTCGACACTCCCCATAAAGCAGGCGTCGAACAGCAGGAAGTCGAATTCCCGATCCCGGGGCAACGCCCCGGCCAGATCGGAAATGTCGATATAATTGGCGCCGTCCTGAGCGAACCATTTGGTAAGGGGCGCATTCGGATCTTTCCGCCACAGATCGTCCGCCGAATAGCTTTTCGGAATCACTCCGGCAGGCGCCCAGCCCAATCCGTGCGACCACAGCACCAGCCCGTAGGATTCGGCCGGATACAGCGCTTTGGTACGCGCGATCACCCGGCTCAGCACCGACGTCGATGCGGAATTCTCTTTCGCATACTCCTCGACGACCGTCTTTTTGCCTCCCGACTCGATCTTCAACAATTGGGGAGTACCTCCCTGCGGATCGATATAGACGATCAGGTTCCCGTCGATCGACTCCATTCCGACAAGCATCTGATCGACATTTTGCCAGGCGGAGTTCACCAAATTATTATCGGCGGCCATATAGACCAGGATCGTCCGCCCGCTCTTTACAGGCGGCGGATCGATTTTTCCTCCATCTTCATTCTTTCCGCAGGAGAAAAACAGACAGGCTATCAGCCCTAAAACCGAAAAGTAAAATTTTCCCATCGAATCCGTATTATTGTTCGTTATCAAACCTACCAGGAACGTCCGGCTCCGCCGCCGCCCGACATTCCGCCTCCGAAACCGCCGAAACCTCCGCCTCCGAAACTGCCTCCGCCACGCGACCCGCCGCCCAGGAAAATCGGGGGGAACCACCCTCCCCCGCCGCGGCTGCCGTTGCCTCCATGCCCTCCTCCCTTGCGGCCGGCGGCAAACAAAAAGAAAAGCACCAGAATCGCTACCAGCCCGACGGCGACTCCGCCGCCTTCGTCTCGACCGGCATACTGATCGGCCGTGAATTCCCCGCGGGAAAGTTGCATCAGTACGTTCGTCGCCTTGTCCAACCCGTCATAAACGCTTCCCCGGCGAAACTCCGGGATCATCTCCTGATCCAAAATCCGCCCGGCGGTAATATCCGGGATCACCCCTTCCAGGCCGTATCCCACCGAAATGTAGGCTTCGCCCCGGGAATCGGGTTGCGACGGCTTGACCAGAATCAGAATCCCGTTATCCTTGCCTTTGCGTCCGACTCCCCACTTGTCGTGCAGCCGCTGCGCATAGTCGGCCGGAGCGTAACCGTCCAGATCGTCCACCGTAACGACGGTAATCTGCGTCGAAGTCTCGCGGTCGAAATCCGCCAGCTTTTGTTCCAGCGACCGGCGCTGCGCCTCGTCGAGCAATCCGGCGAAATCGTTGACCAAGCGCGGCGGCGACATCTGATCGGGCAACTGCTGCGCGACGAGCGGCAGCGAAAGCAAAGCCGCGCCGCACCAGCAGGCAAAGATCCTTAACAGCGATCTCATCGATATGCGACCCGTTAAAATTCGACTTTAGGAGCGACTTCCGAGCCGGGTTGCGCTTCGAAATAACCGATCGGGGCGAATCCGAACATCCCGGCCAGCAGGTTGCGCGGAAACATTTTGATATAGGTGTTGAACTGCTGCGCGGCATCGTTGAATTTGCGCCGTTCGACGGCAATCCGGTTTTCCGTCCCTTCGAGCTGCGTCTGCAAATCCAGGAAGTTCTGGTTGGCTTTCAGGTCGGGATAACTCTCGGAGATAGCCATCAACCGACTGAGCGCCGACGAAAGCTCGCCTTGCGCCTGATCGAAACGGGCCATAGCGGCGGCATCGTTCACGTCGATCCGGGTCTGCGTCGCTTTCGCACGCGCTTCGACTACCTGTTCCAGCGTATTCTGTTCGTGGGCAGCGTAACCCTTTACGGTGCTCACCAAATTCGGAATCAGGTCGGCGCGACGCTGATACTGATTCTCAATGTTGCCCAACTGCGCCGTAGCGGCTTCGCTGCGGCTGACCATATCGTTGTAACTTCCTTTCAACCATGAATAAGCGCCCAGCACAACGACTGCCACGACCGCCAAAATAATCCATCCTTTACGTTTCATTCTCTGTCTTCTTAATAACTGTTTTTACTCAACCTTCTCCACACTGGGCGCCGCCCGCCTTTTCAACGGCAGTCCGTTGAATTCCCATCCGCTACTGCGCTTTTCGGGCTCCTTGTCGGGCCGCTGCCAATAGATCCGCCCGAAATCGAAATAATATCCTTTAACTCCTTTCTCCTTCACCAGCAGCGGCGTATAAGCCACCGTCCGACTGATCACGCGCTCCTTGCCGCAAATGATATTCTCGCTGGCCAGAAAATCGCGCACATGCGAAAAATAGATGATGTGCCACGGCGACTCCTCGCTCAGTCCGGTTCCCGAAGACTTGATCGCATTCAGCACCCCCTGCAACCGGTAATAGTTGATCCGCTCGTTCAGCGTATCTCCGATCCCGCCGTAAGCGTAAATCAGGAAATTGATCGCTCCCGGATCGAACGGCTCTTTTTTCAACACCTCGTTCCCGTAGGCGATAACCCGCCGGTAGTCCGCCTCGTTCAGCGAATCGGCCTCCAGAATTTGCAGGATCTTGTCGCGGGCCGCCGGCGTCTCGAACGGCTTGTATTCCGGACGCCATACGAAACCGTAGTACAAATAACGGTAGTCGGTATCCGTCAGAGTCGTATCGCCGGTCAGATAACGGGTGAAAAGCGTCGGGTAATAGTAAGGGGAAGCGCTGTTGATCGTTTCCCGGAGGATCGCGTCGTTATCCGGGGCCTGTGTCCGCACCGTATCCTGCTGCGCCGCAGCGGACAAAACCCCTGCAAACATCAACACCGCCAAAGAGAAAACAATTCGTCTCATATCTTTATATTTCACCCTTAATAAACGCTAAAAATATAAAAATATTTGACGCGGACGAAATTTAGGGCTTATTCGGTCGGCCCGCGAAGCGGTCAACGGAGTTCGTACGCTTTCAGCAGGCCGTCGATCTTGGAGACCAACCGGTCGCTGGCAGGCACCAGCGGCAGGCGCAAATAATTGCCGATCACGCCCAGACAACTCAGCGCAGCTTTGATGCCGGTCGGATTCCCCTCTTCGAACAGGGAATCGACCGCCTCCATCATCTGAAGGTGCAGCGAAGCCGCTTCTTTCACGCGGCCGTCGAGAGCCAAATGCGCCATCCGGCAGAATTTCTCAGGGAAAGCCTGAGCTGCGACGGAGATGATCCCGTCCCCGCCCAGCGCCACCATCGGCAGGGTCAGGTTATCGTCGCCGGAAACCACGGCGAATCCCTCCGGCCGGTCGCGCAGGATATAAGCCGCCTGCGACAGGCATCCGCTGGCCTCCTTGACCGCGACGACGTTCGGACAATCGTGCGCCAGGCGCAGCACGGTTTCGGCTTTCATGTTGACGCCGGTACGTCCCGGCACGTTGTACAGCACCACTCCGCACGGAGCCGCAGCGGCAACCGCCTTGTAATGCTGATAAATACCCTCCTGCGAAGGCTTATTATAATAAGGAGTGACCGTAAGGATCGCATCGATCCCGGTAAAATCGGTTTTGCGGATCGAAGCCACCACTTCGGCCGTATTGTTGCCGCCCATTCCGAGCACGACCGGCAGGCGTCCGTTATTCTTCCGAACCACGCAACTGACGACCGCCTCTTTCTCGTCGGCAGTCAGCGTAGGCGTTTCGGCCGTCGTTCCGAGCACGACCAGGTAATCGGCCCCGCCGGCAGTCACCCGTTCAACCAGCGCTTCCAATGCGCCGAAATCGACCGATCCGTCTTCCGAAAACGGGGTTATCAGGGCGATCCCCACGCCTCTCATGTTAGGTTTCATCGTGAAATGTTAATTTTCGGACAAATTTAATATTTTTTACCCGAACAAGGTGCGCCGCTTCGAATTATTTTCCGAGGGTTCTTCTTTTTTCTCGGACGACGATTGTTCCGCAACGGGAATTTCATCGTGTTCCTTCTCCCCGACGGCTTCTCCGGCAATAATCCGTTCGAAATCGGCCTCGCCGATAATTTTGACGCCCAGCTTATTGGCTTTGGTCAATTTCGCCGGGCCGATATTATTGCCGGCCAACAGATAATCGGTATTGGACGAAACAGCTCCCTGATTCTTGCCGCCGTGCGCCTCGATCAGTTGTTTCAACTGATCGCGCGAATGTCTTTCGAACGTCCCCGAAATGACGATCTTTTTACCGTCGAGACGATCCGAAAGACGCGCCGATTCCCCGGCTTCGAAATGCAGGCCGCTCGCCTTCAGCCGCTCCAAAATATCCAGGTTCGCCGGATCGAGAAAGTAATCCCGCACGCTGACAGCGATCCGCTCGCCGATATCCTCCGCCGTAGCCAGCTCCTCGGGCGTAGCCGCGGCAAGCGCATCGAGGCTCTTGAACTGCGCGGCAAGCGTTTTGGCGGTCGTCTCGCCGACGAAGCGAATCCCGATCGCGAACAACACCCGATGAAAGGGAACGTTCAACGACTCCCGGATACTGTTTAAAATATTGTCGGCGGATTTTTCGCCCAGACGCGGCAAATCGACCAGGTCCTCGCGTTTCAGCCGGTACAGATCGGCGATATCGGCGACCAGCCCCGAATCGTACAACAGTTGCACCGTCTCCTCGCCGAGACCGTCGATATTCATCGCCTTACGCGAAATGAAATGCACGATACGGCCGACGATCTGCGGCGGACAATGGCTTGGGTTCGGACAGTAATGGCGCGCCTCGCCTTCGTATTTGACCAATTCCGTTCCGCATTCCGGACAGTGCGTGATGAACTTGAACGGCTCGCTGCCGGCCGGACGTTCGGACAGATCAACGCCGGTAATTTTCGGAATAATTTCGCCGCCCTTTTCCACATAGACCATATCGCCGAGCCGGATATCGAGCAGCGCGATCTGTTCGGCATTGTGCAGCGAAGCCCGTTTGACGGTTGTACCGGCCAACGGCACCGGATCGAGGTTGGCGACCGGCGTCACCGCCCCGGTACGCCCGACCTGAAAATCGACCGACAACAGCCGGGTGCGGGCCTGTTCCGCTTTGAATTTATAGGCTACGGCCCAGCGCGGAGCCTTGGCGGTATAACCGAGCCGATTCTGATCGGCGAAACGGTTCACTTTGATTACCACGCCGTCCGTAGCGAACGGCAGGTCGTAACGCGCCTTATCCCAATGACGGATAAAAGCGTCTATCTCGTCGATCGAACGGCACAGGCTGATCTGATCGGATACCTTAAATCCCCAACGTCGGGCCGCCTGCAAACTTTCGTAATGGGTTTCGAATGGCAGCTTGTCGCCGACCAGCGCATACAGCGTGCAGTCGAGCTCGCGGCGGGCGGTTTCGGCCGAGCTCTGTTGTTTGAGCGACCCGGCGGCGGCATTGCGCGGATTGGCGAACGGCGTCTCCCCGATGTCTTCCCGCTCCCGGTTCAGTCGTTCGAACGAGCGGAACGGCATCAGCACCTCGCCGCGAATTTCGAAAAAGGACGGGTAATCGTCCCCGGCAAGCCGCAGCGGCACGGTGCGGATCGTCCTTACGTTCGCCGTCACGTCGTCGCCGCGCGTCCCGTCGCCGCGCGTCACGGCCTGCGACAAGCGACCGTCCTGATAAGTCAGGCTGATCGCCGTGCCGTCGAATTTCAGCTCGCATACGTATTCCACAGGTTCTACCTCCTTGCGGATGCGAACATCGAATTCGTGCAGCTCGTCGAGCGAATAGGTATTCGACAGCGACAACATCGGATAACGGTGTTCCACGGTGCGAAACTCATTGGTCGCATCGCTGCCGACGCGATGCGTCGGCGAATTGGGATCGTCGAACTCCGGGTAGGCTTTTTCGAGCTCCTGCAACTCGCGTAACAGGGCGTCGAATTCGTAATCGCCGATCAGCGGATCATTCAGTACGTAATACCGGTAATTGTGATCATTGATTTGTTCGCGAAGTTGTTCGATTTTCTGCCGCATAATAGTACCGATTTAATATAAAAGGCATTACTTTTGTGCCGCCTACGGGAAAGCCGTGACAAAACTAATAAAAAACAAACACAAAAACCAGACCCCAAACGGCAACGTTTCGGAGTAAAAAACAGGCCATACGGACAATTTGCAGTTTTTTTGGGATGTTCGTGTTTTGATTTACAAATTTTGCTTATACTTGCAGAAAATTTTTGGGAAACAATGACGGAAAAGAAACAAAAGAAGCGAGTTGCTATCAGTTACAAGAACCTTTCGCCTGAATTGCGGGATGAGGTGAAGAAGCAATATCCGAACGGATATACCGATCACATGATCCGCATCGACAAAGGCCCCGGGGATTTTTTCTACGCGATCGTATTGGAAACCGAAGACACTTCTTACCTGATCAAAGTGGACGTCAAAGTGGACGATCAGGTCGAAGAGGACGACAAAGACTTCTTCGGGGACGACGAGATTAAGGACGACGATGAAATCATCGACACCGATATGGCGGATATGGACGACGAAGAGTAAGCGCTTATCTAAATAAAATTTAAACAATCAGGGCTGCACCGGAAGGATGCAGCCCTGATCTATTTTTTATCCGGCGGAACGGATTATTCGTTCCACTCCAGAATCTTGTAGAAATCGAAAGCTTCCGGATTCGGCACGTATTTTTTGGCGGCTTCGTAATCGGCCGGCGTGACGTAGTTCAGGATGTTTTTGATGACCATCGTAAACTTGTCCGAATTGATATCGACCAAACGCGGCGGAATCTTGCCGGTTTCGGGATCCTGCAGGTCTTTCAGGTACAGCGGAGAAATCTGTCCGGCGGGATCGGCATACACCATACAGCCGGTCTTGCCTTCGCTGAACAACTTATAAGTCCCCATACCCAGCAGCGAACAGTAAACCAGGTCGTAAGCGACCGGAGTCTGGCAGCGCACCTCGTAACCGATTTCGACCGGACGGGATTTCACCTTAATTTTCAGTTCGCCCAATTTCTTTTCGAGCATTTCATTGAATATGTGAGCTTTCGACACTTTGCCGAGTTCGGGATGCCCGTGGTCGTCATACGAAAAATGAATCCCCGATTTTTTGATTTCGGCATCGCTCAGCGAGTGGAACACGCCCTCCGAGATCATCGCCACGCCGTAATCGAGACCCATGATCTTGCGCTTGATAATCGACGAAACGACGAGGTTCACGATCTTTTCGACGGTGATCTCGGTTTTGTTGAACATTTCGGGGATCACGATCATCGGATAGTGGCAGGCCGTGCCGATACCGAACGCCAGGTGTCCGGCGGAACGTCCCATAGCAGCCACGACGAACCAGTTTCCGCTGGTGCGCGCGTCGGTATAGACCGTGCGGCCGATGATCGAGCCCATGTCCTTGGCCGACTGGTAGCCGAACGTCGGCGAGCCGGCCGGCAGCGGCAGGTCGTTGTCGATCGTTTTCGGAACATGGATGTTGGCGATCGGATACTTTTTGGCTGCCAAGAATTTGGCGATGCGGTTCGCAGTCGAAGCCGTATCGTCGCCTCCGACGGTCACCAGCAACTTAACGTTGTTTTTGACGAACAGGTCGAGGTTGAAATCTTCTTCGAAGTTTTTGTCCGACGGTTTGAAACGACTCATCGTCAGGAACGATCCGCCGCGGTTGAAGATGTCGTCGGCCAGCAGGAAGTCGATCTCGGTGATTTTCGGCGTGTCGGTGAACAGAGCGGAATATCCGCCGTGCAGTCCGAGCACCCGGTATCCTTTCTGTAAAAACGTTTTTGCCACGCTACCGACCACAGTGTTCATTCCGGGAGCAGGCCCCCCGCCCGTCAAAATTGCAATTGCATCCATTTCTTTTATTTTAAAGTTTAAGTTCTATCGGTTCCGGCCCTTGCGCCGGATGTTTTTTCGTTTGAGCGATCCAAAAATACAATTTATTTTTAATATTTTTTAACAATTTTTGAGATTTATTACCGCATTTACCGCTTTTTTAACACGACGCTACGGCAGTACCACACCCTACCCGAGCAACCGGGCGGCCATCGCCGCAGCCAACGCATCGCAGGCCGCCTCTTTTCCGGGCTCGGGATGCCCCATGATCTCCGCGGCGGGCGCGACCACCTCCCACCCGATCTCTTCGGCGAAAGCGTTCAGATTTTTGACGCCCCCTCCGTTCCAACTGTACGTACCGAAAATACCGAGCAATCTCTCCTTAACGCCCATATGCAGCAACTCGCGCGTCAGGTTCTCCATCAGCGGAAACATCTGCAGGTTGTAGGCGCAGCTTCCGAGCACCACCCCCTTATAGCGCCAAATATCGTTGATAAGGTATGAAATATGCGTTTTCGACACATCGTGGACGCGGACCTTTTTCACGCCGGCTTCGGCGATCCGACGGGCGATGTAATCGGCCATTTGCGCCGTATTGCCATACATCGACGCATAGATGACCACGACGCCGTCCTCGCCCTGATAGCTGCTCCAGCGATCGTACAGGCCGATCACCTTGCACGGATCGGTACGCCACACCAATCCGTGCAGCGGGCAGATCGTACGGATCGGATAGTCGCGCAATTTGGCGAGCGCCTTTTGCACCATCGGGCTGTACTTACCGACGATGTTCGAATAATAGCGGCGCATCTCGTCCTCGTAGAAAGCGAAATCGGTCTGGTCGTCGTACACCCCTCCGTCGAGCGCCCCGAACATACCGAACGCATCGCCCGAAAAAAGCACGCCGTCGGTCTGGTCGAACGTCATCATCGTTTCGGGCCAGTGCACCCACGGCGTAAACACGAACTTCAGGTTGTGATATCCGAGCGACAGCGTGTCGCCGTCCTTCACCTCGATCAGGTTGTCCCGTTTGCCGAAATAGGCTTCCAACACCCGGAAAGTTTTACAGTTACCGACGATTTTCACATCCGGGTAACGCTGCACCAGGTTTTCGATCTCGCCCGAATGATCGAGTTCCATATGGTGGATGATCAGGTAATCGAGCGGACGCCCGTCGAGCGACTCGGACACCCAGTCCGCATACGAGCGGTCGCTGCCGCTCTCGACGGTATCCATCAGCGCGCACTTTTCGTCCCGAATCAGGTACGAATTGTAGGACACTCCGTTGGGCAATGGCCAGATATTTTCAAAAAGTTGTTTGCGGCGATCGTTGACGCTCGTCCAATAAATCCGTTCGCCGATGCGTTGTTTACAATTCATAATCTAACTCTCCTCTTTTATCTTGTCCGTAAACGTTTCGTAATACAGTCTGCGGGCAGCGCGCCCGCGTTCCGTCCGGGGAAACACAACAATCCGTCCTCCATGCACGTTTTATACCCGAGCGGGCAGCGCCCGAATTTTATTTTAATTACCTTTGCAAAGGTAAAAATTATTTAGAAATCGAAAACATGAACCGCTGTCTGTTCCCGGTGCTTGCGGCCATTCTGCTGTTGACGAACCTGAAAGCCCCGGCGCAGGTAATGACCGAGTACGGCCCGGTGCAGACGAAAGTCGTGGACGGGGATACGATCACGACGGTTTACCTGAAACCGGCGTTCGTCTTCAAACGCGCGGCCGACGAGAGACGGTGGTCGCGACTGATCTACAATCTGAAGGTCGTCTACCCGATTGCGCTCGAAGCCAATGCGACGTTGCACGCCATGGAACAGCGCATGGACAGCATGAAAACGAAGCGCGAAAAACAGGAATTCGTCAAAGCGATGGAACGCGCGCTGAAAAGGAAATACACTCCCGTTCTGAAAAACATGACCCTATCGCAAGGAAAGCTGCTGATCAAACTGATCGACCGGGAGACCGACCAGACCTCCTACGACCTGGTCAAACAACTGCGCGGCGGATTCCGCGCATTTTTCTGGCAAAGCATCGCGCGCCTGTTCGGCGCGAACCTGAAAGACACCTATGACGCCGAAGGCGACGACCAGATCATCGAAGAGCTGATCATGCTGTACGAAGCGGGATTGCTTTAAACCGATCCATAAACTCCCCCCGAAAACATTCAATATTCGACCTTATCGGGCTTTTCCCGCCACAGGCGGAATGCCTCGAGCGCTTCACGGCGCAACAGACTCTCGCCCGGAATGCTGCGCCGCGACGGGGCGAGGACGACTTCGTCGTAGATAAACGCATCCCCGAAACCGATCTCTGCGGCATCCTCCCGGTTGTTGCCGTAATAAATCCGGGATATCCCGGCCCAGTAAGCAGCGCTCAGACACATCGGGCACGGTTCGCAGGAGGTATAGAGTTCACAACCTTCGAGCCGGAACACCTTCATCGCGGAACAGGCCGCGCGGATAGCCGTCATTTCGGCATGCGCCGTCGGATCGTTCAGCAGAGTCACTGAATTGGAACCCCGAGCAACGATCTTTCCGTCTTTCACGATCACTGCGCCGAAAGGCCCGCCGCCTTGCCGAACGCTTTCGCAGGACAGGCTGATAGCCTCCCGCATAAAATCTTCTTTCGTCATCTTCCTGTTTCTTTAATTACACGACACGTCTCGCCGGATATTGTCGTTCTTTCACTCCCCGTACAAATAGTATTTCCGCGACAACGTCCTGAACGGAGCGACATCCTTGTACCAATAGGCCCGGATATCTTCGAAACGGTTGCGCGCCGCAAAAGTCTTGCGCACGTAATCGCTGCCGGTCACCTGGTCCATCATCCGAAAACGCGCCGTATCGGCATTGGCCAGCACTGCGCGATCGGGATAGAGCCGGGCGATCTCCTGCATCACGTAAAACTGAATATCGGTCAGCGGCGCATCGGGGTACTTCGTAAGATGTACCTGCACGCCATGCAACTGCTTTCCCTGTCCGACCGAGTAAAACGGTTTGACATGGATCGGTCTGAAAATCACCCCTGGTAACTTCAGTGCGTTCAGGCTGTCGGCAAACTGCTCGGCATCGATCCATTCGGCGGCGAACATCTGGAACGGAATCGTGTACCCGACCCCGATCGACAGGTAGCCGAAATCGCCCACAATTCCGGAAGCCGGATAAAAAAAGGCCGTTTCCGCCTGCGGAATATGCGGCGACGACGGAATCCACTGCAACCCGGTGTCCTCGTACACCATATCCCGCTTCCAGCCCTCCATCGCGACAACGTGCAGGTTGCACGGCTTACCGATCATCCCTTCGCCGTTGAGCAGCATCGCCAATTCGCCGCAGGTCAACCCATAGACATACGGGATGCGGTACTGGCTGACGAAGCTGAAAAAACCGTCTTGCACCAGCGGCCCTTCAACCTTCCGTCCTCCGAGCGGATTGGGCCGGTCGAGCACGACGAATTCGATACCGTTCTCGGCGGCGGCGGCCATCGCTTCGCCCATCGTGCTGATGTAGGTGAACGACCGGCAGCCGATGTCCTGGATGTCGTACACCAGCACGTCGATCCCCCGCAGCATCTCCGGCGTCGGTTTCCGCGTCTTGCCGTACAGCGAATAGACAGGCAGTCCGGTCACAGGATCGGTCTGGTTGCCAACGTGATCGCCGGCATGCGCATCGCCGCGCACGCCGTGCTCCGGCCCGAACAGGGCCACCAACTCGACATTCGGCGCTTCGTTCAAAATATCGACCGTCGACCGCAGTCCGTCGTCGACTCCGGTAGGATTCGTAATCAACCCGACGCGCTTGCCCTCGAGCAGTTCGAACCGCTGCGCTTTCAACACCTCTATTCCCGTCTTGACGACGATCGGGCGAGCGACGCCCGTTCCGGCCAGCAACAGCGCCAGGCCGATCAACAAACTCTTTTTCATCCGTTATCGTTTTCTTTTCTCCTTCCGTAATCCGGATCGATCTTCAGCAGCGACACCGCAACGACCGGCACGACGCTGCACAGCATGACCCATACGAAAAAGTGATTGTAGCCGAGCTGTTCTTGCAGCCAGCCGGCGAACATACCGGGAATCATCATCCCCAGCGCCATAAAACCGGTGCAGATCGCATAATGCGCCGTTTTCTGCGGTCCGTCGGCATAGTACATCAGGTAGAGCATATAAGCCGTAAAGCCGAACCCGTAGCCGAACTGTTCGATAAAAACGCAGGCGTTGATCGCCAGCAGGTTCGACGTTTGCGAGAAGCTCAAGTAGACGAACGTGACGCAGGTCAGCAACATACTGAACGTCATCGGCCATATCCATTTTTTCAGGCCGCCGCGGGCCGCCGCCACACCGCCGATAATCCCGCCGAGCGTCAGTCCGATAATCCCGATCGTACCGTATACCAGTCCGACCTCGCCGGTGGTAAGCCCCAGCCCGCCGGCCTCCTTCGGGTCGAGTAGGAACGGGTTGATCAGTTTCAGCAGCTGGGCTTCCGAAAAACGGAACGTCAGCATAAAAAAGATCGCGGCCGCAGCCTGCGGCTTTTTAAAGAACGATACGAAAGTGGCCGAAAACTGCCGCAGGATATCGCGCGGCGTCGATCGGGCGGAAGCCCGGTCGGAACCGGGTCTCGGCAAAGCGAAGCGATGCCACAGGCCGAACAGCACGAACAGGCCCGCCAATACGAAAAAAGTGACCGACCAGGCGAACGGGATATTGCCCGAAAGCCCTTTATATTCGGCCGAACTGGATTGTTCCAGTTTCGGATCGGCTTGGAAAACGATGTAGGCCGGTCGGTTCCAGTTGGTTTCGTCGAACGTCAGCCGGTCGCCGTGGACGAGCGAAACGCTCCTGTCCCCCCGGTTCATCGACGTGTTCAGCACAACCTCCCGTCCCGGCTCCGGACAGCCGGAAAGCGAAACCGCCGCAACCGCGATGTCACCGGAGAAGCCGCTAACGACCGCCGCCTCGCGCCGTTCGCCGAAACGACGCCGGATCCAGCCGCCCAGCGGTTCCGAAACGTGAACGGTCCACCATCCGGCCTCCGCGACGTTTCGCACCGCCGTACCCGGCTGCTCTCCGGAAGTCAGGAATCCGTTGGCGCGATTTTGCGCTTCGACCAGTTGCAACCAACGCTTAAGGCTATCCTGCGGGATTCCGGCCGTACTTATCGTCACCGGCCCGGGCGCCGTCAAAAAATGCAGCTCTCCGGAGTGTCCGGACGGCACGGCAGCCGTCTCGGGCAAACGAAACTCCGTCCGCGACTGTCCGGGTTGGACTTTCACATCGATTCTCAGCGGCTCCGTCCCGGTCGCGCTTTCGATCAGTCCGGCCAGAATAATCAGCAGCCCCTGCCCCATGATGGTCGCTACCCGGTAAAACGTACTGCGCACCCCGACATACAACGCCTGCCGGTTCGTATCCAGCGCCAGCATGTAGAAACCGTCGGCGGCAATGTCATGCGTCGCCGAGCTGAACGCCATCAGCCAGAAAAAAGCCAGCGTGGCCTGGAAAAAGAACGGAGCGGGAATCGTGAACGCAATCCCGGCAAACCCCGCCCCCAGCAGCAATTGCATCGTAACGATCCACCAGCGCTTGGTTTTCAGCAAATCGACGAACGGACTCCAGAACGGTTTTATGACCCAAGGCAGGTAAAGCCAACTGGTGTACAGCGCGATATCGGTATTGGATACCCCCATCCGCTTGTACAGGATTACCGAAATGGTCATCACCGCCACGTACGGCAACCCCTCGGCGAGGTACAGCGTGGGAATCCATGCCCACGGCGATCTTTTCAGGTTCTTCATCTCTTTTCGATCAACGGACGGCGCCCCGAGGCCGCTCCGAATCAATAATATTTTTCAACGGCGGCGCCCCGGTAATAGTGCAGCAGAATCCGGTCGTAAGCGAATCCCCGGTGTCCCATCACCGCCGCGCCGATCTGACACAGCCCTACGCCGTGCCCCCAACCGGCTCCGCGCAATATAAAACCCTCCGCCGTTTTCTCCACGACGAAAGCCGAACTGTACAGGTGCGACTCCGAAAGGACGCGCCGTATTTCGAGCTCTTTACCGATAGTCACGGCTCCCTGCGTACCGACGATCCGAAGCTTCACCAACCGGCCCGAAGCGCCGCGCTGCACGGGAATCAGTTCCCGAATCGCCCCCAGGTCGATCCCCAACCGGCGGCGCACCAGATCGGACAGTTTCCACGGCGTATATTCTACCCGCCATCGGTAGAAATCCGAAGTTTCGCAGTCGTACCCGTTCAATACCTGTCCGAGAATCCCCGGATCGGACGTATTGCAAAAAGCCTCGGCAGACGCCCCGACCCACCGCGCAGCTTCGTCCTCCCGCGTCAGGTCGGGCGCCGGAGGATCGCCGTCGCAATCCCGCACTCTCGACAGGTAAGGATAATCGCGCTCCTCCCAACAATTGCGGAACTCTTCGGTAACCCCGCCGCAACACTTCGAAAAACGGGCGTCGCAAATTTCCCCTCCGTAGGTCAGCACTTCGCCGCAGGTATCGGCGACCGCCCGACGTACCGCGGCCGCATGTTCGTAAGTACGGGTAATCCCCTGATAACGCTGACAGTGATCGTCGGCGCAAACATCGAAAAGCGAATGATCCTCCCGGTCGTACCAGCGGATTCGTTCTTCATCGTCGGAACGGACAATGCACTTGGACTCCGCCACAGCAGGCTCCGCCTGCCGCCGAACGATCTGCGCCAGCAACCAACTGCGCGAAATCACCGCATGGGCTTTCAGAAGTTCGGGCGATGCGGAAGCGTTCATCTCCGACGCAATCACGCTTACGAGATACTCTTCTACGCCGATACGGTTGACGGCCGTAACCCGTCCGTCGTCCGCGATCAGTTCCAATGCGCCGCGGAATACCTGGTCTTCGGTCCGCTGCCAGTGAAAACCAATCCCGATCACCACCTCTTTCAGCGTAAAAGAAGCATCTGCCCCGCACGGTTCGAACCGCAAACGCCCGTAAGACGCTCCGTCCCATCGCACCCGGTCGCCGTCGGCCGAAACCCGGTTTTCTCCCGCAACCGTCTTTCCCGCCGCCGTATAGTCGCCATGCAGCACGAAATCGATCCGTTGCGCCGTCAGTACCCCGACGCTTACCTGCGGTTGCCGATTCATCCGATATTCAATTTACCGACAATCCGCTGCAACGCACTGTCGTCGATACATACTTCATTAAAAATCGCACGGATATTCTCCGCCGTAATCTTCACGAAATCATCCTTGTGCGGAACGATCATCACGCCGGCCAGATCGACCGAAGCCGGACTGATCAACAGATCGGTCGCTCCTTCGCCGTAAAAGCAGGCTGGCCGGTGCTTCGTACGCGGAAAAACGCAACTCGTCCATCCGTCGCTGTCGTACCACGTCAGCACGTTCATCATCGGTTCCGCATCCGCCGGCAATACCTCCAATGCCTCGTACAATTTCCCGAAGCAGGCGGCCGCAGCCGACGCATCGGCGGAACGGATCACGAATCCGCCGCGCAGGTAATCGCGGATCGCATACGCCGCCGCCCCGGACGCTTCGAGAACCTTTTCGGTCGCAAAACGTCCGATTTCGGCCTCCAACGGCATCGCGCCTTTGCCTACCGCCTGAAAATGAGCATGGTCTGGAGCCGAGGCTCCGCACCGCGGGCCGTTGTAAAAGACGACCTCCCGGTCGAAGCAGCGCGCCAAAGCCAGCATATCCCCATAACGATCCGCGATCGACTGCGGCACGTGTTCCGCCGCAGGAATCGTAAAATGTCGGGCGAAAATCGGATACGGATTTACCAATACCCGATAACCGTCCCCCCAGGGTAATCCCCGCTGTTCGGGCGGTTGATTTTCCGAACATAAAAAACATTTTCGGGCAACGACGGACGCCGCATCGACCTTTGCGGCCGACGAAACGATCCGCGCCGGATTGAACTGCACCCGAATCGAAAAACCGTCCAGATCGAACGTCTTGGTTTCAATCCGCCGCAGCGCTTCGAAATTCCGCCGGGCAAACTCCCATTCCGCGAGTTGACTTTCGAAAAACGCGTTCAATTCATCGGCTCCAGGACAATTCATTTTTATACAATCGGTTACAATCCGTTATTTCACTTGCTTATTCATATTCAAGGCGATGCGGGCCCGCAGTTCCCACGTCCGCAGGCGGTCCTTGTAAACATTGTTCCGGTTCGTCCGGACGATGTCGAGCGAAGCGTCGGAATTGTCGTCCCAGCGACGGCACAGATAAAGCACGTCGTATATCCGGCCGATCCGGTATTCGCGCGAAAAGCGCAGCCCGAGCGCGTAATCCTCCCCATAACTGGTATTCGGCACTTTCAGTTCGCGCAGCAGCGGCGTATAAAACGCGCGCGGAGCTCCCAGACCATTGATCCGTAACGCATTGTTCCGCCCGTTCTCAAGCGTCCATTCCCGGTGGTCGATCACCCCCGGCGGGATCGGTTTCATCTCGAAATCGGTCAGCATATAAGTTCCCACGACCATCGCGCACCGCTGGCTGTAAAAGGCGTCGACGATTTTCTGCAACGTATGTTCGTCGGCATATACGTCGTCGCTGTCGAGCTGCACGGCAAACCGGCCGCATCCGGGATGATTCACCCCGACATTCCAACAACCGCCGATCCCGAGGTCGTCCCGTTGCGGAACGATATGGATCAGCCGCCCGTCCGCTGCAAAGCGGTCGATCGCTTCGGTCGTGCCGTCGGTCGAATGATTGTCGATCACGATCAGATTGAATTTAAATCCGGCCTGCTGCTTCAGCACCGAAGCGATCGCATCTGCGATCGTCCGTACCCGGTTGCGTACCGGAATGATTACCGAAGCCTCGCATTCGAAACCGTCTGCGGCGAACTCCAGTTCCCGGAACGTCGGCTCCAGATAAGCCCCCACCCGTTTCAGATGGTCGGTACACGCCTGTTCCATTTCCATCTGCGCGTCCCGGTTTTTCGGATCGACATAGCTAAATAAAGAATTCACATCACCCGACTCATCATCCTTTAAATCAAAATATAGATATTCGTTAATATGCACCAACAAGTCCCGACAGGAAACCCTCAGGCGCAGGTCGTAAAGCCCGGCGAAACGGTAATCGCGTTCCATCTGTCCTACGGCTCGTTTCAGCGCGTCCGTCCGGTACAGCAAAACCGGCCCGAAATCGAAATCGTCGCGCAGGCTGCCCGCCTGGCAATCGATCACCGGGTGTTCGCTGCGGCGACCGTTCCGCACTTCGTAATAATCGGCGTAAACCAGCCCGGCATTCGTATCCCGCGCAACTTGCAGCATCCGGTCGAGAGCGGACATTCCCATCCGCAATACGGCATTGCCGGTATAGATCAACGTATAATCCCCAGAGGACGCTTCGGCGATCTTCCGGAGCGTCGCCGAAGCGCACAACGGCCCGCCGATCCGGTTTTCGCACTCATCGGCCGGATCGTTCTCCGACCCGTCCACCCAGAAAATTTTGTCTACCGCCTCTTCCCGGCGCAACCCGTCCGTTACGCTTTTCGCCTGCTCCGTACCCATACCGGGCAGAAAACAATCCACACGTATTTTCATCGCAATCTGCTTCTTGAACTTAGCAGAACAAAGATAGGACAAAATCCGCACGATCCCAACCGGCAGACTCTTTTTTACGGCCCCGTTCGTTTCGCTATTTTACCCGGATCAGATTCAACCCGTCGCGGATCGGCAGGATCACGTTTTCCACGCGGTCGTCCTGCAATACCCGGTCGTTGAACTCTCGGATCGCCCATGTATGCCGGTCGCCGACAGGTACGGTTTCGGCCACTTTCCCGTACCAGAGGATGTTGTCGGCCAGAAGATAGCTGCCGCTGCGCACCAGATGCGACAGAGCCATATCGTAATACTGCGGGTATTCGCGTTTATCGCCGTCGATAAAAATCAGATCGAATACGCCGAGCGACGGAGCGATATCGAGCGCGGAACCGATGTGCAGCGTAATGCGGCCGGAAAGCCCGCTGCGGATGAAATATTTCGATGCGATCGGTTCCAGTTCGTCGTTCGCTTCGATCGTATGCAGCTCGCCGCCTTCGCCGAGCCCGCGCGCCATGCAGATCGCCGAATAGCCGGTAAAGGTACCGATCTCCAGGATCCGCTGCGGACGGATCATCCGCACGACCATCTCCAGCAACCGCCCCTGCAAATGACCCGAAATCATCCGGGGTTGCACCACGCGCAGGTGGGTCTCCCGGTCGAGTTCGGCCAGTAGCGGATCTTCGGGGGTAACGTGCCGCTCGATATATCGTTCCAGATCGTCCATATCTACCGGTACATGAGCATCGAAAGGTTCTGCGTCCCGTAAATCTCGTTGGCCACCGCGACGATTTCGTCCCGCGTGACGGTGCCGATCTTCTCGCGGATCGTCTCCATCGCATCGATATTATTGTAAACCAGAAAACTGCGCGCGGCACTCAACATATAGCTCTCGTTGTTCTCCATCGCGATCGTAATCTGGCCGAGGTACTGTTTTTTGGCGATATGCAACAGGCGGTCGCTCAACTTTCCGCTGCGGATTTTCGTCAGTTCGAGGTCGATCAGTTCGAGGCATTCGTCGGCCCGTTCCTTGTCGGTTCCGAAATAGATCGTCGCAAGACCCGTATCGCTGAACGGGGTGAACCCCGCTTCGATATTATAAGCCAAGCCGTTGCGCTCCCTTACGGCCAGGTTCAGCAGCGAATTGGCCGACGGGCCGCCGAGTAGGTTCGTCAGTAGCGACAGCACCACGCGCCGTTCGTCGTTCAGGTTGTAGGCCCGGCCGCCGAGAATGCAATGAGCCTGATAGCATTTCCGGTGGAGCTCTTTCGAAAAGGATGCGACCGGAACGACCGCATCGCGCGTAAAACCGCGCAGCGACTCCCCCATCCCGCCGAAATAACGGTCGCACGTATCCTTGAAACGCTTTGCCGAGACATTGCCGATCACCGAAAAAACCATCTGATCGGTATTGTAAGTACGCGCCACGAAACGCAGCAAATCGTCCCGCGTATACTTCATCAACGCGCTTTTACATCCCAGGATATTGTGGCCGAGCGACGAACCGACGAAGATCATATCCTCGAAATCGTCGAAAATCCGGTCGGAAGGCGAATCCTTGTACGAGTTGATTTCATCGACGATCACCTCCTTCTCCTTCTCCAACTCGCGCTGCGGGAAAGTCGAATGAAAAACGATATCGGCGATCAGCTCCGCCGCCTTGGCAAAATCGCCGCGCAGCGTGGTAGCGTGCACCACCGTCTCCTCCTTCGTCGTATAGGCGTTCAATTCGCCGCCGAGATTCTCGAGCCGACAATTGATATGGAACGCCTTGCGGTGGGTCGTTCCTTTGAAAAACGCATGTTCGAGCAGGTGGGCGAGCCCCTGTTCGGACATTTCTTCGTCCCGGCTGCCGGTATTGACCGTCAGCGCACAGTTGACGACCGCCGAACGCACCTGTTTATGAATGCAGCGAATCCCGTTAGGCAGGGTATAGCAGGTAAATTCCATCGTCATTTTTTTGTCTTCGCAGCCCCCCGCCGCGAATTTTCGGCCAAAGATAGGAATTTTCCGGTATAACTTTCGCGGCACGTCATCAGATCGGCGGGCGTTCCTTCGAAAACCACCCTGCCGCCGCGCTCGCCGGCCTCGGGCCCGAGGTCGATCACCCAGTCGGCCGATCGAATCACGTCCATGTTATGCTCGACGATCACCACCGTATGCCCCCGGGCCAGCAGAGCGTCGAAAGCCCCCAGCAGCTTGCGGATATCGTGGAAATGCAGCCCGGTGGTCGGCTCGTCGAAAATGAACAGGATCGGGCCTCCGGCATTTTCCTTGATCAGGAACGACGCCAGTTTGACGCGCTGGCTCTCCCCGCCGGACAGCGTCGACGACGACTGCCCGAGTTTGACATAGCCCAGTCCCACATCCTGCAACGTCTTCAGTTTCTCGATAATCTTTTTATTGATCGCATCCTTGTCCTGATAGGCTGCGAACAGGTCTACGGCAGCATCGACCGTCAGTTCGAGAATATCGTAAATCGAATGACCGTGATACTTCACCTCCAGCACCTCGTCCTTGAACCGTTTGCCGCCGCAGCTTTCGCACACCAGTTCGACGTCGGCCATAAACTGCATACCGACCTTGATGACGCCTTCGCCTTGACACTCCTCGCACCGGCCTCCCGCCATGTTGAACGAAAAGTGCGACGGAGTCAGTCCGTTATGCTTCGCATAAGGCTGATCGGCAAACAGTTTACGAATATCATCGTAAGCTTTTAAATAGGTGACCGGATTCGATCTAAGCGATTTCCCGATCGGGTTCTGGTCGATGATCTCGACCCCTTTCAATCGCTTCAGATCGCCGCCGAGCCGCTCGAAATCGCCCGGCTTCATCCCCGTTTCATAAAGTTCCCGGCGGATCGCCGGATAAAGGATTTCGCGGACGAGCGACGATTTACCGCTGCCACTGACCCCGGTTACGCAGGTCATCACGCCGAGCGGGAATTTCACGTCGATCCCTTTCAGGTTGTTTTCCCGGGCTCCGATCACCTCGACGTAGCTGTTCCAGCGACGCTTGTTCGCAGGCGGTTCGATCCGTTCGACGCCGGTCAGGTATTTCGCCGTCAGACTGTCCTTTGCTGAAGCCAGTCGGTCGATACCGCCCTGAAACATCACCTCGCCGCCCTGGTAACCGGCCAGCGGTCCGATATCGATGATCGTATCGGCCGCCCGGATAATCTCTTCCTCGTGCTCGACGACGATCACCGTATTACCCAAGTCGCGCAGTTTTTTCAGCACGGCGATCAGCCGGTTCGTATCGCGCGGATGCAGACCGATACTCGGTTCGTCGAGGATATACAACGATCCTACCAGACTGCTGCCAAGCGAAGTTGCCAGATTGATCCGCTGGCTCTCGCCGCCGGACAGCGTCGACGACAGCCGGTCGAGGGTCAAGTAGCCGAGACCGACCTCATTGAGGTATTCGAGCCGGTTGCGGATTTCGGTCAGCACCCGCGCAGCGGTTTTCCCGTCGCGGTCGTCGAGCCGCAAGCCGTCGAAAAAACGTTGCAGTTCGTCGACCGGCATCGTCACCAGCTCGCCGATATGCTTTCCGCCAACCTGCACGTAGAATGCCTCCTTACGCAACCGCCCGCCGCCGCAGTCGGGACAAACGGTCTTGCCGGTATAGCGCGAAAGCATCACCCGGTACTGGATCTTGTAACGTTCTCCCTCCAAGAATTTGAAAAATTCGTCAAGTCCGTGGAAAAACTCATTGCCTTTCCATAGCAGCCTCTTCTCTTCGCGCGTAAGTTCGTGGAACGGACGGTGGATCGGAAAGTCGAATTTCGGGGCATTGATTACCAACTGGTCGCGCCACCACTTCATCGTCTCGCCGCGCCAACATGCGATCGCATCCTGATAAATGCTTTTGTTCTTGTCCGGCACGACCAGATCCTCGTCGATCCCGATTACCTTGCCGTATCCCTCGCAGCGCGGACAGGCGCCGATCGGATTATTAAAACTGAACATATGTTCCGACGGATGCTCGAAAACGATGCCGTCCAACTCGAAACGGGACGAAAACGACTCGATACGGTCGCCGTCCGCTTGCTGAACGATCACGTCGCACACGCCGTCGCCCTGCAAAAATGCGGTAGCCACCGAATCGCCCAAGCGACTGAGCGTCTCCTCGTCATCGGTAGCTTTCGCCCGGTCGACCACGATCCGCAAGTCGGCGCGTCCGGCGTAATCGTCCGCCTGCGCGATAATATCCTCGATAAAAAGCGACTGTCCGTCGATATAAAGCCGTTGCAAGCCCTCCTTGACCAACAGCGTCAGTTTCTCGATCAATCCCTGTCCTTCGGCCGTTTTCAGCGGAGCAGCGACCAGCACGCGGGTTCCGGACGGCAGCGCGGCGATGTAGTTGACTACGTCGGCCACCGTATGCGAACGTACCTCGCGTCCCGACACCGGCGAATAAGTACGCCCGATACGGCCGAACAGCAGTTTCAGGTAGTCGTAAATTTCGGTCGACGTACCGACCGTCGATCGCGGATTGCGCGTATTGACCTTTTGCTCGATGGCGATGGCCGGCGCGATCCCCGTAATGAAATCGACGTCCGGCTTGTTAATCTTACCCAGAAACTGCCGCGCATAGGCCGACAGGCTCTCGACGTAGCGCCGCTGCCCCTCGGCGAAAATGGTGTCGAACGCGAGCGTGGATTTGCCCGATCCCGACAATCCCGTAATGACAACCAACTGATTGTGCGGAATTTTAACCTCGATATTCTTCAGATTGTGCACCCGCGCGCCTTTGACATGAATATATTTTTCCTCTTTCGGATTCTGCATTCTAAAAAAATTAATCGCTAAAGATAACGATTTTTCAGCAAAAATTGATACACGACACCGGACTCTATCATCGCCGTATTCGGAAAAACAATGACAGAAGAGTATTTGAAAACAATATTTTGTAACTTTACATGACCAACTAATCATTTCTGAATCCGTGAAGATCCCCCTGCTGCTCTTCCTGTCCATATTACTTTCCGGACTCCGGGCCGTCTATGCCGACACGCCCTTGACAGCCAAAGTAGACAAACGCGTCGAATCGCTGGTCAGAGTCTCCGTCATCCGCTACCTGCTCAATCACGGGGATACGACGGCCGCGACACGACAGGTCAAGCAGGATATCGCGCAGGGGTTTCCATGGATGTCCAAATTGTCGCGTCTGCTGACAACCTACGAAAAACAACGGAACGCCTATCCGACCATGGAAAGCTTCATGCCGCGCATCGTGGAATTTTTCAACAACACGGCCGATCAGATCGACCGGTGGCCCCGTTTCGTCTCGATCGAAGAGTTCGAAAACGGCGACAATCAGGTCGATCCCGATCTGAAAACGCTGACCATTCGTTTCGACCGGCCGATGTCCGGAGGATATGGTTTCGGATACGGGCCTTTGGGACAGGAACATTTCCCGCTGAAAAAGGTCAACGGGTATCCGAACGACCGAACGATTACTATCGACATCGCGCTAAAACCAAATTTCGAATATCAAATAAACTTACTGAGCATCGGATTTTTTTCTACCGAAGGATGGCCGATCAAAAACACGCTGATCCGTTTCAAAACCGGATCGAAAAAATAAAAAACGCGGAGCACTTCCCGCGTTCGCATAAAAAATCAATCCGTTCTATTTTCCGATCTCGGTTTGTTCCTGATGGGTGATCTTTTCGCAGTATCGGCAGCGGAGCGCGATTTCGTCCCCGTTGCGGATCACCAGGAACGAGGTTTCGACCGGTTCGTTGTTGGTAATGCACTTCGGATTGGCGCATTTCACGAATCCCCGAATCGTCTCAGGAATCGTAACGGCATGCTTTTCGACCACCTTGAAGTCCCGGATGATATTGACGACCGCCATCGGCGCGACGATCGCGATCCGGTTGATCTCCTCCTGTTTGCAGAAACGGTCGTTGATTTTGATGATCGCCTTGGTTCCCATGCGTTTGCTTTCGAGGTTCGTTCCGAACGTAATCCGGTGATTCTCGTTTTCGAGTCCCAGTATTCTGATAATTTTAAAAAGATTGCTGGCCGGAATATGGTCGATGACCGTTCCGTTTTCGATAGCTGTAACTTCCAGCCTTCCTTCTCCCGTATTTTTCATGATTGCGATAAACTATAAAATAAACGGTTTATTCGACGGCGCCCAACAGGTAACTGATGATAGCCATGCGGGTATAGACGCCGTTCTCGGTCTGTTTGAAATAGTAGGCTTTCGGATTGCCGTCCACGTCGGTGTCGATCTCCCCGACGCGCGGCAGCGGATGCAGGATGCGCATGTTGGGTTTGGTATTTTCCAGCATACTGTTTTTGAGGATATAAACGTTCTTCACGCGTTCGTACTCCATCGGATCGGAGAAACGTTCGCGCTGCACGCGGGTCATGTAGACGATATCGGCGTCGCCGAGCGCCTTTTCGATGCTGCGGGTTTCGGTGTAAGGAATCCCTTTTCCGCGTAAGAACAGCTTGTATTCGTCGGGCATTTTCAGCTCGTCCGGAGCGACGAACGTGAACGTCGGGTTGAAGAACGACAGCGCTTCGAGCAGCGAATGCACCGTCCGGCCGTATTTCAGATCGCCGATCATCACGATATTGATATTTTCGAGCGTACCCTGCGTTTTCTTGATCGAATAAAGGTCGAGCAGCGTCTGACTCGGATGCTGGTTGGCCCCGTCTCCGGCATTGACCACCGGCACGCGCGAAATCTCGCTGGCATAACGGGCCGCACCTTCGATCGAATGACGCATCACGATCATATCGCAGTAGTTCGAGATCGTCATGATCGTATCGTGGAAAGTTTCGCCTTTCGAAACGCTGGTATTCGAAGTCCCCGAAAAACCGATCACCCGGCCCCCGAGACGATTGATCGCGCTTTCGAAACTCAGCCGCGTCCGTGTCGATGGTTCGAAAAACAGCGACGCGAATACCTTCCCGGCCAGCACCTGTCGGTGCGGATCGGCCTCGAAACGGGCGGCCAGATCCATAATCTTCAGAATTTCATCGCACGAAAAATCGGTGATCGAAACAAGACTTTTCTTTCCCATAGAACTCTATTTTTACTTTAAATCAATGCTCATACTCTCCACGTTCCGCAATCGTTCGAGCAACTGTTGCGACCGGCTTCGACGGATCGAAAGCGTCATCGTGCACGCGTTGTCGAACTGCTGGCCGAGCACCTCCGGCTGCATCTCTTTGACGATCCGCATCACGTCGTTCATCGCCAGGTAGCCGAACCCGATCCGCAACACGGTATTCACCGTACGCTGCACCACTTCGGCCGCATCCAGAACCGCCGCCGCCGACTCCTTATAAGCGGCGATCAATCCGGGCACGCCCAATTTGGTTCCGCCGAAATAGCGTACCACGACCACCAGCGCATCGGTCACCTGCCGCGACAACAACTGCCCCAGAATCGGCCGTCCAGCCGTCGAAGAGGGTTCCCCGTCGTCGTTCATCCGCACGTTTTCGCCTTCCGGCCCCAGGCGCCATGCATAGCAATGATGCGTCGCATCGTAATAGCGCTTACGCAACCCGTCCAGCGCATCGCGGATCTGCCGCTCGTCGGTCACCGGCCAGGCATAGGCCAGAAACTTGCTTCCCTTGTCCTTATAGATGGCTTCGGCCGGGGCCGCGATCGTATAATAGCTGTCGTCGGCGGGTTCCATCGTCGGTCTATTTCACTTTTGAAAAAATCCGGTTCCAGCGGATATTGGCCGGAAAACTTTTATCCTTATCGAGCGACATCCACACGAACGACGGTTTTCCGACGATATGATCCTCCGGAACGAACCCCCAATAACGGGAATCCAGCGAATTGTGCCGATTGTCCCCCATCATGAAGTAGTAGTCCATCGCGAACGTGTATTTGTCGGCCGGCGTACCGTTGATATAAATTCGCCCGTCTTTGATTTCCAGCTTATTCCCTTCGTAAGTTTCGATGATCCGCCGGTACAGCGGCAGGTTCTCGACGGTCAGATCGACCGTCGAGCCTTTGCTCGGAATCCACAGCGGCCCGAAATTATCGACGTTCCACGGATAGTTTTCGCTCTGTGGGAAAATATCGGGATCGGCCCCCTCGCCCTCCCTTTTGATTATCGCCGTCACGTTCCCCATCGAACGCATCCGCCGCGCATTTTCAGCGGTCAGCGGCAATTCCACATACGCGTAGTTAGCCGCATCGTAGTGAATATCGTCCTTGGCAACGCCCATGTCTTCGAACACGTCGGGATTGACCGGCGTACCGTTCGTTACAACCGTATAATTGTACTGTTTACCCGGAATATCCGCCTGCGGCTGTCCGTTGATCCACATTTCGGAGTGTTCGATAAAAATCGTATCGCCGGGCAGTCCGACCGCCCGTTTGACATAGTTTTCGCGCTTGTCGACCGGACGGACGACGATCCCCTCGTCCATCAGCATCTGGCGGCCGCGCCGGTCGCCGTAACGACGTTGGTACTGCCGCAAAGCGTTATAATAGCTGTCCGACGGATAAGCCAGACTTACCGTATCTCCTTCCGGAAAGTTGAATACGACCGGATCGTTGCGTTTTACGTTTCCGAATCCTTTCAGTCGGTGGTACGGCCACTTGATCCATTCGACGAACGACTTTTTGGTCTGAGAAAACGGCATCGTATTGTGCACCAGCGGCATCGAAATCGGCGTATTCGGGATGCGCGGACCGTAGGCCGTCTTGCTGACGCAGAGATAGTCGCCGACCAGCATACTCTTTTCCATCGACGGCGTCGGAATCACGTACATCTCGAAGACGAAGATCCGGATCAGCGTAGCCACGACCGTCGCGAACAGAATCGCTTCGACCCACTCGGAAGTCTTGCGGTAGGTCTTGTTGGTTCGCTTGCGTTCCTTGTACTTCCGCCAGAACAAGCGGTACATCGTCTTCGATATATAAATATCGTAAATCACGACCAGTCCCAGCAACAACCACAGGTTGCCCGTCCAGACCACGAACCACAGCAGGTAAATGACCGATACCACGCCGAATTTTACCCAGCGGTTACCCCAAATCGTTTTCAGTTTGTTCAGAAATTTATTCACAGTCGGCCGGTTAATCGATTCCCATTAGATCCTTCATGGTGAAAATACCCCGCTTGCCGCAGATGAATTCGGCGGCGAGCACGGCTCCGGTAGCCAATCCTTTGCGGCTCTTGGCACTGTGCGTAATGGCGATCAGGTCGGCATCCGACTCGTAGGTAACGGTATGAATCCCGGGAACGACGCTGCGGCGTACGGAGGTGATCTCCAACTCGGCGGGCTCGGTCGTCGTACCGCATATCCATTTCTTTTTGCGGGTCAGGTTCCCGAGAATTCCTTCGGCCAGCGTGATCGCCGTTCCGCTCGGAGCATCCTTTTTCTGCGTGTGATGGGTTTCTTCGACCGTCACGTCGTATTCCGGAAAACGCTCCATCAGTTCGGCCAGTCGGCGGTTCACCGCGAAAAACACGTTGACGCCGACGCTGTAATTCGAAGCGTAGAAGAACGTGCCCTTCCGCTCGTTGCACAGCTTTTCGACTTCGGCGTACCGGTCGAGCCATCCGGTCGTACCGCACACCACCGGCACGCCGGCTTCCAGGCAGGTTACGATGTTCTGAAAAGCGGTATGGGGAGTGGTGAATTCGATAGCGACATCCGCTTTCCGAAGGTTTTCGGCATTCAGATCGCCGGCGTTGTCGATGTCGATAATCAGCGTAACGGTATGGCCCCGGGAGATCAGGATCTGTTCGATTTCCTTTCCCATCTTGCCGTAGCCTATCAATGCAATCTTCATAATACGTACGAATGTTTTCGCAAATTTACGCTAATTTTTAAATAATCCCTTACCCGGCGCCGCATAAAACGCAAAATACTTCTTTCGGCAGGCGACGCCGAGCGGACGGTCGCCCCTGCCGAAAACAAAGAACCGCGGGAAATGGACCGTTTCGATCAAGGTTCGAAAACGAGGCGGTCGAATCCGACGGTTCCGGCGGGAATATGTTCCCCGTAACGGACCATTTCGAATGCGAGCGTATTGATTCCCTTACGAATAACCTGCCGGCCGAGCGAAATCGGAACGACATGCGGTTTCGGCGCATTGAGATCCAATTCCCGAACAACAGCCGTACCGTTGACCTCGATCCCGACCACTCCGTAACCCGGCGAAGCCGTACACATCAGCGTGAGGTCGAACTCGCCGTCCAACACGCTTTCGAACGAGAGCGTCAACCGGTTGCCCGGCCGATTGCAATGCCAGTAAAGCTGGGCATTGTTGCTCCAGATATCCCGGTACGGAATCCCGTGATGATGGTAATTCAGCAGATCTTCCGGACTTTTGCTCACGACGGCCATATGTTCGGCCTCGACCGTTATCTCCATTTTCTGCGAAACGAGGTCTTCCCTGTGCAGCGATACTTTGCGGGCGGCCTCCTTCTCGTTCGGTTCGACCAAGCTGCGCCCGCCCGGACGCAGGTACCAGTAAGTCGTCGGAGCGTAATCGACGACGGCCCGCAGGTGATGCCAGAGCTCCATATCGAACCGCAGCGAAGTACGGAACGGAATCCCGTCCAGCACCCGCAGCCGGGTATTCTGCACGAATCCGGCGCTGTCCGCGCCGGCGCCTTCCGGCTGGGCGATGAACGGATGGTCGGTAATACGCTCGCGCCGTCCCCAGGCGTAACCGTAATAGTCCTCGCTTCCGGTTCCCAAATGCGACGGGAACGTCTCTCCGTCCACATAGACTTTTTCGTCGCCTTCGCCCCACCAGGCGTATTCGGTATTGAACAGCGTCAGGCCGTCGCCGACATAAACGCCTTGTCCGTCCAGCGCGACGAAGCGGAGATCGTACGGACCGCCGGTATCGTCCGTATTCTGATGCTTGTCCCGTCCGGTCGAAACAGCTCCGTACTGACGCCACGAAGCCCCGAAATGCATCGACCGGTCGTCCCATTTCCACGGAGCGTAGCGTACCCGACCGTCGCATAGGCGCACCGGCTGCGTTCCCAGATTATGGAACGTAATCTCGCACTTGTGCCGGAAAGGCATGACCCAGTAGGCGTCCATCCGTCCGGACGGCTCCGCATACGCGTACCACGTATTGGTATAGAGCGGCAGATAACCGATCCCGTAGAAATCCCCGACCGGACACCATACCGTTCGTTCTCCGTCGAAACGGATCTCAAGCACGGTCGAACGCAACGCCTGCTGCCGTGCGGCCGCATCGAGACGCACGGACAGTTGTCGGACGGCCTTTTCGCCCTCTATCGTGAAAGTTTTACGGTCGCCGGGAGCCAGCGTTCCGTCCAGCGGGATTTCCCGCAGTTTCAGTTCGTCCAATCCCCGATCCCGGTCGCTCAGCTTCCGCCGGACTTCCGATAGCAGCGTCCGGTTCCTACGAAGTTCCTCCGCGGAAAAACTGACAACGCGCGTTCCCGGCTCGTAACTCCGGTAATTGATGTTGTAAAAAACCCCTTCGTGACCGGGCTGAATACCGCCTTTGTCGGAAAAATCGATCATGGAGCTCTGGTAAGTGATTTTACAGCCTTCGGCAAACGGAATCGGAAGGTAAAGGTTCAACCCCCGGTGCATCGAGTCGGTAAGCGTCGACACGCCCATCGACAACGGGGCCCCGACCATGCCGGCGCCGCCGATCAGGCTGCGGGCCCGGCCCTCGACGACCGGTTCGCTGTCGCCGTCCAGGTAAATACGCAGGATACCTTCGCCGGAACCCGCTCCCGAAAAAGTCATCCAAAAACGGACGACGGCACCGGGACCGTCGGCGTCGAGCATCACGTATTCCGTTCCGTGCGGGGTCGTCTCCTGCCGGATGAAATTGGTGCAGTCCCCGTTGCCGAACCAGCCCGGCTGATCCGGCGTTTTCGTGGCGGGATCGGTGCTGCTGGCCTGACGGCAGGCGAACGCAGGAGACGGCCACCGGGCGATCTCGTCGCGGTCGGTCATTTCGCGCAGCAAAGTTCCGAGCGAAACTTCCGGAGAAGCGGGTTTCGCCGCCGTAAATAACAGCAGCAATCCAGCAAGCAACATACGATTTTTTTTCATAGAGTCAGAATTAGTCGATTCAGTCGGATTTAAAGGTAATAAAGTTTTTTCGAACCGCTCTGCATTTTCTGAAAAAGGCGTCGAACCAACCGGACGAACGACTCTGTTTCGTAAAACGGCGCAGGAAAATTTATGTATTTCAAACGGACAAAATTTTTACATTTCGCCGAAAATGCTATCTTTGTAAACCTAAAGCGACAACCGTGCGTTACTTTCTACAACTCTCCTACCTCGGCAAGGCATACAACGGCTGGCAGATCCAGCCCAACGCCCCGTCCGTGCAGCAAACCCTGCAACAAAGCCTCGGCACGCTGCTCCGCCGCCCGGTCGAAACCGTAGGCGCCGGGCGCACCGACACGGGAGTGCACGCCTCTTTCTACGTCGTCCATTTCGACACGGAAGCACCGATCGCCGATCCGGAAGATTTCTGCTACCACCTGAATGCGCTGTTGCCGTACGACATCGCCGTGCAACGACTGCGGCGGGTGCGGAACGACGCACACGCCCGGTTCGACGCATTGGAACGGGAGTACAAATATTACATTTCACCGCGTAAAAACCCGTTCAACCGCGACACCGCGTACCAATTGGCTTGGCCGCTCGATCTGTGCCGCATGAACGAAGCCGCAGCCCTGCTGCCGGGAGAACAGGATTTCACCAGTTTTTGCAAACTGCACTCGGACAATAAAACGAACCTGTGCCGCATCGCCCGCGCCGGATGGCAGCGGCAGGACGACGGGTTGCTGGTATTCACCATTGCGGCGGACCGCTTCCTGCGCAACATGGTACGCGCCGTAGTCGGCACGTTGCTCGACGTCGGCCGAGGCAAGCTGACTGCGGAAGATTTCCGCAGCGTGATCGCCGGGCGCGACCGTTCGCTGGCGGGCAGCTCGGCCCCGCCGCAGGGGCTTTTTCTGAGCCGGGTGACCTATCCGGAAACGATCTACATTTCAGACGATACGAACTAATCTTATAACCGCTATGAAAACTAAAATTCAGGAACTATTCAAAAAAATGTACGGCGACGGAGCGTCGTTCTTCGCTTCGCCCGGACGCGTCAACCTGATCGGCGAACATACCGACTACAACCTGGGATTCGTGTTGCCCGGTGCTATCGACAAGGCAATCTACGTTGGCGTCAAACCCAACGACGGACAGAAGTGTCGGATCCATTCGGTCGATTACGACCAGTCGATCGAAATGGATCTGCACGGCGAAAAACCGGCACAACAGTGGGCCCGCTACATCTACGGCGTAGTGCAGGAGATGGAGAAACGCGGGGCGCTGATCCGTCCGTTCGACATGACTTTCGGCGGGGACGTCCCGCTCGGCGCGGGACTTTCGTCGTCGGCCGCGCTCGAAAGCGCAGTGGGCTTCGCGCTCAACACGGTCTACAACCTCGGTTTTTCGCGCGAACAACTGGCCAAAATCGGCCAGATGACCGAACACAACTACGTAGGCGTGCGCTGCGGGATCATGGATCAGTTCGCCTCGCTGTTCGGCGATCACGGGAAGGTGATCCGGCTGGACTGCCGTTCGCTGGAATACAAACTCGAACCGTTCGATCCGACAGGCTGCAAAGTCGTGCTGTTCGATACGCAGGTAAAACATTCGCTCGCCTCGTCGGAATACAACGTGCGCCGCGCACAGTGCGAGGCAGGCGTCGCCGTGATATTGAAACACGTGGGCGGCATCGAGTCGCTGCGCGACGTAACGCTCGAAATGCTGAACACCTACAAAAACGAAATGGACGACGTGGTTTACCGCCGCTGCAGCTTCGTCATCAACGAAAACCAGCGGGTGCTCGACGCCTGCGACGCACTCGAAAAGGGGGACTACGCGACTTTCGGCGAAAAAATGAACGGTTCGCACGACGGGCTGAGCAAATGGTACGAAGTGAGCTGCGAGGAACTCGATTTTCTGGCGGATCTCGGACACCGCAACAGCGGCGTGCTCGGCGCGCGGATGATGGGCGGCGGCTTCGGCGGCTGCACGATCAACCTGGTGAGGGATGCCGCTTATGCCGATTACCTGGCCGAAGTCACCGACAAATTCACGCACCGCTTCGGCAAGGCGCCCCGCATTATCGAAGTCAACATTTCCCAGGGAGCGCATCAGATCCGATAACGATACCGATGAACGCAAGAGCCCGGAAGCGATCGCTTCCGGGCTCTTGCGTTTCCCCGTCACACGCTAAAACTGCAGTTTCACGCCGGCGAGCATATTGATGCCCAGATCGCGGTACTGATTGTAACGGTAAATCCGCTGGTTGGCCAGGTTACGCCCTTCGAGGAACACGCCGATCCTCTTCGAAATGTTGTATTCGGCGCCGAAATATACGTCGAATTGCATATCCACATGAGTCCGGCCCAGTCCGGCAGACGCGCTCGCCCCGTCCGTATACATAAACAAGATGTCGAAATCGCGCGGTCCGTACACGTCCACTCCGGCCTTGAGCAGCAATTTATCCCGGTAATTGTATTTCAGAGCGAGTCCGGCCGTCAGGTTCGGCAACCCGATATGGGCGCTCTGATCTTCGATTTTTTTCACGTCGTAACCCCGGTACTGCAAATTGAACAGCAAGCCGAACGCGCCGGAAATACGTCCTTCCAACTCGGCCCCGATCGTCCACATCGTCACGTCGCGCTGCGACACTCCGAACACGTTTCCCTGGTAAAGAGCCTGATACACATTCGCCCCGTCCCCCAGCAACATCAGGTAGGCATTCAATCCGTAATTCATGTTCAGATAGCGCGAAACGCCGCCGAACACATGGTACGCGAACGACGACGAAACGCCGCCCCGGATACCGATCCGACCGTTGTATTCGCTGGTATTACGCCCCGTAACGCCCTGCAACACGTAAGGATTCCAAGTCACCGTATTACGGTAACCGTAGTTCAAGTACTCGCCGTCGATCTTCAGATAAGGAGTAAAACCGTCCGAAGCGCGCCATTTGAGTTCGAACAGCGGGAAGAAGGCGCTTTCGCTGCGATCCCCGTCGTTGTCGAGCACGTAATTGGCCCCCAGCGCAAATTCCAGCTTTCCGCCCTGCAAACGGTACATCGGCCGTACCGTCAGGATATTATCCTTGTAACCGTCCAACTCGCCGCTGCCTTTATAAACATCGTAACCGGCGTGCAGAGTCACCCCATGCCGCTGCCCAAAACGTTTTCCCAGATCGAGAAACGTCTTCACATCGGCCTCCTTCATGTCGAAACGATCCTGAAAATAAGCTCCCTCGGCGCCGAAACGGATATTGAAATAGGAAAGGTCTTCGAACGCATGTCCGAAATAGATTTTCCCGTGCACGGTCGAAAAGTTCTGCCGCAGGGCCGATGCCGAAGCGTCGATATTCCGTCCGGTAAAGTTTTCCAACGTCCAGGTCGTATCGTACCCGTAGCGGCTGATCTTATCGTAATCGTACCCCAGTTCGCCGCCGATCCCGAAACGGCCGAAACGACGCTCGCCGTACGCCCCGATCCGGTTGAACGTCTGCCCGGCCGGAGTCTTGATCCCGTTGTCGTTCTTGCGATCGCTCCAACTGCCGTAATGGTTGACCAGTACGCCCCACTTGCCGTTGACGTTCTTCGTAGACGAAAAATAAGCGTCCACCACGCTCTGGAACGGAACGCCGACGCCGACTTTCAGGTACAACGGGCGATCCTGCCGGTAGTTGTCCAGACTGACCGACACCGGTTTAATCGGCGTCACTTCGAACCCGTAGCTGATCGGGTTCGGATGAACCTTGTAAGTCACCTCGGGACGCAGCGCCACCGTATCGTTCATATCGGGTTTAACATTCAGTTTCGATGCTTCGTTCACGGTCGGTTCGTAATCGCGCGTCACTTCCATCTGGCGGTTCAGATCCCCTTCTTCGGGCTTCTGCGCCCAGGCGGGACATGCGGCCACCGCCGCTGCGATCAGTATGATTGTTTTTTTCATCACTCTCTGTCGGTTACTTTAAAATCTATTTCAATGCGTCCATTTTCTGCTGCGCCTCGGCTACGACGCCGTCATTCTTGTCGGAATAGCCGTCCACGATACTTTTATAGGTGGCTTTGGCCTGGAACGCGTCGTTCTGCTTGACGTAAATGTCGCCGAGAATCAGAAAGGCCTTTCCCATCCAGTACTCGTACGGCAGGTTCTTTTCGGAGAACGCGAACACTTCCTTCTCGGCCTCTTTCAGTTTGTTCTGCTTGAACAGGATCGAAACGATCTGGTAACGCGCCTCGGCCGCATCCCGCGTACGGGCGTCGATCATCTTGCGGTAGTGCGCCAGCGCCCCGTTGTCGTCCCCGGCGGCTTGTAGCGCGCGGCCTTTCAAGAAATTGGCCGTATGCGCCAGATCGTCGGTCAGGTGGGAAGAAGCCAGCACTTCGTCGGCGGCATTGCCCGCGGCAGTCATATCCCCGGACGCCACGACCGCTTTCAGGTAGCCGTCCAACGCTTCGGAAGCCACGTTCTTCTGCGGCGCGATCACGCTCAGCCGCTTGTACGACTCGGCTGCGGCCGCATAATTTTTATCCTCCATCTGCATGGCTGCGGCTTTCTGCAGCGCCAGCGATTGGTAACGGTTGCTCGGCATGTTGCCGACCTCCTCGAAAGCCGCCAACGCCCCCGCACGGTTTCCTGCCTGCAGCGAACAGTCGCCGAGCGCATACAGCGCATCCGCCCGATAAACCCCTTGCGGATACTGGCGCAGGTAATTGTCCATCAACGGAAGCGCCCGCGTATAATCCCGGCTCTGGTAAACCCGGTTGGCCGCCATGAACGAAAGCGAATCGCGCTCGACGACCGTCACGTTCGTCTCGATACCGCTCTGTTTGGCAAAAGCGAAATAGGTATCGACATCGTTCTTGTCGACATAAATATTCTTGATACCGATCATCGCATCCTTCACCTGCGGCGAAGAGGGATAGTTGTCGACCACCTTCTTGTAGTATTTCAACGCTTCGTCGTTTTTGCCGAGATTTTGGTAAATCAGTCCCAACTCGGACAGGGCGCTCACGGCGAACGGCGACTGCGGATAACCGTCCACCAGGCGTTTCAGTACGGCGGCGCCGTCGTTGAAGCGTTCACGGCGCACGTAGGTGCGCCCCAACTCGAACATCGCGTCGTCGACGTAGTCGCTCTTGCCGTCGCCGATAATCGCGATCAGCGACTCGACCTTGCGGTCGTACTTGTCGACCAGACCGAGCATCACGGCCCGCTGGAACCGGGCGTAATCGGCCCCGACCGTGGACAGGCTGATCGCCTTGTCGTAATTTTCGATCGCCTTGTAGTACTCGCGTTGGGCGAAAGCGATGTCACCCAACCGGTTGAAAGCGTCCGCCCGCAAATCGTCCTTGGCGGGATAAGCGTTCAGGAAACTATTGAACCTCGCGGCGGCCTTGTCCCACTGCTTGGCATTGAAATAACAGTATCCCAAGTTGTATTGCGCCATCCGGTTCTCTCGCTCGTTACTCGGAGAAAGCGCCACATAAGCCTCGTAAAGCGGCTGCGCTTTGGCGTAATCCCCTTTGCGGACATAGGTTTCGGCCCGCCAGAATTTGGTCAGCGCCGTATACTTGGCCGTATATCTATTGGCGTCGGCCACATCGAGCAATTCGAGCGTCCGGTCGTAGTCGCCGGCCTCGAAACACTCCAGCGCACGGAAATAAGCGATCTTCTGCAACGCCATCTTCACGTTGTTGTCCGGATCGGGCAACTGGCGGATCGCCTCGTAAGCCGCATTGTAGTTGCGGGAATTGAAATAGGCAGCCAACAGGATCTCGCGCGCCTCGTTGATCCGAGGCGAATCGGGAAATTCCTTGATATAATTATCCAACGTGGTGATCGCTTCGTTGAAAATACCGCCGCCCAATTCGTACTGCAACTTTCCGTAGTTGAACATGGCCTCTTCGCGGATCGCCTGGTCGAAATCGTCCGAAGCGGCCAGCGCGAAAGCGCTCATCGCTTTTTTCTTGTCCCCCATCTGCAGGTAAGCGTCGCCGAGGTGGAAGCTGGCGTTCTGAGCCAGTTCGTCGCCGCCCGAAGCGACCTGCGTGAGCCGGTCGATCGCTTTCGGATAGTCGCGGTCGACGTAATTGCAGTAACCGGCCAGGTAAAGCTCCTCGCGCCCCATCTCACCGCCCAATTTGGCGTAATTGTCCATATAGGCCAGCGCCTTCGGATAGTCGCCCAGGTGGAAATAAGCTTCGCTGACGATCCGCGAAATCTCTTGTTGACGGGCTTCGGTCGCCTTGGCCAGCAACGGAATCCCGTTAGCCACCACGTAGTCGTAATTGTTCTCCCGGAACTCGATCTGCAACAGGTAAAACGGAATGATCGGTTCGTAAGCCGGATTGTCCGCGATCGACGCGAACTCCCGCTTGGCCGCCTGCAGATCGCCGCGGGAATAGTCGATATAAGCGATGTAATACGTGGCGTGCGGCTTATACTGCGGATCGGTATTGCAGTTCTTGAAATAGCCGTAGGCCTTGTCGGTGTCTCCGCACATGTAGGCGGCATATCCCGTCCGGAAATTATATTCGTCGAAACGCGAAAAGTCGAGCTCATAGGGATCGACCTGTTGGTACTGCGCATAGGCGGCCTGGTAATCGCCCTCCTCGTGCAACAGCGTGCCGAGCGAAAACCGGATGTCGTTCGCATAGATCGAACCCGGATACTCCAGAATGAAACGGTCGAGCATCTCGCGGGCGTTTCCCTGCCGCATCTCGGCGGCGCACAAAGCTATGTAATAAGCCGCCCGCTCCGAAAACCCGACATCGTCGGCGCCTGCGCCGCGGGCCGCCTTCTCGAACTCGGTCTGCGCAGCGGAGTATTTCTGTTTTTCGTAAAGGGCTATACCCTTATCGTAATGGGATTGCGCCTCGCGCGGCGCGGCTTCTATCTGAGAAACAGGAGCCGCCAGCAACAACAGCGCGGCCCCGAAACTCAACATTTTTTTTCTCATATCGGTTCTTGTTATCAGCTCGGCAAAGTTAACAAAATTTATCAATAGCCTTCCCGGCGACAGGCTAAAATATACAGTAAAATCGCCGATCGTGCGGAATCCGGTTCTTTCGGACGATCAGCGTTTTTCGGCGGCCCGCAGTTTGGCGCTCCGCGAACGCGGGTTCCGTTCGGTCTCTTCGGCGGACGGAACGATCGCCTTGCGTACGACCAGTTCCCAGGGCGTCCGGGGCCGTCCGTAAAAATCCTTCTCCGGTTTGCCCGTGAAATTTCCGCTACGCATGAAATTTTTGACGAGCCGGTCTTCGAGCGAATGATAAGTGATCACCACCAACCGTCCCCCGGGACGCAGTACGCGGAGCGCCTGTTCGAGCATCATCTCCAGCGCATCCATCTCGCCGTTCACCTCGATGCGGATCGCCTGGAACAGCTTGGCCAGAAACTTACTGTCCGCCCCGCGCGGGGTTACCGGCGCAACCGCTTCGATCAGGTCGCTGATCGAAGCGAGCGGCCGCTCGCGGCGCACCCGCTCGATGCATCCTGCGATCCGGTGCGGAGCGTCCAGTTCGCCGTAATCCCGGAAAATCCGGATCAATTTTCCCGTTTCGTAACGGTTCACTACGTCCGCAGCCGAAAGCCGGGCACGCTGATTCATCCGCATGTCGAGCGGAGCGTCGAAACGGAACGAGAATCCGCGCTGCCGCGTATCGAAATGGTGCGACGACACGCCCAGATCGGCCAGCACCCCGTCCACCTGTTCGTATCCGTGCAGGCGCAATTGCCCCCGCATGAAACGGAAATTCGATTCTATGAACGTGAAGCGGGCGTCGTCGGGGACGTTGCGGCGGGCGTCGCTATCCTGGTCGAACCCCAGCAGGCGCCCCTTTGCGGAAAGCCGCTCCAGAATCCCGCGCGAATGCCCGCCGCCGCCGAAAGTCAGATCGACATACATTCCGTCGGGACGTATGTTTAGCAAATCGATACTTTCGGCGAACAGCACCGGCACATGGTAGGACTCCATAACGACAAGTTAAAATTTCGCGGATAAAAGTACAAAATTTACCCGAAACCGTTCCAATGAACCGGGAATATCTTAATTTTGCGCAAAATCAACCCAACGTGATGTCCGACGAGAAAACGCTTACCGTCGATCTGGAGAAAGTGATCCGGGATAAAAATCCGGCGCTGGCGCGTTTGTTACCGCGCTTCGTAGTGGCCTATCTGAAACGCACGATCCACCAGAACGAAATCAACCGTATTTTGCAGGCTTATTCGCACCTCGAACCGATCCCGTTCATCCGCGCGGCGCTGGCGGATATGGGTATCCGTTACCGGGCGGTCGGGCTCGAAAAGTTGCCGCGCGAAGGACGCTACCTGTTCGCTTCGAACCATCCGTTCGGCGGCATGGACGGCATGATGCTGTGCGACGAACTGGAGCGCCATTTCGGATCGGTCAAAATCATCGTCAACGACCTGTTGATGCACCTCACGCCGCTCAATCCGCTCTTCATCCCGGTCAACAAGCACGGCCGGCAGAAGGCGCAGTACGCCGAACTGTTCCGGCAAAACCTGCAAAGCGGCGTGCAGGTCGCCACGTTCCCGGCCGGGCTCTGCTCGCGCCGGCACCGGGGCGTCGTGCGGGATTGCCCGTGGCGACCCAGTTTCGTCAAAAACGCGATCGAAAGCCGCCGCGACGTCGTTCCGGTCTATTTCGAAGGGGAACTGTCGTCTTTTTTTTACAACCTGTCCAACTTCCGCACCGCCGTGGGCATCCGGGCCAATCTCGAAATGCTCTACCTGCCCGACGAGATGTTCCGCCAGCGAGGAAAAGATTTCCGCATCCGCTTCGGAAAACCGGTGCCGTGGCAGCGGCTCGACGACGGGAAGCCCGCGAAAGTATGGGCGGAACGGCTCCGGGAATACGTATATAAACTTAAAAACGAACAAAAAAACGGCTAAATATTACTTTGTCGATTTGTTTTTATATTTTTGCTCATCCAATCAAAACACCCGATGAAACCACTGATCGACCCCGTCCCGACCGATTTGATAGAAGCAGAATTGACCCGGGAACGCTTTCTGCGCCCGACCAATAACGGAGACAATGAAATATACGTCGTCACAGCCGGCGACAGCCCGAACGTAATGCGGGAAATCGGACGGCTCAGGGAAGTGTCGTTCCGCGACGGCGGAGGCGGCACGGGAGCCGACACGGACATCGACGAATACGACCTCGATCCGGAAGGATACCGGCAGTTGATCGTCTGGGATCCGAAACAAAAGGAGATCGTCGGCGGATACCGCTTCATCATTTCGCATTCGTCGCATCCGAAATGCATGTCGACGGAACACTATTTTCGTTTCACGGACAAATTCCGCGAGGAATACCTGCCCTACACGATCGAACTGGGACGGTCGTTCGTACAGCCTCATTACCAGGGCTCGCGCAGCAACCCGAAAGGGCTTTACTCGCTCGACAACCTGTGGGACGGACTGGGAGCGCTGGTCGTGAACAATCCGGACATGCGCTACTTTTTCGGCAAAGTCACCATGTACGGCTCGTACGACAAAGAAGCCCGCAACATCCTGCTCTATTTCCTGCGCAAACATTTCCCGGATCGCGAAAACCTGGTCGAGGCCATTCACCCGATCGTCCTCGATTTCGACGTCGAAAAGATGGAAGCGCTGTTCTGCGGCGGCAGCTATGCGGAAGACTACAAAACGTTGATCCGCGAGATCCGCAATTACCGTGAAAACATCCCGCCGCTGATCAACTCGTACATGAGCCTTTCGCCATCGATGCGCGTTTTCGGAACGGTCGTCAACCCCGATTTCGGGAATGTCGAGGAGACCGGGATACTGATTACGATCAGCGACATTTATCCCAAAAAATCGGAGCGGCATTTCAAAATAAGGAAATAGCTCGTCCAGAACGTGTTGTATCCCCAAAAAGCGCAAAATCCAGAAAAAAAGCAATTTCCGTGGAAATCATTGCTTTTATGGAAAAAATTGGCTTATTTTGTAACGTTTAATTAATCCTATCGGTAGTAATGGCAGACAATCGACCCAAGAAAATATTGGTTGCGGAAGATACGGACAGTAACTTTCTGCTGGTGTCCATCATCTTAAGGAAAGAGTATACCGTTTTACGGGCATACAACGGCATCGAAGCCATCGACGTTTACAAAAAAGAGCAGCCCGACCTGATCCTGATGGACATCAAAATGCCGGAGATGGACGGACTGGAAGCATCCCGCGCAATCCGGGATATCGATCCGGAAATCCCGATCATCGCACTTACTGCCAACGCTTTCGACAGCGACAAGCAAAAAGCGATCGACGCAGGCTGTAACGACTACATGGCCAAGCCCATCGTCGTGGGACAGTTGACCGCAATGATCAAAAAATACATCTAAGCCGATTTTCCGGACGTCATCGGGCGGGTCTGCGATCAGGCCCGCTTTGCTTTTTCCCACGCGCCCGAACCCGATCCCCGTTTTTTCCGCAAATAGCAGAAACCGCGGATCACGTTCACGTTCATAAAAAGGAAATAATACGGCACGAACAAGTACTTGTTGCGGATCGCCCGGGTCGCCAGGTAATATCCTCCGAGGGCGGCGGCGTAAAACGCCAGTTGCAACGCCAGGAACGTAATGTACAACGGCGATCCGCTAAAGGCCAGCGCCGCATTGACCGGCAACAGCAAAAAAAGCAGCAGCGGAGTGAGCGACCAACGCAGCACCCGGTGCGATAAGAACATGAAACTGACCACGCCGTAACGAAAGACATTCAGCAGCGGTCGCAGACGTCCGATCGACTGCAGGCCGCCGGCGCAAATACGCACCTTGCGCTTCTGCTCTTCCTTCATGTCGGACGAAGCGCCTTCGATGGCATAGGCCGTATCGCAATAAGCGATGCGGTATCCTTTCTGCACGATCCGCAGCGAGAGGACGAAATCGTCCAGCAGCGTATCGTTCTCCATCCGCTCGAAGAGGCCGCGCCGCACGGCAAACAACTCGCCGGCCGCCCCCATCGCGGAGTACAGCCGCCAGTCGAGCCGCTTCAGCGCCGACTCGTATTTCCAGTAAAGGCCTTCGCCTCCGGCAGCCGCGCCGTCGAGCCGCCGCACGGCGATCCGCTTTTCGCCGGCCACGCATCCCACCGTCGGGTCGGAAAAGCAGCGCACGATCTCACGTATCGCCTCCCGGTTCAACATCGTATTGGCATCGGTAAACACCACCAGCGACGTTTCGACGAATTCGATCCCGCGATTCAACGCCGCCGTTTTCCCCTGACGTTCGGGCTGAAAAAATACCTCGACCTCCGGGTAGGCCTCCAGTCTCCGGTTCGTCGAATCGTCGCTTCCGTCCGTCACCCAAACCACTTTCAACCGATCGGCCGGGTAATCTAACGACCGGGTATTCGCCATCTTCTCGTCCACGACCCGTTCTTCGTTGTAAGCGGCAACGAACAGAGTCACTTCCGGCAATTCGTCCGGCATCCGCGGCTCCTTCCGGGGACGGAACGTCTCCTTAACCTTTACCAGCACCCACAACACGATGCCATAACCGATATAAGTATAAAAAACGACGAATACCGAAATCCAGAATACGATCTCCAATGCTTTCATAATCCGACCGATTTATAAACGTCCAACGTCTGTTCCGCCGTCTTTCGCCACGAAAATTGTTTTACCCGCTCCAACCCGTAAGCCCGCTGGCGTTCGTACAGTTGCGGATCGTCCAGCAATCGCCGCACTGCTCCGGCGATCTGCGTCTCGTCCGTCGGATCGACCAGCACGGCCCCGCTCCCGGCGACCTCGGGCATCGCCGAAGTGTCGGAAGTAACGACCGGCGTTCCGCAGGCCATCGCCTCCAGCATCGGGATTCCGAAGCTCTCGCGCAACGACGTATAAAGAAAAATCTTCGCTCCGCAATATACCGACGGCAGATCGCCGTTGAGAATGTAACCGGGCAGGCGCAGCAGCGGTTTGACGTCGGAAATATGCTGCTCCTTCAATATTCCGTCAATCACGTTTTCGGGAATATCCGCTACCAGCAGCGGCAGCGGACGCTCTGTCTGCCGGGCATACAGGGCATAGGCGCGGAGCGTGCGCGCCGTATTTTTCTTCGGATCGGTATTGCCGAGAAAAAACAGGTATTCTTTCTCCGGTAGGTATTTGCGAGTCACCTCGTACGGAGATTCGACCGGACGAAAATGACTTCCGTACCCGTTGTAAACGGCAACCAACCGGTCGCCGCCGATCTGCAGCGCACTCCCGATCCGCTCGCGCTCGTAGTTCGACACGGTGATGATCCGGCGGCATTTCGGCAGAACACGCGGGACGACAAAGCGCCTGTAATACCACCCCATGTTCTGATACCACGAAGGACTGGAACCGGAACGTTTCTCCAAAAAAATAATATCGTGCAGGGTAAGCACCAGCGGAACGTCGCACCGCAGCGGCGCCGTATTGCCAGTACAATGCAGGATGTCGGGCCCGATCCGGCGCACCGCTTCCGGCAGGCAGACCTGTTCCCAAAGCGGATAGAGCGGAGCGTTTACCGTCACGATATGCATATTCTCGCTCTCCTCGAGGCAGCGGTCTTCGCCCGCGTTGACGAGGATGAAATATTCGTTTTCACGATCTATCTTCTGCAATTCCCGGATCACTTCCAGCGCGACGAAATCCATCCCATGCTTATTCACGCGGAAAATGCGCTGGGCTTCGATAGCTATTTTCATGGTATTGTACCGATTAATTCACATTCAGTTCCCCTGCAAATCCGTTTGCAGCTCTCAGCCGGACGTTCCGCTTCCTGGCGATACAGGGCCGTTCCACGACCCAGTAAAACACCGAAGCGACCAGAATCGTCAGCGGAAAGAAAACCAGAGCATGCGTAAAATAGTTCGCCACGTAACTTTCCGACCACATCAGATGCTGTCCGAATACTTTGCCGAACAAGTAGAACATCGGATAGTGCAACAAATAGAACGAATAGCTCATGCCGCCCAGGACATAAACGGCCTTATGGGTCAGCATCCGGTTCAGCAAACGGCTTTTGAATACGGCGACCAGGAAAACGAAACAGCAGACCGTAAAGGCAGTGCGGTTCGGAGCGTAGGTCGTCCACAGCATACCGAAAAAGACGGCCGCAGCGACCGCATCCCATACGTATGACTTCCGAAGCAGGAAATCATTATGACGCAAATAGATAAAAGCCAGCAGAAACCCGGAAAGGAACAGCGGCAGGAATACGAACACCGTCCGGTCGAGATGCAACCGCGCGATATCGTCCAGGAACAAAGCCCGTACGACGATGGCCGCCGCCGCGAGTCCCAGCAGTTTCACCAGCATGAGCGAATGGTTCGAAAATATAAAACCGATCAGAAAAGGCGCGATCAGATAGAACTGCACTTCCGCCTCCAGGCTCCAGGTGACCGGATTGAACGGAGCCCATGCCCCGTAAATCAGCGTATGCACATAAGCCACGGCGCTGAACAGGTGCGGGGATTCGCCGGCCAGCGACAAACGGTTGGCTACGACATAAAGCGTATAAAATATCACGCAAGAGAGCAGGAACGGCCAGCCGATCCGGGAAAACCGACGCCGGTAATAAACCTTTAGCTCCGGTTTCTTTTCGTGATACATGTAATGCCGCAGAAAAGGCAAGGAGATCACGAAACCGCTGATGGCAAAAAAGATCTCGACCCCGAACCCGAACCGGTTGATAAACCAGTCCCATGAAAAAAAGTCCGAAATCCCGGCGTTGAAGTTCCGGCCGACGCTCCGGCTGACATAATTATTCAAATGCAGCATGAATACCGTCAGGATGGCCAGAAAACGCAGACCGTCGATCTCCTTGATAAACAATTTCGGATCGACGGGGCGCTTGATTTTCTCCAGGATGGACTGTTTCCCTTTATTCTGCATAAATATCTGTCAGACAGCACTTAACAACACCGGTTCCGCTCGACGCACCCCTCCGATAACCGATTGTCAAAATAAACACATTATCCCGGATATTCCAAGCCGTTTGCAGCATTTATTTATCGGAGCGTACGAATATCCGGCAACAGAAATACCCTATTTACCGCGTGTGCGGAAAACCGCGGCGACCGAAACGGAATAAATCCGGCTTAAACTTCGCGCTCCCCCTCCGAAAATCGCTAAAAACACTATATTTGCGATTCATTCATCGCCGCGCCATGGGGAAAAAAGCCGTCGGAACATTTATGAAACTGACCTTCAATCTGGTCATCTGCCTGGTATCGCTGATTACGATGGCCGGATATTTCGTACCGTACGCCGACCCGGCCGTTTACCCGTCGATGCCGTTTTTGGGTCTGGCGATCCCCGCCCTGCTGATCCTCTGCGCACTGTTCATTATCTGGCTGATCTTCAAACGACAATTCATATGGCTGCTGTTCCCCATTCTGGCGATCGCAGCGAACTACCGGTATCTGAACGGTATGTTCCAGTACTCGCCCCCGGCGTCCGCCGCAGGCAAAACGATGAAAATTATGACGCTGAATGCGGGAGCCGTCCATCAAGAAGTGCGTCTGATTCTGGACGACATCCTGTTGCATGCCCGCGAGGAGGAAGTTGATATCATCTGTTTTCAGGAATTCAACGGCATCCGGGGGATGCCCGGTCTGGATTCTCTGTTCGGCGCTTACCCGTACCGGAGCGAACCGGACAGAGGCGACGGTAAACTGCTCCTGGCCGTATTCAGCAAATATCCGATCACGGACTGGCAGATAATCCCGTTCGAGAATAGCTGCAACGACGGCTTGTGGTGCGACCTTTCGATCGACGGCCGACCCGTCCGAATCGTAAACGTGCACATGCAGACGACCAGCATCACGCAGAGCCGGGCGCTCATCGAGGGCATCAAGGAGAATTACGTCATCGGAGACCTGCACGGCGTCAACCAGCTGCAAAACACCATACGAAGCAATTTCGTGAAACGAGCCGAGCAGGCCCGCCAGGTACATGCCATCGTACAATCGACCCGCTCCCCGCTGATCCTCTGCGGCGACTTCAACGACACGCCGGTATCCTACACCTACCAAACGATCCGGGGAGACCTGCTGAAAGACGGTTTCAAAAGTTGCGGAAACGGGTACGGATATACGTTCCACGGCTTTTTCGACCTGCTGCGCATCGACTTCATCCTATACTCTCAGGGAATCCATCCGGTCAGCTACTATTCGCTGCCGCAGGAATGGAGCGACCACAATCCCGTTTTCATGGGATTTACGCTCGCCGAATAGCGCCGCCGCACGGGTTCGGTCAGCGGTTCCCGATTTTCAGGTACTCATCCATCGTCAATAAGCGGTGGCGAACGAGCCGGTCGCGGATTTTTCTTCTGAACAGGTAAACGAGCGCTTTCGAAACGGATTTAAATTCCGAACCGGCACTCCGCGGAGGAAACACTTTCCGCACCATTTCCGGCGTCCGTTTGTTCAGGAAAAACGCACGTAAGGTTCACCTGATCTCATAACCTATCGAATCCACTATAATTCGGTTCCCATCCAGCCTTTCAGCGGACAAGGTTCGACTCGTCGTCCCGGTAACGATCCTTTTTCGTAAAATAACTTCCCATACCCTTGAGATACTTGACAATCCGCACCCGGAAACTGTTCAGGAACGAACCGTCGGCGCCGACCGTCCCGTAACCGGTCACCGCACGGGCTTTCCGGCTGCGTACGAAACCGATCCTGCCGTATTGCTTTAAGCCCAATGCCATCGACCCATCCTCGCCTCGGATAATATCCACCCGGTATCCCACTTTCCGGCCGTAGTCGGCATTGTAGGCGAACACCAACCCCCGGACGCTCAGTTCCGGCCGTTTGAACGACTGCATCCACAGGTGCGTATCGCGCATAAACTCGTAAATTTTTAGGCCCAGCCACGGGTGACCTTCGTCCGGCATGTAACTCCACAGCGACGAAACGGCGACGATCCCCGGTCTTTGCAACGCATCCGCCATCGCCTGCACATACCCCGGCGGATACATCGTGTCGGAATCGATGCAAATGTAATATTTCCCTTGGGCATATTGTAGTCCGCACCGGCGGGCATATCCGCAACTATGTTGCAGTTCGGTATGATACGGAATTCCGGACGCTTCGAAAACATCCGCCGTGCGGTCGGCCGAATCGTTGTTCACGCCGATGATCTCCATCGGATATTCGCACACGCTTTCCGAAAGCGACCATAGACATGCCGGCAGGTGCTTCTCTTCGTTATAAGCGATCACCACGACCGAAACCAGCGGCTCGTCGCTCTGCAATGTCCGAAGCCGGTTGCGGATTCCGTCCATAACCTCGGCAGGCACATCCGCGTACGGTTTTCCGTAAACGGACAGATATTTTTCGTACCATTTCATATTTCCGGCATGATCCTTTACGAAGTCACCTCATCGAAAAGCTGTCTCCATTGCTGCATAATGGTGTCGATATCGAACCGCCGCACATGTTCCCTCGCCCGGCTCCCCATCCGTTTGCGCAGTTCGTCCCGTTCGATCAACAGGCATATCTTTTCGGCCAGGTCCTCCACATCCCCGTTTTTCGCCAGCAGTCCGTCCTCGCCGTCACGGATAATATCCTTCGGCCCGCAGGGACAGGCGAACGCAACCGGAGGTACTCCGCAGGCCATCGCTTCGGCCACGACCATCCCGAACCCTTCGAAACGCGAAGAAAGCACAAAAACGGAACTTTCGCAAAACCTACCGACCACATCGTCGGTAACGCCTTCCAAACGGCAGGTTCGCCGTAATCCGGCCTCTTCGACCATCCGCGCATAAATCGTCGAATCCCCTCCCCCGTAAATTCGCAACGTCCAGTCCGGATGACGGACCGCCACCCGTTTCCACGCTTCGATCAAAAGGTCGAATCCCTTCTGCCACGTATAACGGCCGACGGCAATCGCCTGTTTGGCCGTACACGGAGAAACACGGTCCGGTCCCGGATAGAACGGCAACGGATTGTGGATCGTCGTGACATTATCCAACTCCGTCCACAGCGCCTCGTCTTCGCGGGTCAACACCACGAATTTTTTCAATTTTTTCAACTCCCGGATCAACTGCGCGTTCCAGTATTTTTTGACCGCATCCCGAACGAAACAGGGAAGCATCCGGTTGTTAAAGTCGCGGTAATTGGAACGGTTGAAGTGGATCTCCCCGATTTTCACGCTGCCGTCCGGAACGGTATTCAGGAAATTGATGTCCCGGCGCAACAACGAAACCGTAATATCCGGCTTCAACTCGCATAACGTCGAGGTCAGCATTTTTTTGAACTTCCGCAGTCGCTTCCGGTAATAAACCAGCCGCCGATGCAACGGCAAACCGTACATCCGGTCGAAGTTCAAATCGAAATTGATCGTTTTGACCTTCGGCGAAAGCGGATAATAGAACGGCTTGTCCTTCTCTTCGGTCAGGATCACCGTCACGTCGTAACCGAACTCGTCGGCCAGGTAGTTGGCCTTGAGCGTCAGTACCCGTTCCATGCCGCTCGGAAAATGGAGCCCGGGAATCAGATATACGATTTTTTTTGCCATTTACGCCGTCTTTAACGATTCGTCGAGCACTTTGCGCATCTGATTCTCCCACGAAAGAAACCGCACGGACTCCCGGATCTCCGCGGCAGAGAAACGGCGTCCGGAACAAAAGGCCACCAATGCGCCGACGTCCAGCGGCGACTCGTCGGCCGGCGCTTTCAACACATAAGGCATCCGCTCGAAATCGCTGTCGCACTCGGAATAAACGAACGGGATTCCCCGAACCGCATACTCCCTGTTCTTCAAAGTTTTGATATATGAAATTCCGCTACGGTGCCGCCCGAGACTGCCGACGGCCATATCGGCCCGGTCGAACTCCCGATCCAGCGCTTCTCCGAACAGCGGGCCGGTAAAACGCACCCATCGTTCCAATCCGTTCTGCCGAACGGTCCGGCGCAGTTCGTCGAGCGTCTCAGCCCGGCCGCGGCCCACAATGCTCAGGTACACGTCGGCCGAGCGCTGTTTGCAGGTATAATAAACCGCCATTCCCCGTACCAAACGGTCGAACCCGTGCCAAAAACTGATATCGGCCACGGCAACCAGATGCACTTCGCCGCGAACCGGATCGTGTTCCCGGCGGACCGGAATGCGTTCGAAACTGACCCCGTTGGATATGCGGATCGCCCGCTGTCCGAAAATCGAGCTTAAATCACTGAATGTCACTACGGCGCGTAATTGGCGGGCCAGCGCGCGCCGGTAAATACGGTCGATCGCCAGTTCCGTTTTTTCTTTCAGCCCGAGCGTCCGGTACTCCTGATCGTAGGGATAAGTCGGAATTTCCATCACCATCGCGATGCCGGCCCGGCGTACACGCCGGGCCATCCGAATCGTAAACGGATTGGCGTTATGATCGGAACGCATGTAAACGAAATCGAAACCGTCCTCTACGATGTAACGGGCGAGCGAACCGTAACGCCATCTTTTTTTTAATTTCCCGACGATCCCGGCGCCAAGATCCTCCACGACCCGGTCGCCGCCCATGCGTTTCCAACGTCCCCGTTCGTCCACAACGAGCGAACCGAGCTCGACCTGATGACCGAGTATCCGCAACGCCTCGATCTGATAGCCGATCTTCTTACTGATTCCGTTGAACGCATCGAAACCGTGGAATACGAGGAACAGGATTTTCATGACGGATTACCTTTACGTTTGAATTTGGCCAAAATATCATATTCCCCGCTAACCTGCAGGTACACAAACAAAGTTAATAAAAAAACGGCCCCTTTCGCCAGGATGCTGACAAGTTCCGGAGAATCTTTCGTCAGGGCCGTCGTCGCTCCCAGCAACAGCACGAGTATCCCGCTTACCGCCAGCGGCGAAACGAGCTGTCGGCAGAACCCCGACAGGCGGCTTTTCGCGAACGTCACCCGGTACATCATCCAGTAACACTGCACGAAATTGATCGTAAACGTCACGCAAATGCACCATGCGACCGCCTCCAACGATCGAAAAACGAAAATCCCGACCAGAATGCCAGCCACGTTGAGCGTCGCCGAAAACGCCCCGCTGACAAAAAGGCTCCGCGTATCGTTAGCCGCCTGGAAAATCCCGCCGGACGACGCCAGCACGATCTGTACGCCGACCGAAAGAGACAGAATCCGGAAGACCGGCACCGACGGCATCCACTGCGATCCGAAAATAATCAGCACGACTTCCTGAGCGGCGAACCACAGAAAAACCGACAGCGGGAAACCGATGAAAGCCAGCAAGCGGACAATCTTCTCATACGACGTGCGCACCCGCTGCAAATCGTGCTGGAACTCTGAAAATACCGGATGCATGACCGGACTGATCACATGCGTGATGTTTTGCAGCGGCAGCATCATCAGTCGGTACGATTTCTCGTAATACCCCAACGGAGTCATCCCCATACACTTACCGATCAGCAGTTTGTCCAGGTTCCGGCTGAAATAGTTGATCGCGTTGAACAGGAACTGGTAAGCCGAAAAACTGAATATCTTCCGGATCGCATCCAGCCCGAAGGTCGGCCGCAGCCGCTGCGGGTAGGCCCGGTACGAAAGGACGAACAGCAGGACGCTCGACAGAATCGGATTGACGATCAGCGCGTACAAACCGGCGCCGCACAGCGCCGCTACGATCGAAACCGCTCCGCCTCCGACCTGAACGACCAGATTCCGCACAGCCAGGAAACGGAAACGTTTCGCCTTGTGCAGCAGAGCGTTTGGCACGATATTGACCGAAGCGAACAGCAGGTTGACCGACAGCCACTGACACAGGCTTTTCAGGATACTTTTTTCATAATACGCGGCAATCGGCCACGATGCGGCGAAAAACAGTACGGCCAACAACACGCCCGTCCACACCGTGAACGAGTAAATCTTCGACAGATCTCCGTCGGTCAGGATCTTGTTCTGTATCACGGCAGCCCCGACTCCCAGATCGCTGAATATGCCGAAAAAACTGATAATTACGGTCGCCACCGCTACGACACCGAAATCCTCCGGCGGAATCAGGCGCGCCAGTACGCCGGCGATCACCAGCGAGACGATCAGGCCCGAATACCGGGCGACCGCCGTATAGAATACCCCCGAAAACAAATCTTTCTTTAGCGACATGCCCCGTTCCCTTCAGCGTTTGAACAAAAATACGAATAAGGTTCTCACTTTCACGTAACCGAAATAGGGAAACCCGGCCCGGACGACCCGCCATTTGTCACGCAGCGGCAGCGCATGGGCTTTCCAGATCACCGGATCGACGATATAGGAGAACCACAGCCCGACCAACCGCTTGTCGCCCGGATGCGAGCGTTTCCAAAAGCGCATCTCACGGAACGCCGTGAAATACCCCTCCATATTGCGCCGGGAAATCCGGTTCGTCATAATCGAACCCTCGCGGACCCGACGCTTGAAAAAAGCGCGCTCGATACAGCCGACTCGCGCGGCATACAGATACAGCATCGGCGTATAAAGTTCGTCCTCGTGCAGCATGTCCGGGTAAAAACGGAGTCCGGATTCCCGCAGCAGACCGAGACGAACGAAACTCAAACAGGCCGAAGGCAGGTAACGCCCTTCGCGCAGCAACAGAGCCAGCAGCTCCCGGCCATCGTAGACACGATCCCGCATTCCCTGCGTTCGTTCGTACCGGATCCCCGGAATATCCGCCCCTTCGTCGGAAAACGCCTCTGCGTCGAAAATCACGAAATCGAGACGCTGTTCCGTACATTTCCGATAACATGTCTCCAAAGCGTCTTTCTCCAGCAGGTCGTCGCTGTCCATAAAATAAACGAACTCGCCGGAGGCCCGTGCGATCCCGGCATTCCGCGCCAGGGACAATCCCCGGTTCGGTTGCGAAACGAGAACGATCCGGCCGTCCTCGTCCGCGGCCCGGCGGACGATCTCCGCACTGCAATCCGTCGAACCGTCGTCGATCACGATGATCTCGATTTCGCAACAAGTTTGATTCCGGATGCTCTGCAACGTAGCCTCCAAATACTTTTCCGTATTATAAACCGGAATCACGACGCTCACTTTCGGCTTACCTTTCTCCATTTCGTTTTCCATTCCGAACGGATCCACAGGCCCTTCGGTCAATTTTTTTTCCACAAACCGGCCTCCCGGTCGTAATACTTTACGATCCGCGCCGGATTTCCGGCCGCCACACAACACTCCGGGACGTTTTTCGTCACAACGGCACCGGCTGCAACGACGCTGTGAGAACCGATACTGACCCCGGCCAGAATCACGGCGTTGGCTCCGATCCATACGTCGTCGGCGATCACGACTTCCGACGTCGAAACGCCCTGCGCCGCAATCGGAGCGCAAATATTTTCGAAATTATGATTCAGCCCCGACACGGTAATTCCTTGGGCCAGATTGACGTCGTCGCCGATACGCACCGGCCCGATGATCGTATTGCCCAGTCCGATGCGGCTCCGGTCGCCGATACGCACCGCGCCGACCGCATTGTTGACCGTACTGAAATCCTCGATCACCGAACGCGCGCCGAGCGAAAACGGATTGAACGGAACGATATCCAACCGCGCGCTGCGGCAGACGACCGAGCCTTTCCCGCGTTCGGTATAAAACCGCCGGAACAGGCGCAACCATCCCCGCGGCCGAGTTTTGACCGGATGCACCATCGCATTCAGCAGGCGGCGCTTAAGCTCCGGATTCTGCTTTATTTTCTCTTTCAAACTCATAATAATCAGTTTACGACAGATTCGTCACCGTGTTCGGTATGAATAAAACGCTTGTTTACGCCCCGCAACCGGAAGAGGTTCAGCACCATCCCGGCGGCCAAGCCAGGCGCCTTCCGCAGCGCCTCGCTCAGTTGCCTGTCCGCATGGGAATCCGGGATCGCCATCGCCACCGCCAACCCGAGCAGCCACAGCAGGATTCCCCATTTGACGCCCCAAATGGGATCGGCTGCCGTAAACAGTACCCCGAAAAAGAGAATGCCGGCAATCAGCACCGCCCGCGGCAGCAGCATCCACTGGAACAACTTGTCGGCGTAATCGAAATTACCGCCGGCAATCGCCCCGGGCAGGTCGCGAAGGCCTTTCGCCAACGCGCCGAACTGCGCCGCCAGCCAACGCCTACGCTGGTTGCCGAACGCCTCTCCGCGCTGGGTTTTCTCGTCGTAGACCGGAACGTCCGGCAGGTAATGAATATATATTCCCTGCTTCAACAACAGGGCTTCCAACTCTTTGTCCTCGCCGGCCGTACACGTTTTGCGGATATTATCGCGAAACCATCCGTAATCGAAAGCCATCCCCGAACCGATCAGCGCCGACGAAAGCCCGCTGCGGATATGCCCGGCCCGGAATACCGCATTGTTGATCTCCTCGCTGACGGCGTCGAGAACGGCCGTCGGCGTATTGCGGTTTTTGGCCTGACGATGCGCTTGGACGGCCCGCGTACCCGTCTCGAACGTTTCGTTCAGCCGTCGCAGGAAATCGGGCTGCACCGTATTGTCGGCATCCATCACTACCGCGACGTCGTACCGTTTCCGATCCAGCTTATCGACGGCGAACGTAAGCGCCCGGGCCTTCGAACTGTTTTCGAAATCCACCCTGAGCAGCGTAACCGGCAGTCCGGACAACCGCTCGTTCGTCCGATCCTGCATCCGATCCGAAATCACGACCACTTCGTAAGAATCGGCCGGATAATCCTGTTGTAAAAAAGACTCTACGGCCCCTACGATCACGCGGTCCTCTTTGTAGGCCGGAAAAAACACGGCGAAACGCCGCTTGTTGCGGACTGGCTGCCGCACAGCATTCCACGGCCGCAGCATCCCGCCCTTCCAGGCGAAAAACAACAGATACGCGACCTGCACCGCAAACACGATCCACAACAGAATATCGGCCCAACCGGCTATTTCGTACAAAACCGCCATGACATAAAATTATAAGATTTTCCAAAAATCCCGGCACCCCCTCAGCACCGCCGAGACGTTCCGCCGGTCGCCTTTCAACGTCGCCGCAAGGCACGCTTTCGGAACCGCCACCGCCGTCTGATAGAGGATCGAAAGCCACCTGTACGCTCCCTTCAGGTTTCGCCGCGCGAATAGTAGCCGGTTGCGGGTCAGGTAATAAGTCCGCAGCGGACTGTTCTGTCCGGCGGAGCGGCTTTCGCGATGAAATACGGTGGCTTTCGGCTCGTACCACAACAGGTATCCGGCCTGCGCGATCCGAACGCACCAGTCCAGCTCTTCATAGTAGAGGAAATACGCCTCCGGCATCGGTCCGACCCGTTCTACCGTCTCCCGGCGGAACATCATGGCGGCGCCGTGACAATACGGAGTGACATGCGAAGCCTGATATTGTCCCCGATCGGGTTCTCCAAAACCGATCAGCGAATTTCGCAACGTAATGCGGCTGAGCGGAGTATACCCGGCGAACTGAATATCGCGCGGAGAATCGGCAAAACGGATCTTCGGGGAGACGCATCCGATCCGGGAATCGTTTTCCAACACGGCGATCAACTCCCGCAGCGAACCGTCCTCGACGAAGGCGTCGTTGTTCAGCAACAGCAGATAATCGCCCCTCGCCGCTCCGATCCCGAGGTTATTTCCTCCGGCGAATCCGAGATTCCGCTCGCTACGAATCAACACCAGCCGCTCCTCGTCCGGAAAATGCCGGCGGATAGCTTCCGCTTCGTCCGTACGCGAAGCGTTATCGACGACGATCGTCTCGAACGAAATATCCGCCAGATGTTTTCTCAGGGAGTCGATCAGCGCTACCGTATCCCCGTATCCGTTATAATTGACGGTAATGACCGACAGCTCAGGCTTCGTCCCCATACGACAGTTCCTTTTGTTTCCTTGCGGCCAATTCCCGGTCGTACCAGCAACCGGCGAATACGAACGCTTCGCAGATATAGACCATCGGTCCGTTCGGAAAATTCATGATCTCGTTGGCATAACACCCCGCCATCATTCCCCCGGCCCCGGCCAGCAGGGCTCCCAGCAACCCCTTCAACTGCGGATCCCGTATCCGGAACATGATCCGCCACGCCCCGACCCCGAGAATCAAAGCATGCAGAACCAAGTACAGCACAGCGCCTACGGCTCCGGTTTCGACCCATACCATCACATACCACGAGTCGGTCGCAATCCACGACGTAACGGCCGTATCGTCGAAACGGCTCGCCTTGCCTCCGCCCAACCCGAGCCCGACCCCGAAAGGCTTATCGGCCATAACCCTCCTCAGCCTTTCCTGATTTTCGAGCCGCACCTGGAAAGAAGCGTCTTCGGTCGGATTGAATGCGGAACGTATCCGATAAATCATGACATTGCCGTCCCCGATATGCGTAAATTTAAAAAAGCCGAACAGGATGGCCAACGTCACGACACCGGCCAACAAAATCCGTTTGTTCTTCGTGGTCAGAATATACAGCGCGTAACCTACGAACGGCACGATCACCGCGCTGCGGGTACCCGACAGTCCGAAACCGTAAGCGGCGGCGACAGCGACAGCCAGATAGTAAAACCGCAGCCCCCCCCGGACGTAAACCGAGGCGATCGAAAATACGACCATCGAAAACACCATTCCCGAACCGAAATTCGCCGCATCGGTGAAAAAAGAAAAATAACGGGTTCCCGACCAGATGATGTGCGTACTGGCTCCGCCTTCCTGATACAAAAAAATCTTCTCGGCGGTATCGAATCCGACCGTTTTCTGCCACAGCGCCTTGCATACGGCCGTCAGAGTAAGCAACGAAAAGACGAACAGGAAAATCTTCAGGTCGCGGTACCTGCGGAAAATAATCGGCACCGCGAATACCAGCAGCAAAGGGATAAAAGCGTACAAGTTGATCGCAATCATCCAAGCGTCGAAATGAGCGCTCGGCAGGAAAGCGAGCACCGTACAGTACACGAACCAAATCGTCCAGTAAAGGGTAAGTTGATTGAATCCCCTGCGCCACTCCACCTTTCCGAGCCATTGGCTGACGAACAATACCACCAACAACAATACGGAGAATCCCATCATCAGCATACCGCCTTTCAGGTCGACGTAACGGGTCAGACCGATGATGTAATAATTGACGGCGATATAAAGCCACAGCGTGGCATGCGGTCTCAGTGCGAAAGCGAAACCCAGCAGCGCGAAAATCGGCAACAGCATGAATGCAACGCCCTGTACCGTTCCCGCACGCACCAACAATTCGTTTACGACCAGTACGCCAAGCAGCAGGACGACGATCACGAAAAAGCGAGGACGCTCTTTTATCGCACCGGACGATTTCATTGCGGCATTTTCTGTTTAAACTCCCGATTCGTTCTTTTTCGTATCCCGAGCGGTAAGCCCGAGCTGGGAAAGCCGGTAAAGCCAGCGACGGAAACGGGAATAAGGCGGCAACAGCCCCGTGAAATCTTCCGTAACGTCCCAGGCCGTCTGATTCAACACCAGGAACAACGGAGTTTCCCCGCTCTGCTCGCCCACTTTCTCGAAGACTTCCTGATCGATGGTTGTCCACGTCCTGTCCGAACGGGCGATCATCAGGTTCAGGTTCGCGCTTTCCAACAACGGGGACGGCACGCTCTCCTCGGTCAGCGGCTGGTGAACGACCAGCACGATCATCGCGTCGCCCGCCTGACAGTAATCCGTCAGATTGTTCGCCAACAAGTAAGATTCGCTCCGGCAATTGAATTCTTCGCGGTAGGACAGCAGGCCCACCTTCAAACCCGACTTTTGCCAATAGTCGCGCAGGTATTGCGCTACGAAATGCTTGCCGTCGCCTTCTTCGGTACTCAGTATATTGATAACGACCGGTTTTTCCCGTCCGAAATAGGGAACGACGGCTTTAGCCAAGTAATGCATGGCAATCTCTTTGGCCTGCTGATTGAACGGACGGTAACGCCGTGAATTCCGCGGCATGACGCCGAGCACCTTACGGCCGGTAATACGCTCCGCCCGGATGCGGTCGCGCAGCGTGCGGTCGACCAACTCCAGAAACAGAAAATAAGCCACTACGAAAATCGCCGTGCAAACAAAGGCCAGCAGCACCATCATCTTCCGCTTGTGCGGCAGCGGAGATATCGGATAAGACGGTTCATCGGTCACTTTCAGCGTATTGGTCGTCATCTGCAACTGCCTCAACCGCAGGATGGCCGAATTCAAACCTTCCAACAACGAAAGGTAAGTCCTTTCGGTAAAGTCGATTTCACGCTCCTTCGATTTGATCGTGGAACCGATCGGAGCGTAATACGTATATTTTTCGTTCAACTCCCGCCGCCATTTTTCCATCACCTCCTTCTGCGCTTTCGCCTTGGATAATTCCAACGTCTGCGCCAGCCAATCCTGAACGAACCGATCGCTCACGATGCCTTCTTTCGAATACTTGTTTTCATTGATGGTTTTGGTCAATTCGGAGACGCTCCGCTCTTCGGCTTTCAGGGCTTTTTTCAGTGTAGCGAGTTTCTCCAGATTAGCCTCGTTTTTCTGCCCGAAAGCATCTATATTGGTAATCTGCGTCTGCAACTCGGAGATGAGCTTCAACTTCTCCATAAACGCCGAATTACTACGCATATTATTGATATTCATATCAATCCGACCTTCCAACTGCGAAACGGCCGCATCCGCCTTCGCATAGTTCATCAGCACGTCCTGATACTGGATCTCGAACTCTTTGTTGATCGAAGCGACCTCTTTGGTTTCGTCGGTATAATTGATTACCCGTTTTTCGACATTGTAACTGGTCAGCTCGTCTTCGGCGGCTTTCAACTTCGTACCGGCTTCGGCCAGCTCCCTGCGGAAATAAGCGATCGCATCGTTCGTTTCGCCGAAACGCAACGTCTGGTACTGATCGAAAAACTCCTTGACCAGGATCAGTACCGTATTGTAAGTGATCCCCGGATCGCTGTTCTGATACGAAAGTTTCAGCATGTCGCTGGAAGCGATCCGGTCGACGCGGATCTGTTCCAAATCCTTATATCCGAAATATCGGCTGGCTTCCCACATGAACAGGCCGTACAAATGATCTCGGTTGTCGGGTTTCATGTTGTCGAAGAAATTCTCCACCGTCTTGTCTTCGTCGCCTTTTACGATCAAATCCAACACATATTTGGGCGTACGGTCCATCAACCAGCGGTAAGTGTCCGCATTGATGTACGTATTGTTTTTCATCGAATCGCCGTTCATCAGGCAGCGGGCGTACAACCGCATCGATACCCGGCGCAACGTGGCCTCGCTCTTGAGGATATCCATCATATTAACGATCGTGCTGTTTTTCGTATTCCAGTCGGCCTCGCGGACTGACGCCTGCTCGATATCGTACCCCGACACGACGCCCGTATAAACGGTCGTACGCACCTCGTAGTAACGGGCGATATCGCGGGTCTTCCAGATCATATAGCAAGCCGCCAGCACGGGCAGCAGGATCAGCCAGAAACGAATCCGGTAAAAGAACCGGAGAATATACAGCACGTATTTCATAATTTATTTTTTCGAAATGATTTCGGTATTCGACAGAATCTCCAGTTGCAACAGCAAACCGTACAGTTCCGAACGCACATTCTCGTATTCGGTGATGGCCTTGATCTGACGTTCCTTTTCGACATTGATTTCCGACGCTCCGATTTTACTGTTGATAAAATCGTTCTGGCTGATGGCATACTGAGCATCGGCAAATACCCGTTTCTCGGTCGTCGCCTTCAGAATAGGCATGTAACTGAGCACTTTCGAGTAGATCGTTGCGATGGTTACCCGCCGCTCCTCGATCGCGCTCTGCCGTTCGTATTCGACCTTTTCCACCTGTTTGCGCTGACGTTTCACGCTTCCCCGCAAATCGAACAACTTTTCCAGCGGAATCGAAACCGATGCGCCCAGGTTGTAATTGGACTGCGACTGCCGGGAATAGTTTTGCGGAATCGGCATACCGCTCTCATCGTAAAGATGACTGCTCATCGTCCCGTTGCCGTAATAATAATTGGCATTGACGTTCAGAAAAGAGAGGAAATTCCGTTTCTCGCGTTTCAACTGCAACTCCTCGAATTCTTTCTGTTTTTCCAGCGCCAGCACGCCGGGGTTCTGCTCCGCATTGGCATAGAGCTGCTCCAGCGACGGCAGAACGACCTTGCCCAACTCATAGCCCGAAGGCCCGAAACCGGCCAGGTCGTCGATCGTATCCGTGGCGGCGGCGCTCGCCGGAACCGCTCCATCCAAACTATCAGGTTGCTGGGCCGTAACCGCCCCGCAACACAAAATCGCGGTCAGCGCGATCAAACCCGAAACTCTTTTCGACATACTATACATTTTCTTTTTGTACGAACGCTGATATCGTTTTTAAGATTATCCGGAAATCCATCCCGAACGAAAAATCCCGGGCATATTCGATGTCCAGTTTCTTCCGCTCTTCGGCGGACATACTGCCCGAATCGCCCCGCTTCTCTACCTGCCATAACCCGGTCAGCCCGGCCGGAGCCATAAAACGGTCGATATATTCGTCGCTGGTCAGCCGTTCGGCTTCGTACAACGGCAGCGGACGGTTCCCCACAACGGACATATCTCCTTTCAGGATATTGATCAATTGCGGAAGTTCGTCGATGCTGTATTTGCGAATGAACCGCCCGACCCGCGTAATCCGCGGATCGTTTTCCAGTTTCACGAATGCATTTTCCTGTTCATAGCTTTTCTGGTCGATGTATTCCTTTTCTAAAATCACCTCGTCATCGGAAACCAACACCACGTCGTCGTCGCCGACCAAAAAATCTCCGGAAATATTCAATTTTCCGCCGTCCTCATCGGTCGTCTTCTCGAATTTATACTGGTTCAACTGCTCGTAATGCTTCAATTGCTTTTCAGCCCCCGCATACATCGACCGGAATTTCAGGAAATCGAATACCCGGTAGTTGCTTCCCACCCTCTTGGAACGATAAACCGCCGCGCCTTTGCTTTCCAGTCGGATTGCCAGCATCGTCAGCAGCAGCAACGGCGACAGCGACAGCAAAGCGACCGACGAGAAACAGATGTCGAAAAGCCTTTTCCATAAAGGCAGGCGAAAATGGCAGATCGCTTCCTGCGACGCTTTCTCCCTTTTTCCGAGAATCATCTCCCGGGTCTGCTGTATAAACGAAAGCCGGCTTACGAACTGTTCTTTCGGAATATGCCGGAGCATGGTATCGTTCACGCCCGCTTTCAGGTATCCGCTCCTCTCGTCCGGCGTCAGTTCATTTCCTATCAGAATCAGGTAAACATTCCCGCGGGTTTTCCGAAAAGCCCTGATCGCGGACAAATCCCTGTCTATCGTCGTTTTTTCCCAAAGAACGACGATTTCGCTTTTCGAATCGCCTGATCCGACCTGTTGCAGGGAATTACTGCCGTCGGCCGCTTCACGAAACGAATACCCGTCGGCAATATCGCGAAAATACTCTTTCAATACGGAATCCGGTCCGACAAAAAGCAGATCGAACTCTTTACTCATTTTCGATGATCTTCCGGATTCTGATTTTCAACTCCATGGGATTAAACGGTTTGACGATATAATCGGAAGCGCCCACTTCCAGCAGGCGTATCCGTTCGGAGGTGCTTTCCTCGCTCGACAGAATAATCACAGGGAAAGATTTGAACAGCTCGTTGTTCTTGACATATTCCAGAAACTCATCGCCGCGCATAACCGGCATCCGAATGTCCGAAATTATCAGATCGGGCTTATTCCCCTCCTGTAGCCACTGAATCCCCTTCAATGCATTGTCGAAATAAACGACATCGTATTCGCCGGATAAATAAACCGCCACCACTTTCGCTATGGACTCCTTATCGTCCAAAAGCAAAATCGTTTTCTTCATAACTTCCGATTTTAAAATCGCAATATTCCCGGCGGAGCGCAACATACCCGAATCCGTCAGACAAATGTAAATAAATTATTTAATAATCGTTCTTTTTTTAATCCTATAAGGTAATTTAAACCAAAAATAAGAACCTTTGCCCGTTTTCGACTCGGCTCCGATGCGACCGCCCAGTTGCTCGATCAAACTTTTACAGATAGGCAGTCCCAATCCGGTTCCCTGAATAAAACTGTTCAACTTCACGAACCGGTCGAAAACATGACCGAGCTGCTCTTTGGAAATCCCGACGCCGGTATCGCGGACATAAAACACCACATCGTTCTTATGCGGCACGAGTCCCGCATGAATACTGCCCTTCGAAGTAAACTTGGCGGCATTGTTGATAAAATTCACCAGCACCTGGGCAATCCGATTCTTGTCGCTGTGTACGACGCATTCCGCCGCCGGTTCGTCGAAAATCAGCTCTACGCCGGGCTGCGTTTTCATCCGTAGCGACATAACGATTTCACGGCATAGCCTGTTGCACGGCACGTCCGCATAATTGAATTCGAAAACGCCCGCTTCGATCTTCGACAGATCGAGAATATCCGAGACCAACTGCAACAACAAATCGCTGTTATCCTGCACGATCTGCATATAATGCTCCCGGTCTTCCTTCTCGAAAGCTTCCTGACTCAGTAACATCTGGGAGAAACCGACGATCGCATTCAACGGAGTGCGGATCTCATGGCTCATGTTCGCCAGGAACGCGGATTTCAACCGATCCATTTTTTCCGCTTTCTCTTTGGCCACGATCAGGCTTTGCTGGGTCTCCTTGATCTGGGTAATGTCGATATTCACCCCGATCACCTCGGTCGACCCGTCGGCAAGGGAGTTTACGATCATGTCGATGCGCAGCCACCGCCATTTCCTGTCGGCGGGCCCTTTGACCCGGACTTCCCGCTGGTAAGAATCGACTCTACGGTTCCGGGCCGCAGCGAAGAACGCATACATGTGTTTGCGATCCTCCCGGTGCACATAGCGGAATCCCCGGCCGGCCACCTCCCGCACGCTCGAATGGACCGGCTCGCCCAGATTTCGGAACCACTGCGGAATGGCCGTTCCAGTCTGCGTATCGAAATTGTATTTCCCATATCCTACTTTCGCAAAATCGGCGACCAACGAGAAGATATGCTCGAAATCGTGGATCCGGTTCTGGATATTGACCGTATCGGTGTTATCGATCACGATGCACAGATGGTAAAGCAGGCGGTTGCCGCCGTCATAAAGCGGAACATACTTGGCGACGATATCCTTACGGGTATCCCGGTCTTCGAAAGACGTATTGTAATAATCGCTGAGCAGACCGAACCGGTAGTCCAGCCGGAAATCGACCGGTTGCCTGTTCCGAATCTTCTCTTTCACCTGCTCCGGCACCAGCGGGTTGTCCATAATATTGATTCCCAATACCTCGTCCGGCCGGACGCCGAAAATCTCGCAATCTTTCGGATTGATACTTCTCAGACTGCCTTCCGGATCGTACAGTTCAATCCCGACCGGAATGTTCCGGAACAAGTTATCGAGCATTCGTTCGTGCTGCTTGGATTCTTCATTGGCTTTTACGGTTTCCGTCTCGTCTTTCAGCAGGGTAATCACCTCGTCGGGACCGGATAAATAATCGATCTCCTTGCAGTGCACTCCCGTCCGTTCGATATAACGATCGCGCTTGTACTGTAATTTTTGCTCCGGAGAAGTCGACCGGATGATCGACAGGCTGGTGTTCACCTCCTCCTGAGAAAGTATATCCGAAGCCCGGAGACCGGCCAGTTCCTCGCAGGCAAGACCGATCAGTTTTTCAGCCATCTGGTTGGCGTATTCGAACCGGCAGTCCGTAACTTTGCCGGAACCGTCGCGCACCAAACGGCTGCGCAAGAATCCGATCGGCATGTGACTGTACAGCTCCTTATAATACAAACTTTCCCGTTCCGCCTTTTTTCGACTGTAATAAAGCCCTATGCAAATGGAAATGATGTTGGCCAGAAAGGAGAACCACTGGTAATCCTCCCGGCTCCAGTTACGGGACTCCCGCACCATATCGATCCCCATGTATCCGTAAACGGATTCCGTAGACATCATAGGCACCACCATCAACGACCGAATGTTCTGTGCGTCAAGAATATTTCTTTCCTGAACGATCTGCGGCGGAAGATCGTCCAGCGTATTGAGAATAATCGGCCGTTTGTTCAGAACCTGCCCGCTCCACCACGGACTCTCTTCCAAAGGCATCTTCTGCAACATGTCGATCTGCGGCGAAGTGCCTTCGGCGACTGCTTCGTAAACGCAACTATGATATTTTTCCGACTCGTTCAGTTCGAAAATATAGGCCCGGTCGGCATGGAAACGCTTCAAAAGCTCTTTCAGGATATTTTCGCATACATGTTTCAGATCCTTTGTCTTGAGGAAAGAGAACAACAAACGGGATATATGCTTTTGCTGCTGCAATATATCGTTGACCTGCCGTCTGCTTGCTTCACCTCCCTTCGGCAACAACAACACCGAGAAAAGCGCCTTTCCGCCGTGTTCCCCGGCATACGCGCACCTCACCCACTGTTCCCCGGCCGAAACGGCGATCGGAAATTCAATCGCCGTTTTCGAATCGCCGTGATCGGACAGCAACACACTGGCGTCCACTCGGCTTCTGAAATCCGTCCGGACCAACTGCAAAAAATCATTCTGGCTCAACGTATCATTCGATAGATCAAGAGCATCCCCCAGCAATGAAGAAAAACGGCAACGCCCTCCTCCGGACTCTTTTTCGATCCATCCCACCTGCGCCGCGTCCAGCAGACACTGCATTTTCCGAATATCCAAATTATCTTCCGACAATTCCATAGCGCGAAATAACCTACAATCCGAATTTAAAGATACTTGTTAAACAACCGTTCGACTTGTTCCCGGCTCCAGGGAACAGCCATGAAATCATCGTAACAGTCCGTCGGCGCAGAATTGCCGAATGCGACGACCGGAACCCCGGGAGATACCTCTTTAATGATTCCGGCGACCTCGGCGCAGTTTATATCCGTCACGGCGACATTCAACAAAACCAACTGGGGGCGGTACTGCTCGAACAACGTAACCGCCTCTACGCCGCTGTCGGCCCGTACGAAAAAGATCCCGTCTCCGAAAGTATCGCACAGCAGATCGAAATCCGACGGCTCGCTCTCCACGACCAGCACCGTCACGGTACCGGAAATAGCCTTCCGTGCCCCGGCTTTACGGACAGACGTTTTCAGCCCGTCCGGATTTCCCGAACCGGCACGCTCGTTCACCGGCGGAACATATGGAATCGTAAATACGAACTTCGTGCCTCTTCCTATCGCCGACTCCACGCCGATCCGTCCGCCCATCTTTTCGATCAATACTTTACAGATAGGCAAGCCGAGTCCCGTTCCCTGAGCGAAATCGTTTCCTTTGACGAACCGGTCGAAAATCTTATCCTGCTTGTCGGTCTCGATCCCCGATCCCGTATCTTCCACATAACAGACGATATTCGGTCCGTCGAGCCGGTACCCGAACGTCACACGCCCGGAATCTGTAAATTTGAACGCATTGGTAATCAGGTTCGCAAAAACCTGGAACAGGCGGTTCGGATCGGTACGGGTCACCAGATTCGGACTCGATCCGTCGAACGAGAAAATCACATTGCCCGGACAACGGAACAGGTTGGCATTGAGCAACTCCCCGCACAGCACCCGCATATTGACCGGCTTGGACGACAGTTCCAGCATCCCCGCCTCGATCTTCGACATGTCCAGGATCTCATTGATCAGCGACAACAACCGTTCGTTGTTGGTCTCTACGATCTTATACATTCCGCGGCGTTCTTCCATATCCTGAGTCTCCGCAATGATATTCGAAAATCCGACGATCGCATTCAGCGGAGTCCGGATCTCGTGGCTCATATTGGCCAGGAACGCCGACTTCAGGCGTCCCGACTCTTCGGCTTTCTCTTTGGCCTCTACGAGTTCTTTCTCCAAAGCGACACGGGAAGTAATATCCCAAAACACACCGATAATCAAAGGCGTGCCGTCTTTCTTCTCTGAATAGATACGCACCTCCTCGTACGTGACAGGAGAACCGGAGGCTCCGCCGACCTGCCCGGTACGTTCGATCTTCGTCCGGTCGGAAACAAGCTGCAGGTCTTCATTTCGGATGGCTTCGGCTTTGCTGCGGCCGAATATCTCAAAATCGTTCTTTCCGATCACGTCCTCGCGGCCGGACCGCAGGAAATCGAATGCCGACCGGTTGCAGAACAGGTACTTGAAATCATCGGCGACGTCCTTGACATACAGGCCGACCGGAATATTATTGATAATCGAATTGGTCAGGTATTGCAGACTGTTGATCTCGTCTTCCCGCTTCAGACGTTCGGAAATATCCCGGGCGAACACCCAGATCAATTCCTGGTGCAACTGATTCTCAATCAAGTAAGAGTAATTCTCGAAAGTCATCGCCTCTCCCTGACCGTCCGACACCCTGTCCTGCGTAAAATTCCAACTGCCGCCGTTTTCTCGGAGGCTCCTGAGCCAATCGCCCCATTGCGTCTTGTCTACCAGCGTTTTATTCAGGTCGAACACCTTCTCGCCGATGACATCCCGTGGGCGATCGCTCACGTTATGTTCCAGAAACGTTTTATTGGCGAATGCCAACGAACCGTCGGGTTCGACGGCGAAAACATCCTCAGAAACGGAATCGATAGCCTGCCGCAACATCTCGATGCGCGTCTGTCCGGTAATCAGATCCGTAACATTCTGCACATAACCTTCCCACAGATAGCCTCCGTCGGAAGGCCGGCAACTGATCGGCTCGACCCGCAGCACCACATCCCCGTACTGGTAATGCATCATATACTGGATACTCTCTTGCCGACGGCCGGCGTCCAACCCCCGGATATATTCCTTGACCTTTTCCACGTCCGTCACAGACATCCGAGAAAAATATTCGGCCATATCCATCTCCCGGTATTCGCCCGGTTGGAACATAGGATCGGCATACCCCTTCGATTCGAGCCGCTGCTTTTTCGAATCGTACTTCCACACGCCGATCCCGGCGAGCCTTTTCAGATCTTCCACCTTTTGTTCCTCCTGCCGCAGCAGTCGCTCGTGCTTATTGATATAATAGGAAATATTCCTCAGCCGGATCATAGCGTGGAAGTCGTCGTATCGGCTCATCGAAATCACATAATAAACGGACAATTCCCCCGTTTCCCCCGCACATTCGTAAAGATCTTCGCAAAATCCTTTCCGTCCGCTCCACAAGGTTGAAAATCCGGCGCGCAACGAGCCCGAAGCCGAAGCCGGAAAAAGGTCGAAAATATTCTCCCCCACCATCCGATTGCTCAGATAGCGGTCTTCGGTCTGGAGCTGGGCATGCACACACATCCCGCCCCGATCGACCAGCAATAAATTTCCCGAGCACAATCCACGATCCCTGGACGGACATTGTATCTCAAATCTAAACGTTTCCATCGACAACCTTTTAAGCCTCGCCACCATACCGACCTCGCAAAGATAAAAGAATATCGCAATATAATGACACGAAATTGAAAAAACCCAATTCCCATTTTTTCAATATTCCAAATGACCGATCCCCGCACATTCAACACCTTAATTTTTATCGTCATATCAGACCTTCGGAAAACGCCGTTTTCCATATAATTTTATTAACATTTAAAAAATATAATCGTTCAGACAGAAGAAAAAATAATAACTTTGTCGTCAATTCGGACGTTCATCCGTCCATTCCGGCCTGCTTGCTCCGGGGCGCCATCCGGGTCAACCATGCAGTGTAACGATTTTAGGCAATTTAAATTCGCTCTGTTTTTATGAAAAGAATATTGGTTACGGGAGGCGCAGGCTTTATCGGATCGCATTTGTGCGTTCGACTGCTCAACGAAGGTTGTCAGGTTGTCTGCCTGGATAATTTTCTCACCGGATCGCCGAAGAACATCCAACACCTGACCGCCAATCCGAATTTCCAAATGGCGGAACAGGATATTACGACCCCTTATTGTCCGGACGGTCCGATCGACGAGATCTACAATCTGGCCTGCCCGGCTTCGCCTATACATTACCAGTACAATCCGATCAAGACACTGAAAACGAACGTACTCGGCGCGATCAACATGCTGGATCTGGCCATTAAGAAACGCTCGAAGCTGCTACAAGCATCTACCAGCGAAGTCTACGGAGACCCGGCCGTGCATCCCCAACCCGAAACGTACTGGGGGAATGTCAACCCGATCGGGCCGCGTTCATGCTACGACGAAGGCAAGCGTTGCGCGGAAACGCTGTGCATGGATTACTACCGGCAATACCGGATTCCGATTAAAATCGTTCGCATATTCAATACCTACGGCCCGAACATGTGTCTCAACGACGGACGCGTAATCTCGAATTTCACCATACAGGCACTGATGAACCAGGACATTACGGTCTACGGAGACGGCTCTCAAACCCGCAGTTTTCTCTATATCGACGATCTCGTCGAAGGCCTGGTGCGCACGATGGCGACGGACGATGATTTTACAGGCCCGGTCAACCTGGGAAATCCGCGCGAATTCACGATCCGCCAACTGGCGACGCTCGTACTGGAGATCACGCGGTCGAAGGCGAGCGTCATCCTCAAACCGCTGCCGGCCGACGACCCGCAGCGCAGAAAACCGGACATTACGACCGCGCAGGAAAACCTCGGATGGAGTCCCACCATACTCCTCGAACAGGGACTGGTAAAAATGATGAAATATTTCAAAGAGGAATTGAAAATCAAATAACCGGACCGGAAGCCCTACTTAAACTGATTTTCAATGGATACAAGCCTGGATTTCAACGCTGCGGAATATAAAATTCTGATCGTGGACGACGTCGTATCGAACGTGTTGCTCCTGAAAGTGCTCCTAAAGAACCTGAACTACCAAATCGCCACCGCGAACGACGGCCTGCAAGCGCTATCGGCCGTAGAGACGGAAAAGCCGGATCTGATCCTGCTGGATGTCATGATGCCCGGTCTGAACGGATTCGAGGTCGCCGAAAAGTTGAAAGAGAATCCGGAAACAAGAGACATCCCGATCATCTTTCTGACCGCGCTGAACGCTACGTCCGACGTCGTCCGGGGTTTCAAAGCCGGGGCCAACGACTTCATATCGAAACCTTTCCACAAAGAGGAACTGCTGATCCGGGTATCCCATCAGATCTCGCTGATCGCCGCCAGGCGGATCATCATCCGGCAAACCGAAGAGCTGCAGCGCACGATATCGGGACGGGATAAACTGTACTCGGTCATCGCGCACGACCTGCGCTCGCCGATCGGTTCGATCAAAATGGTTCTGAACATGCTGCTGCTGAACCTTCCGGCTTCGTCGATCGGAAAGGATATGCACGAAATGCTGAACATGGCCAACCGCATGACCGAAGAGGTCTTCTCGTTGCTGGACAACCTGCTGAAATGGACGAAAAGCCAGATCGGACGGCTGAATGTCGTCTATCAGCAATTCGACCTCGTCCCGATCATACAAGGGGTCATCGAAATATTCTCGATCGCGGCCGAACTGAAAAACATCCGGCTCCGGGTCGAAATTCCCGACACGCTGGAAGTGTACGCCGACTGCGACATGATGAAAACCGTCATCCGGAACCTGATCAGCAACGCGATGAAATTCACGCCAGAAGGGGGCGACATCACGATTCGCGTCCGGCAGGATGATGCACAGGCGGCGATCGTCGAAGTGTCCGACAGCGGATGCGGCATCAGCAAGGAGAATCAGGCCAAACTGATGAAACCGAGCACTCATTTCAGCACGTTCGGCACCAAAAACGAAGAAGGATCGGGACTCGGCCTGCTGTTGTGCCAGGATTTTGCGACGAAGAACGGAGGACGCCTCTGGTTCGAATCGGAAGAAGGCAAAGGCTCGACGTTCAGTTTCTCGATCCCGTTGCAGAAAACGGAATAAACGACAAACTGTACCGTATCGAAAAAGGAGGGAAAATTTCCCTCCTTTTTCGATATTCTAACCGGATTTATTTCATTTCCGAACCGAAACGTTCTCCGGCTTTCCGGACGACCTTCCCGACTCCGTCCCGTTCGCCTCGAAAGAAATCTCCCGATAGCATCCACCGATATTCCGGCACAGCCAAGGTCAACGAACGGCTATCAGCTTGTAAGCGCCACCCTTCACTTCGAAACTCAGGTGCAGGTCGCTGGGCTGTTTTTTGATGAAACGAGCCACTTTATTGCGTACCGGACTGCCGTTCTTCCAGACGGTCGTCCCGTTGATCTTCACTTCGCGCACGCCCTGTTTCGGAGCGCCGATCACCCCTTCGTACTCTTTCGGAAACTCCGTATCCAACACAAATACGTTCGGACTGGATTCGAAAGCCGACGTTACCCGGCCGATCGGAGTGATCACCGAAGCTTTCGCCCACGACAGGCCGGACGGCAACGGCAACACCCCGACCTTGTTGTAAGCCACGTCCATCGGACGGATACCGCAAACATACCGGTAAGCCACCGTCAGGCCTCCCCCGCTCCACGCGTGGTTGACGCTGCCGCCGCCGAATCCTTCGCTACCGATCCCCCACCCCTCGAAAAGCGTGGTGAAATAGTCGTTCCGCACCATATTCGAGAAACGGCGGTTATGCCGCGCAAAACCTTCGTCGCCGTTCCCCATCTGCATCAGGGCTTCGAAAACGTATTTTTCCATATAGGGGCTCGCGTTCTCCTGCGAACGAAATACGTTCAGGATAGCCGGATATTTGTCCGGATCGGCCAGCCCGGATACGACCGCCAACGCATGAACGCGGTCATCGGTCGCTTTTTTGTACTCCGGATCGCGGTACTCCTTACCGTTCCAGAAATGACTGTTGAACGCCTGCTTCAGCGCCGCCATCTCTTCGGTATACGACCGGGCGTCGGCCGCATGGCCGAGCACTTCGGCCGCATTGCGCATCCCTTTGATCATCAAGTAATACCACGCATTTTGCAACGGCAGAATGTCGATATTGTCGCCCCAATCGCCCCAATTCCATCCGCCGTCGCGCAGCAATACGGTTCCTTTGGGGCCCTTTTTCCATAGGGCGATGTAACGCTGTACGGCCGGATACACTTCGGCGAGCGTCTCCTTATCGCCCGTATACCAATAGTAGTTCCACAACCCGTAGTAACCCAGCGAAGCCATCACCTGGCCCGGCAGTTCCTTGTCCCAATTCGACGACGGAACGGGGGCATAAATCACGCCGTCGGGCTTCTGCCATCCGGCAAGATTATGGAGCCATTTGCGGGTCAGTCGGTTGGCCGACTCGGACAGGGCGTAAAACGCCTCTCCGGATTCATTGACCACATCTCCCGTCCACTGCGAACGCTCGCGGTCGGGACAATCCATGTAGGTATCGCGCATCGTAATATACAGCGTGCGCACGGCTTTGGTCAGGAAACGGTTGAACTCCGGATCGGAGCATTCGAACGTACCGACGAATTCGGTATCGTAACCGCTCTCGCGGAACTTCAGCTCCATCACCTCCGCATCGGCAGGCACTACGTAGTAAACCCGGTGTCCGTTCGTCCACCCTTTGTTCTCGTAGTCCTGCACGCCGTCGCGGGCGATGTATTCGCAGCGCAGGTAATTATCCCCACCGTTGTATTTCAAATAGTTATCGGTAAATATCTGCACTTTATCCCCGGACGAGGCCTTCAGTTTGATATAAGGCGTGATCTGTGCATTGTAAGGCAGCGTACAAACGATCGTATCGCCGTTGCGAACCTGAGACGGGTAGTCCTGCAACTCGCCCACCTTCCACAGCGGAATCGGCCGCAACACCAGCTTGTTCCATGGCCGGCTGCCTGCGGTTCCGTTTTCGACGGCCTGCGGCATCTCGTCGGCATTGAAGTCCGGCTGGTGCCATGCCCGTCCCGCCTTGCGGGCGTCGTACCGGATATTGGACTCGGCGAGCCGCATGTTCGGATCGGGAGGCGGACAGGTTCCGTAAGCCGGATTCGCCTCGCATTTCCACGAATCGTCGCTCAGGATATCGAACGAAGGGGTCTGGCAATCGAACAACAACCCGGCTTTCCCGCTGTCGTTATGCGAAAACGACGGCCGGCCGAAGTACCACAGCAACACGGCGATCGTATTCTCGCCGCGTTTTAGGTAAGGAGCAATCTCCACCTCATCGTAATAGGTATCGAGCGGATTGGGGCCCCGTTTCAGTCCGCCTTCGAAGACCACCGGCTTCCCGTTGATCCATAGCCAGTATTTGCTGTCCGCCCCGATCCGTGCGATCACGGAAGTCGGTACGTTCGGCAGGTTCACCTCTTTGCGGAAATTAAGCCAGGTGTTCGGCTGCTCCCGGGTAGTCCCCGAACTGATCCATTTGGCTTTCCATTCGACATTCTGTTCGGAACTCTTCGCCGTCGCACGGTATCCGCACAACGACAACAGCAGGCCCATCACGATGGACAACACTTTCAGATTCATGGCTATTTATAGGTATGAGTTAAATCTCTGCTACAAATCGGGCTGCTCGTCGGACTCCAAATTCTCCACCTCCTCGGGCGTAAGTTTTCGCACGTTCTTGGCAACGTCCTGCTTCTGGGGATTTTGCTCGACGGTAAATTCCACCTTGTCTCCGACGGAGAGATCGCTGAACTCGCCGACCACGTCCTGATAATGGAAAAACAGGTTGTTGTTGGGATACTTGATAAACCCGAACCCGTTTTTCAGGCTCAGCACTTCGCTGACCTCGTACGATTTGGTTCGCTCGGTCTGCTGTCGGGAAGGATCCACCGGAACAAACAGGTCGTTAATCAGCGGATTGTTCTGCTCGATCCCGTAATCGATCACGTCGTGCATCGCGACCGGATAAGTCGCCATCGACAACAGTTCGTGCGAAGTTTTGGTAATCATCCGCACCCCTTCGTCGGTAGTATACTCGAAATCCCAGCTCAGCAGCATGACCCGCACGCCGAAGGACATCAATTTGCGCAGCAGAGGCGTATAATCCGTATCGGCGACGATCAACACGACGATATCCAGCCGCCGCATCATCACCAGTTCGAAAGCCTCCAGCGACAGCCATACGTCTATCCCTCGCTCCTCGCGTTTTCCGAGCAGGTTGCGCAGGGGCAGGTAATGCGGATGTATGCCCTCGGCCATCAGGATATCGTCGAAAACGCGGTCATTGTACAATTGGTTGCCGCGCTGAGCCGCATCCGCAGCGTTCAGGCGCCCCCTGAAATAGTGCGCTTCGGCAATCTGACACTGCAACGGTTCGACCCCTTCCTCCTCGGCGACGCGATGCTGGATAAAACGGTGCAATCCTCCCAACGAAAGGCGCCGTTTCATGTGATGAATATAATTGTAATAATTCGATGCGTGCAACAAAAAATTCCCGTCGTAAAAAATGCCGATCCTACGGGATTCAAAAGGTGATATCATACCATTTATCTTTTCTCAATATTTGTTCTATAAATCAGTAAAAACCATTTATTTACACGCAAATTACCGGGATTGCGTATGAATTAAGATTTTCAAAATTATAATAATTTATTGAAAATACAATCTCCGATTCATTTTTTATCATTTCACAGTCCGCATACCGAATTCCTTTTTTGCAAAATGAAGCATACAGGTGTTTGTAATAATCGGTATAAAGTTTAACTTTGAAAAAAATTTCGCCGTCCGCTACGGACGCACATCCGGCGGCCCGTCCGGCCCGGACAAGTCCGTCGGCAACGGAATGAATCGCCTAAAGTACTGTAAAGATGGATATTCGGAAATTGATTGAAGAGATTGACAGCATCCGGCAAATTGCCGAAACGTGGAAGGAAACGGACAAAACGCCCGAAATCGAAAAAGGGATCGTACTCGATAAACTGAAAAAACTTTACGAAATGCTACTGCTGCTGCCGCAGCCGACGCCGACCGTTGCGGAGACGGAATGTGCTATTCGCGCGGAGGAAGACACGGCAGCGCCCGCCGCAGTGCCGATCCCGGCGGCGGAACCCGTCATCGGGAACGAAATCGTTCCGGAAACGGTAAACGTCCCGCCGATCGTAGAACCGGCCGCGCCGCCGGCCGCGGAAATCGAAACGACGGTCTCCGTCGAACAGCAGCTTTTCGGAGACGAGCAGACCGTCCGTCCGCGCATGGACAAACAGGTGATCCTGTCGTTGTACGGGGACGCTCCGACGCAGCCGACCCACCCGCATAACTCGACGCCGCAGGCACGCTCCTACGAGGCTCCGCATCCGGCCCCGCCCGTTGCTGCGCCGGAACCGGCCGGACAAAACGGCCCGGCTTCCGATACGGCCGCCCACAAAAAAGTGCTCGGCGAAACTTTCGCCAACGGAAACGGAGTCGCGATGAACGAAGTGCTCGGAAAACAAACGGCACACGCCGACGTGGCTTCCAAACTACAATCGCAGAGCATCAGCGGCGACCTGCGCCAATGTATCGGGATCAACGACCGCTTCATGCTGATCCGCAGCCTGTTCAACGGGAATGCCGACCAGTATGCGGCGGCCATCGCGCAACTGAACGCCTTTACCGACCTGAACGACGCGCTGCTGTACATTCAGGAAAACTATCAGTGGGATCCGGACAGCGAAGGAGTGCGGCTGCTCGTGGATCTGCTGGAACGTAAACTGGGTTGATGCCGATGGCCAGGCTGTATCTCGTCCCGACCCCGATCGGAAACATGGATGATATCACGCTGCGGGCGGTCAAAGTCCTCTCGTCGGTCGATGTGATCCTGGCCGAGGACACCCGAACTTCCCAGGTATTACTAAAACATCTGGGAATCGAGAAAAAGATGTGGAGCCACCATAAGTTCAACGAACACGCCGCCGTCGAAGCGGTCGCGCAGACGATCGTCGGCGGACAAAACATAGCGCTGATCTCCGACGCAGGCACGCCCGGCATCTCCGATCCCGGTTTCCTACTGGTACGCACCTGCATCGAACACGGCATCGACGTAGAAACATTGCCCGGCGCTACGGCATTCGTTCCGGCGCTGATCGACAGCGGATTCCCGTGCGACCGGTTCTGTTTCGAAGGCTTCCTGCCCCCTAAGAAGGGCCGCTCCAAACGGTTGCAACAATTGGCGACCGAAGAACGCACGATGATTTTCTACGAATCGCCTTACCGGCTGGTAAAAACGCTGGAGCAGTTCGCGGAACTGTTCGGCGGCGACCGTCCCGCATCCGTATCGCGCGAACTAACCAAAAAATTCGAAGAAACCGTACGCGGCTCCCTCGCCGAACTGACCCGCCGTTTTTCGGAACGCGAGCCTAAAGGCGAAATCGTCCTGATCGTCGCCGGCAAGCCGCGCCGGGAACGCACGGACGACAGGAGCAATCACGAGACAGAATAAAATATCTTAGGAAAGAACCATGAGCAACCGTTCCCCGCACCACTTGTCCGAAGCCCTCCGCAGCTTTCTCCGCAGCCGGTTCGATCTCAGCGCCGACAAGGCTTCCGAGGAAGAGGTGGTCGACAACATCCGCAAGGGCGTGGAGTTCAAGGGCACGAACCTATGGGTGCTGATTTTCGCCACGTTCGTCGCTTCGCTGGGACTCAACGTCAACTCGACGGCCGTTATCATCGGAGCCATGCTGATCTCGCCGCTGATGGGGCCGATCATGGGCATGGGACTGTCCGTCGGGATCAACGATTTCGAGTTGCTGAAACGCTCGCTGCGCAACTTCGGTTTCATGGTGCTGGCCAGCATTTTCACCTCGACGCTCTACTTTTTCATTTCGCCGCTCAGCGGGGCCCAGAGCGAACTGTTGGCACGCACGACACCGACGACCTACGACGTGCTGATCGCCTTTTTCGGCGGCCTGGCCGGAATCGTCGCCCAATCGCGCAAGGACCGTACGTCTACGGTCATCCCCGGCGTAGCCATCGCTACGGCGCTGATGCCGCCGCTGTGTACGGCCGGATTCGGATTAGCCACCCTGCAATTCAAATACTTCATCGGAGCGTTCTATCTGTTCTTTATCAATACGGTCTTCATCGCGATCGCCACGTTCATCGTCGTGCGCTTTCTGCACTACTCGAAAAAGGAGTTCGTCGACAAAAACCGCGAAATGCGGGTCAGACGCTCGATCCTGCTGATCGTGTTGGTCACGATCATCCCGAGCGTAGTGATCGGCTACCGGATCGTCAAACGCAGCCTTTTCGAAAACGACGTAAAACGATACGTGAATACGGTATTCCAGTTCCCGAAAACGAAGGTCATCGAACATACCGGCATTTACCGGCCCGACAACGGGGAGAGTTACGTGGAGATTTACCTGATCGGCGAACCGATCTCGGACGAAATGATCGAAAACGCACGACTGCAAATGCCGCAGTACAACCTGCGGGACGTCCGTCTGGTCGTCCGCCAAAGCGGCGAAACGGACAACCTGAATTTTTCGACGCTGCAAACCGGTTATCAGGAACTGCTATCCGAAAAAAACATTCGGATCAGGGAACTGGAAACGAAACTGTCGGCCTTTGCGACCGACACGCTGGCCGTCCGGGACATCACGGTCGAAATGCGCACGCTGGTGCCCGATCTGCACGACGTAACGCTTTCGAAAGCGGTGCGTTACAATACGGACAAAACGCCGGCCGACACGCTGGTGCTCTGCGTCATGCATCTGAACAAAGGAAAAAAACTCGCAGCCGGAGAACGGGAACGGATCGAGCAATGGCTGCGGGTACGAACCAAAACGGACAGTTTAAAACTATATACGGAATAAAATGCTGGATTACCGAGCAATATGCCTCAGCGCATGCGACCTGGCGCGCGAAGCGGGCGCCTACATCGCCGAACAGCGCAAAAGTTTCACGTTCGCGGACGTGGAGTTCAAAGGCGCGCAGAACCTGGTCTCATATGTCGACAAGCAGACCGAAAAGATGATCGTCGAACGGCTTCGCGAACTGACTCCCGACGCAGGATTCATCACCGAAGAAGGGACCGTGACCGCCGCCGTCGAAGGACAGCCGCTCAAATGGATCGTCGATCCGCTGGACGGCACGACCAATTTCGTGCACGATTTCTCGCCGTATTGCGTCAGCATCGCGCTGATGGACGAAGACGAGCTGACGGCGGGCGTGATTTACGAAGTGACCCGGGACGAACTGTTTTACGCCTGGCGCGGATCGTACGCCTATCTGAACGGGCAGCGCATCCGGGTTTCGGCGACCGACAAACTCGAAAACGCGCTGATCGCCATCGGATTCTCCTACGCGGCGCTGAACAAGACCGACGGGTTCGTGGACAGCCTCGTCCATTTTCAGAACACCACTAATGGAATCCGACGCGTAGGATCGGCCGCCGCAGACCTCGCTTATGTGGCCTGCGGACGCTGCGACGCTTTTTACCATACGGGACTCTCCCCGTGGGACGTAGCCGCAGGCGTTCTGATTGCCCGGCAGGCCGGAGCGCGGATCACCGACTATGCAGGCGGAGACGACTATCTGTTCGGACGGCAGATTATCGCTTGCACGCCGAACATTTACGAAGACTTCAAGCAAAAAGTACGATGACTACGGGCGGCAGGATACAATATGCGTTGCTGATGGGCGCATGCCGGATAACGGGCATGTTCCCGAACCGGCTGTTGTATCATGCGCTGGCCCCTTTCATCTGTTTCGTCCTGCACCGGATCGTCCGCTACCGGCTGACCGTCGTGCGCACGAACCTGTCGAACTCATTCCCGGAAAAAAGCGCAGCGGAACTCCGTGAGATCGAAACGAAATTCTACCGCCACCTGTCCGAAGTCTTCGTGGACACGATCAAACTCGCGACGATCTCGCGCAAGGAGATCCTCGAACGGATGGTTTACCGCGACGTGGAAGCGCAGGAAGAGGCCATGCGCGGACGCAACTGGATCTCGGCGATGTCCCACTACGGATCGTGGGAACTGACGATCAACTACGCCTGCCACAGCGACCACCGGGTACTGGCCGTCTACCGCCCGCTGCACAGCGAGGCGTTCGACCTCTTCTACCACAAAGCCCGATCCCGTTTCGGCACGCAGCCGGTTCCGATGAACAACATCCTGCAGGAAACGCTGAAATCCAAACGCAAAGGGGCCCGGCCGGTCAGTGTCGCGCTGATCGCCGACCAGACGCCGCCTTGGCACGAAATCAAGCACTGGTACCGGTTCCTGGGACAGGACACGCCATTTTTTTCGGGCGTGGAAAAAATGGCGTTGCGGTTGAAAATGCCGGTCTACTTCATGTATGTCCGCAAAACCTCGCCGCAGCATTACGAAGCGGAACTGCAACGAATCTACGACGGCGAAGAAGCGGTCGCTCCGCACGAAATCACCGAACGCTACATCAGCCGGCTCGAGGCGATGATTCGGGAAACGCCCGAATTGTGGATGTGGTCGCACCGGCGGTGGAAGCATAAAAAACCCGCGGATTACGACATCACCCATTCCGAAAAAGAAACCGAAGCCCGATAACCCGCCTATGAAACCGGTCAAAGTCGTTATCCTAAACTGGAACGGCCGTTCGCACCTCGAACGGTTCCTGCCGGTGCTGGTCGCCCGTACCCCCGGCGCAGACATCGTCGTCGCCGACAACGGATCGACGGACGATTCGGCGGATTTCATCCGGGCGCGGTTTCCGCAGGTTGAACTGCTGTTGCTGGATCGGAATTACGGCTTTGCCGAAGGATACAACCGGGCCCTGGCCCGGATCGAAGCCGACTACTGCGTCCTGCTCAATTCGGACGTCGAGGTGACCGAAGGATGGCTCGCTCCGCTGGTGGAACTGCTCGAACGGGACTTGGCGGCGGCGGCCGTCGCTCCCAAGATCCGTTCCTACGCCAATCCCGGCAAATTCGAATACGCCGGGGCCGCCGGCGGCTTCATCGATTTTTTGGGCTATCCGTTCTGCCGCGGGCGAATCCTCGACACGATCGAGTCCGACCGGGGGCAATACGACGCCCCGCGCGAAGTGTTTTGGGCGTCGGGAGCGTGTATGCTGGTGCGCAGCGAAGTATTCCGACGACTCGGCGGCTTCGACGGCGATTTTTTCGCCCACATGGAGGAGATCGACTTCTGCTGGCGGGCGCAACTGGCCGGATACCGGATCCGGGTCGAACCGCGCAGCACGGTGTTCCATGTCGGCGGCGGAACGTTGCCGAACAACAGTCCGCAGAAAATTTACCTGAATTTCCGTAACAATCTCTGCATGTTGTTCAAGAATCTGTCGCCCGGCACTTTCTGGCCGGTACTGTTCTCCCGGATGGTACTGGACGGTATGGCGGCGCTCGTGTTCCTCGTTCAGGGCCACCCCGACTTCTTTAAAAAAGTATTCCGGGCCCACATCGATTTTCACAGGCAGCGGAAATCGCTGCACGAAAAAAGACGTGCGATCCAACGGCACCGCGTCGCGCGCCCGCACGGTATCCTGCGCAACAGCATCATCCTACTGCACGCCTTCGGCTACCGCACTTTCGACAAAGTCATGCGGTAGACCATGCTTATTCCCAGGTAAATTTCCTGCCGGAAATCCGCCTGCTTCCTATACGCCAACCGTTAAGAGGTTTCGGTCGAAATCGTCGAAACTGCGAATCACCCGGGCGACGCCGTCCAGTCGCGCCAGCACCGCAGGGTCCGTCGCCCCGGAATCCATTGCCACGATGTATCCGGCGCCGGCCCGCCGGGCGGCTTCGATCCCCGAAACGGCATCTTCGACGACCACGCAGCGAGACGGAGCAAGCCCGATCGTGCGAGCCGCTTTCAGGTAAATGTCCGGATTCGGCTTACCGGGCAGTGTTCCGTCGTCATAGACGATCTTTTCCGGATCGAACCAACGCTCCAAACCGAAACTACGGATGAAGAAGGTCACGTTGACGATCTCCGAAGCCGTCGCGATCGTACGGGGGATTCGACGCTCTTTGATCCAATCCAGCAATTCGACCGCTCCCGGAGCCAGGTGAAAACGCTCCCGGTCTTTCAAACACAGTTCCCGGTAAATCTCCTCTTTCTCGGCCATCAGCCGCAGCACTTCGTCGTCGGGCACGTCGCGTTCGAGCAAGTATTCGAAAATCGACTTGCCGCTGCGGCCGTGCATACGCCGCTGCATCTCCTGTTTCCCGAACGCCCGCCCGCGCAAACGCATCGAAATAATCTCCCACGACTCTTCCTGCTTGTCCGAATCGAAAAAAAGCGTGCCGTTGAAATCGAAAATGATCCCCGAATAGCCCGTTTTCATTTTTTCACCTTCTGTAATTGCCTTTAAATACGGTTTTGTTCCCCTTGCCGTCGGCCACAGTCAGCACCAGGACATGCGTCGTTTCCCGACTCCAACGGCCGTCGTCGAAATAGTGCGTCAGCGTAGCGGTCTTCGGGTCGTATTCGAACAAAGCCCATTTGCCGTCGATGGTCGCACTGTAAGAACCGATCCCCGAAAAGTCGTCCGATATCTTAAACGACAGCGTTTTGCGAGACGCGAAGTCGTCGCCGCTCTTGAACTGCGGCGTAATCCGCGGAGCGACCGTGTCCACCGCAATGTAATACGTTCCGAAACTGCGCGTCTCGGTCGTCACGCGCCCCTCTTTCCAGGCTCCGCCGGCGGCGCTGCGACCGCCGTCGCGTCCGACCGTCGCAAGCAACGCTTTGCTACGCAGTTCCGCGGGCAGTTCCGACGCGTCGATGCTGACCGTCACCGCGCCCTGCAACGGCACGTCCGGCGTATGGATCGCATACAGCGGCGAGTAGGCGTATCTCTGCTTCGGCTTTTCCGAAAGATCCAACAGAATCGATTCGTAAAGCGCGCCCCGGGGAACCGACAGCGACAGGCCGCCTTGCTGATGGCGAAAATCTTTCGTCCAGTCGACCGGAATCCCGTCCGGAACGACCTGAGGCGCCGACAACCCCCGAACGACCCGGAAAGCGAGCCGCGACGCATTGCCGCAATCGTCCGTCAGTTCGATCCCGACCTCGTGACGACCGTCGTCGTCGAGCGTCAGCAAGCCGTTTCGCACCGTCTTACGGTACACCGGCAGGCGGTTGTTCGGCAATTTGTAAAGCCGGTAAACCCCGTTGCGCGTAGCGCGGGACTGCGGATAGAGCGCCGCCGCGTAACAATAGCGCCCCACGTCGAACCCGATCCGATCGACGACCATCGAAAAAGCCGGCTTACCGTCGTAAGTCACGTCGAAAGCGTAAACGCCCATCGGGTTGTCGGTGCCGTTCTTCTTCTCCTCGGCCTCGACGGCAAAATACCCGTTGCGGGCGACACGCAACGCGGCCGTATCGAGCAGCGTATAATTTCCCCGCGCATCGCGGCGCACCGAAAGTTTCCAGCGCACCGTATGTACCGGAACACCCTGAACCGTGTCGACCCCGATGTAATAAAGCACGACCGGTTTCGGCGGAATCGTATCCCTAACCTGCAACATGCCGCGCGCAAGCAGGTTCAGCGGACGCTGCGAATCGGTTTCGCGCACTTCCAGATGCAGGTGCGGGCCGCCCGAAGAACCCCGGTTGCCCGACAGGGCGATCTGTTCGCCCTGCTTGAAAACGAATTTGCCGGCAGGCGGCGTAACATCCACAGCGAACGATTTGCGAACATACTGTATCTCATGGATATACCGCTCGATCGAGTCCGAAAAACGTTCCAGGTGACCGTAAACGCTCGTCGTGCCATTCGGATGATTTATGTAAAGGGCCTTGCCGAATCCGGACGGACTGACGGCGATGCGGACGACCGTGCCGTCGGCAATCGCACGGATCGGCTTGTTGATTACGCCCTGGGTCTTGACATCGATGCCCGAATGGAAATGGTTGCCGCGCAACTCGCCGTAATTGGCCGACAACAGCACCGGAAAAGAGACCGGCGAAACGAACCCGAACTCGGTAGCCATCGCCGGATGCGGCGTATACTGAGCCGGCAACGCGCCGGCATAACAGACTGCCGCCGACAAAACAATCCATTTTTTAATCCTGCTCAATTTGCTATTTCTCATCTTCAATCGTTTTTTACATATTCCCCGTCGCCAACCAGCCGGTCGACCAAATCGCCCACCGTTTCGAAATCGAAACCGAGTCCGACGCCATAACGCAACAACTTGCCGCGCAATTCGTAACCGTTGCGGGCCCGGATCGCTTGCATCTTCCGGCGCAATTGCTCTTCGAGCTTACCGCGCATAAACTGCGGATCGACCTGACGAAGGGCCTCTTCGATCAACATTTCGGGAATCTGTTTCGCCCGCAACGCCGCGCGGATCTTGTAAACGCCCCAACGGCTCAGACCGGTCTTTTCCCGGACATAGGCCTCGGCGTAGCGCCGTTCGTCAATAAACCTTTCGCGCAGCAGCGTATCGACGATCCGCTGCCGGTCAGCCTCCGCAACGCCCCACCGAACAAGCGACCGACGGGCGTCCGACACGGCTACTTCGCTTTTGGCGCAACGGTACATCAGCATCCTCAAAGCCTGTTCCGGCGTTTTCGTTCTTTTTACTTCCATACGGCCTCCGTTATTCTCGGCTTTCCGAACAGGTCGGCCGTCAGTTTCACATCCGCATAACCGAGCGAGCCGAGCAGCGCGGTCACTTCGTCCCCGAAACGCTCGTTGATCTCGAACCAAAGCGCTCCGCCGGGCGCCAGCAAACTCCTCCCCCGTTCGGCGATTACGCGGTAAAACAGCAACGGATCGTCATCGCCGACGAACAGCGCGCGGTGCGGCTCGTGCTTCAGTATGTTCGGACGCATCCCGGCTTTCTCGCCGAGGGTCACATAAGGCGGATTGCTGACCACCAGATCGAATCGCCCCCCGGGTTGCCGCGTCAGGATGTCGCAGCATTCGAAACGGACGCGGCCGCCGCAAAGGCTTCCGTTTCGCCCGGCGACGGCCAGCACCGTCTCGGAAACGTCGATCCCCGTCACTTCGGCGTCGGGCAGTTCCGCCGCAAGCGTCACGGCGATGCAACCGCTTCCCGTCCCGACGTCGAGAATCCGCATTCCGCTGCGTCCTTTGTATCGGTCGACGATGCGACGCACCATCTCCTCGGTCTCCGGACGCGGAATCAGCACCCCTTCGCGGACGGCGAACTTCCTGCCGAGAAAATAGGCGAACCCGGCAATATACTGGGCCGGGCGACAGTCGCGTATCTCGGCCAGGATGTCGGGCAGGTCTTCCCGGTCGGGACAAGGAGCGTCCGGCTCGACGATCACATCGGTAAACCGCATACCCAGCCGTCCTTCGCAAACGAACGCTGCGAACGCCCTCGCCTCCCGCCGGTCGTAAACGCCGGCGGCGGCATCGTATATGCAGTCCCACAATTCGCGTCGGGTCATAGTCGCTCTTTTGACGCAAAGATACAAAAACCGGCTGCGCCGGAAAACAAAAAATCCGGTCGGCGGCCAGGTTTTTCACTTTTTTCTTCATTCGGAACCATAATATGCTAAATTTGTACGTTCCTTTAAAAGTGAAACCAAATGACGTTAAACACAGATCGGATCCATGAGAAACAAACTGATGCTTCCGTTGCTGGCATGTACCCTTTTGAGTATGAATAGTTGCGGAAATAAAAACAACGACGACAGCGTATCGCTCGATTACGAGAAATACGTCCTCGCGAACGGCCTCGAGGTCGTTCTTCACCACGATGACTCCGACCCGGTAGTGTCGGTGGCCATCCAGTATCACGTAGGCAGCAACCGCGAAAAGCCGGGCAAAACCGGTTTCGCGCACTTCTTCGAACACATGCTGTTCCAGCGCTCCGAAAACCTGCCGCGCAACGCCTTTTTCCAAAAAATCGACGCGATGGGCGGAACGTTCAACGGCGGCACGAGCAACGACGGCACCGTCTACTACGAAACCGTCCCGCGCGATGCGTTGGAAAAAGTGCTGTGGATGGAGTCCGACCGGATGGGCTATTTCATCAACACGGTGACCGAAGGCGGACTGAAACGCGAAATCGACGTCGTATCGAACGAAAAACGACAGGGCGAAAACGCTCCGTACGGACTGGCTTTCGACCTGGTGTTCAAAAACCTGTTCCCCGAAGGACATCCGTACAGTTGGACGGTGATCGGCGAAATTCCCGATTTGAGAAGCGCGACCGTCGAAGACGTCAAGGAGTTCTACGAACGGTATTACCTTCCGGGCAACGCCACGTTGGTCGTCGCCGGCGATTTCGACCCGGCTCAGACCAAAGCGCTGATCGAAAAATATTTCGGGGAGATTCCCGCCCGGCCCGTTCCGGAGGCCCCGAAAACATGGAACGTCGAACTCGACGCGACGCGCAAAATTTCTTACGAGGACACGTTCTGCAATGCGCCGATGCTGATTCTCGCCTACCCGGGCGTCGAAGCCTACCACCGGGACGGTTATGCGCTCGACTTTTTGACGAACTTGCTCGCCGGAGATAAAAAATCCCCGCTGTACAAAGTACTCGTCGAGGAGCGCAAACTGGCGCCCGAAGTGGAGATGTTCAACTACCAGCTCGAAATATCAGGCATGATCGTATTCGACGCCAAGACATTCCCCGGCGTAAAACTGGACGACGTGAAGGCCGCTTACGACGAAGCGCTGGCGCGTTTCGAGCGGGACGGCATCGACCCGAAAGACCTCGAACGGTATAAGATCACCGAAGAAACGCGCACCTACAACCGGCTGACTTCGACCAACGGCAAGGCGCTCGCCATGGCGCACGACAACGTATTCGGCGGAACGCCCGACCGGATGCTAAAAGAACTCGACGCTTACCGCTCCGTAACGGCGGACGACGTAATGCGCGTCTACGAAAAATACGTCAAAGGCCGCAACCTACTCGCCGTCAGTATCTACCCGGAAGGAGAAGCCTCTCTGGCGCTGACCGGATCGACACAGATAGCACCCGAGCAGGAGACGATCGGCGAGCAGCAGATGAACGCCGAATCGGGAGCCGTCGCAGACGATCCGTACGAAAAAACGCCGTCGCGGTTCGACCGCAGCGTCGAACCGGACCTGCTGCCTAACACGCCCGAACTGAAAATCCCGGAAATATGGAGCACAGTGCTCGGCAACGGAATGACGGTCAAAGGGATCGAATATTGCGAACTGCCGCTCGTGAATTTCACGATCGAACTGAACGACGGTATGCTGCTCGACGATCCGGACAAGGTGGGAGTCGCCTACCTGACCGCACAGATGCTCAACGAAGGCACCGCTTCGCGGACGCCCGAAGAACTCGAAGACGCGATCGGGCAACTCGGCGCCCAGATCCGGGTCGCCGCCGCGCGCGAATCGATGACCGTCTCCGGAAATTGCCTGAAACGGAACTTTCCGCAGGTCATGGCGCTGGTCGGAGAAATGCTGCTGTCGCCGCGTTGGGACGAAAAATCGTTCGCCGTGGTCAAAGAGCGGGCGCTCGACAACATCCGCCAGCGCAGTACCGAACCCAAAGCGATCGCATCGGATGTATTCAACAAAGTCATTTTCGGAGCGAACAACATTCTTTCGAACAACGTGACCGGAACCGAGGCGTCCGTACAGACGATCACGCTGGACGACCTGAAAGCGTTCTATGCGGCCCACTTCACGCCAAAAGCGGCCCGAATGAGCTTCGTCGGAGGACTGACCCGCCCGGAAGTCGAACGGGCGCTGGCTCCGCTGACCGAAAAATGGGAAGCGACAGCGGTCAGCATACCGCTGATCGACGGTAATGCGGCGCGACCGGCCGCCAAGGTCTTTTTTGCGGACTACCCCGGCGCCCGCCAGTCCTACGTTATCGTCGGATCGAAAGCCATGCCCATCGCCGATCCGGACGCCTACCCGGCCGTGATCGTCAACGACAAACTCGGCGAATCGGCGGGCAGTCTGCTGTTCGAAATCCTGCGCCTGCAGCACGGATATACTTACGGGGCCTATTCAGGGTTTTCGCAAGGCAACCTGATCAACACGTTCCAGGCGTGGTCGAGCGTACAGGCGACCGTCACGCAGGAATCGCTGACCTTGCTGCGCGACATTCTGAAAAACTACGGGACGGATTACTCGCAGCAGTGGCTCGACCATTCGAAAGAAGCCATGCTGCGCACGATGAACGGCGCCCTCGAAACGCCTAACGCACAGCTAAACATGCTGCGCACGATCGTGCTGTTCGGCCTGCCGGACGATTACGTCAAACAGCGCGAAAACACGCTGAAAACGTTTACGCTCGACCAGGCGAAAACCGTGATCGGAAAGTACCTGAACTTCGACGACATGACCGTCGTCGTCGTGGGCGACGCCAAAACGCAGTTGGAAGGGGTGAAATCCCTCGGACTGGGCGATCCGGTGCTGGTCGATTTCAGCGGACGGCCGATCCGGTAAACGCTCCCTTTCCCAAACGACGAAGCCGTTCCCATTGCGGAAACGGCTTCGTCGTTTTCGTAACCCCGGATCAGTACCCGATCGTAAAACGTTCGCGGTGGTGCATCTCTTTCTCCAGTTCGTCGATCATCGCCACGGCATAGTCCTCTACCGATATCCGGCTCTCTCCGGAAACGCTACGGATCAGGTCGTCCTTGCCCAGCCTGAATTTTCGGGTGCGTTCGCCCGGAACGAGGTTAGCGGCCGGACTGAAAAAGACCCAATCCAGCTCCTTTTCCGGGATCAGGTACGAATAGTAGACCTCGGCCAGTCCCTTGACGCCCGGAGCGAACGCTTCCGGAACACCCCGGTCCATCACGCGCACCCCCGGCGCAACGTACAGGCTTCCGGCCCCGCCGACGATCAGCAACCGACGGACGCCGGCTTCCTTCACGCTCCGGATAATAAGCGGGTAAACCCGCAACGTTTCCCGATAGATATCCGGGTTCCGCCAACCCGGATTGTACGCGCTGATCACGGCATCGCTGCCGGAAACCGCTCCTGCAAGGAATTGCCGGTCGGAAACGTCGCCGGAGACGACTTCGAGTTCGGGTCGGCGGACGGTCATTTTCTCGGGATGGCGCACGATCGCCGTCACCCGGAATCCCCTTTCCAGCGCTTCGCTCAAAATGGCCGAACCGACGAATCCGCTCGCACCGATAATCACAACTTTTTTCATAATCATTCCGTTTTTTCGAAGTATAACGAGATAAACCGCTTCGAACGCGACTTTCCCGGCCGCAGGCGGTTCCCCTTTCGCTACGGAATACCAAATGTTTGCCAAAATGAAAAAAACAGGGAAAATTCCGGAATTTCGTCCGGCCCGGAACGAGAATTACCGGCCGACCGATCCGAAAAACAACCGCCGGATCGCATAGGCCAACGTCACCTGGTGATAGTCGTATTGCGAGGCCAGTCGTTTCCGGTAAGGGGCGATGTGCCGGCGCAGGTATCCCGGAAGCACGGAAAACGGAGCCAGCAACCGCTCGATCGGAATATCGCCGTACAGGTCGTGCAATCCCTCGTTGATCCGGAATTTGCGCGTATAACCGGTCGCACGCAGCAACCGCGACAGGACGGACGGCGGGACGGCTTCGATGATCCGGCGGCTCAACGGTTTGGACGCACGCGGCGGACAAAGTTCGTTTTCGAACGGGATACCCTCCAGCTTCGCATCCAACCAACCGTGTTTCTCGCCGTAAAAAAAGAAGCTCCGGTTCAGTTTGGCCGACACGTCCATATCCTGCCAAAAAGCGGTCAGGTCGTTATCCCACCACGGAGTGCGCCATCCGTAACCGAAAAATTCGTATACCCTCAGGCTGTGCATGATAAACTTGGCCTGCCGCTCTTGCCAGTCGAAACATTCCGGAAAACCGTTCGACGAAACGCCCGTATCGTTCAGTATCCGCCCGATTTCGCGTTGCAGCGCACGATCCGGCCGCCGGGAACCCCAATTAGAGAAATGCCTTTGCACGGCTTCCGCCGCCTGTGTCGGCGTCTGGATAGCGCAAACCTGCGGGGTCAGGTGGCTGCCCGCCAGAAAATCGAGCGTATGTCCCGGAACGAACAGATCGCCGCGCTGTAGAATGCCGCGCCGGCCGAGTTCGTAAACAGCCGCGAAATCCTGCGTATGAGGCATACTCGACGCGCAACAGGACGCGAAACGGAAATACCGATCGAGCAATCCCTGCTCCCGGATCGCATCGAACAGTCCGCGCGTATACTCTACGAAATGCCATTCGTACCCGAACGCTTCGGCCACTTCGCGACTCAGGCGAGACTGCGGGTTTTCCGGAACGCCGTACGAATAGCAAACGACGTTACGGATACCGGCCTTATACAAATAATTGACAATCAATCGGGAGTCATGTCCCCCGCTCAACGGGACGATCCAGTTTCGCACGTCGGGGGCGCTCTCGGTCATCCGCCGGATCGCCTGCGCGAAAAGCGTATCCGCTGTCCGTACCCCTTCCGCCGGGTCGGGCGTCACGTTCATTTTCGGATCGTAAAGGAAATAGCGTTCGGATTCCGTCTCCGCATCCCGCAGGCGGACTATCTCGGCAGCCTGCACGGCAAAAATGTCCCGGAACACCGTCCGCTGTCCAATGACGAAACCCGACAGAAGAAACTGCTCCATTGCCCCGGAATCGATTTCCGGTTGCATTCCGGTATCTTCCATCGCCCGCAGCAGGTCGTCCGTCACCAGCCATGCGTCCCGGAACCGGGTCCGGCACAACGGAAAAGAACGAAGTCGGTCGGTCGCCGCACACAATGCGCCGTCCCGCTGTAAGACGATGGCAAAACAGCCGTTCAACTCCCGAACGAACTCCCCGAAGGCGCCGGCATCCGCAGCCGCGGAAGCGACCAGTCTACAGAAAGCGGCCCCTTCGTAAACGGCATCCCGGTAACGGACATTTCCCTTCACGCAAACCATACCGGCGTCATGCTGCTCGGTAAACCAGTCCAGGCCGTAAAGCAAGATACGATTTTTCGTAGCGGAGACGGTTCGCATTTCCGGTCAGTTTACCGAAGGCAGGAACGAATATTCGCGCGAATACTCCATCATCTGACCGGCATAGTCGTCGGTATATTCGACATTGACGTCGACGATCTCCCCGTTTTCCATGACCGGTTGGTAAACCGGATTGACAAAGCCGCTGTAAGGCGCCAGACCGAGCTTTTGATAACGGTCGAGCACTTCTTTATGCAACTCGGGATCGATCTGCACAGCGTAGGTTTCGACCAACTCCCGGCCGCTCTCGAAATCGCCGGTGCTCTTGATCCGCTGGATCTCCTTCAGCAGTTCGCCGAAAAGCCCCCTCAATTTCTGATAATCGTTCACCACGATATAGGTTTTCCCGTCTTTCACCGCTTTTTCGACGACCCGCTCGTCTTTGCCTTTCTCATAGCACCACTCGGCGATCAGCTTCCGATTGCGCATGTGCGCCTCCTCGACCGTCTTGCCCGGCTCGATCCGCGCGAACTGGGTCATCATTCCGTTCATCATGTAAACGGCATACTCCGTCTTGGCCACGTCGAACGACGGAACGAGTCCCAGTTCGACCATTTTCGGATCGCCCAGATAGTACAGCGCGAACAGGTCGGCGCGCGCCTCTTCCAGCGTCGAAGAGTAATTTTTCAGTTCGTCGCCCTTCACGCCCGGCGCCAGTTGTCCCGAACCGTGTCCGAGGCACTCGTGCAGATCGGTATGCAAGTCGTCGGCCAGCGAGCCGTACTTTTTATGTAGTTCGATCGTCTCCGAATCGAATATGAACTCTTCGTCGAAACCGTTACCCTTGGCAGCCTCCGCATAAGCGGACGTGATGTTGCCGACGGTCACCGATTTGGAACCGTGATCGCGGCGGATCCAGTCTGCATTCGGCAGGTTGACGCCGATCGGCGTGGCCGGATAACAGTCGCCGCCAAGTATGGCGGCGGTAATTACCTTTGCCGAAACGCCTTTCACCTCTTTTTTCCGGAACTGTTCGTCGACCGGGGAATGATCCTCGAACCACTGGGCGGCTTCGCAGATGATCTTCGTCCGTTCGGTCGCATCCTCGTCCCGGAAGTTCACCATGCTCTCCCACGAACCGCGATACCCCAGCGGATCGCCGTAACTCTCGATAAAACCGTTCACGAAATCGACTTTAGAGGCCGTATCCCCGACCCACAAGATGCTGTACTTATCGAATTGCTTCAGATCGCCGCTCTTATAAAAAGCGATCAGCGCATCAATCGTTTCCTTCTGACGGCCCACAGCCACCTCCGAAGCCTTCTGCAACCAGTAAACGATCTTTTCGATCGCCGGAGAATACATGCCTCCCACTTTCCAAACCTGCTCCACTAACCGTCCGTCGCCGCCTTTGACCAACTTGCTGTTCAATCCGTAGGAAACCGGCGTCCGGTCGTTCGGGTCCATCCGGGCGGCATAAAACTCCTCGACCTCTTGCTGGGAGACCCCTTCGTAATAATTGTTGGCCGACGCCCGGATAATATCTTCTCCGGCAGCGAGGTTCACCCGTTTGGGCATCACCTCCGGGTCGAAAACGACCGGTTTGATCTCGGCTATCACCCGTTCCACGGAACCGAAATCCATCGGAAAATCCGTTTTCGGCGTACCGGCTACCAACTCGTCGAAATAGGCCTCGGTAAATTCCGGCCGAAACTTGTCGGTCGAATAATGATGGTGGATGCCGTTGGCGAACCACACTTTCTTGAGGTATTTCTCGAACTGCTTGAAACGCGGATCTTTCCGATCGCCGGCATATCCCTGATAGATGGCTTCCAGCGTACGGCGGATCCGCAGGTTGTAACGCCCGTTCTGGTCGAACAAAATGTCGCGCCCGCTCAGAGCGGCCTGACTCAGGTAATAGATCAGCAACTTCTCGTTCAGGGCAAGCGTATCGAACCCAGGAACCCGGTATTTCAGCACCCGGATGTCGTCGAAGCGGTCCGCCACCCAATTGAATTTTTCTTCGGTTATCTTTTTCCGGCATCCCCCGACGCCCGCAGCAAGTATCGTCATAAGTAAAACAGTAAAGATTCTTTTCATAAAAGAAAACTTAGGTTCTTCGCAAAGTTACAACCTTTTTCCCGAAAAAATTAGATTATTATAAGCAATTTTCTACCTTTGTGCCGTTAAAATAAAGGCGGTAATATCGCCTGAAAAAACGATTTCGATGAAAGTTTTCACAAGGAACGCAGCGCTTTCCGACGAACTGAAACGGCACCCGGGCACGTGCGGTTTCGTCCCGACGATGGGAGCGTTGCACAACGGGCACTTGTCGCTGGTCGAACAGTGCCGGCGGGAATGCGACACGGTCGTCGTCAGCATTTTCGTCAATCCGACCCAGTTCAACGACCCGAACGATTTGAAAAACTACCCGCGAACCGTGGAAGCCGACCTGGCACTGCTCGAAAAAGCGGGCGCCGACTTCGCGCTGACCCCTTCGGTAGAAGACATTTATCCGGAAAAAGACACGCGAGTATTCGATTTCGGGCTGCTGGACAAGGTGATGGAAGGCGCGCACCGGCCGGGGCATTTCAACGGCGTAGCCCAAGTGGTGAGCCGCCTGTTCGACATCGTCCGCTGCGACAAGGCCTATTTCGGTGAAAAGGATTTCCAGCAGATCGCCGTGATTCGGGAATTGGTACGTCAGTGCGACTACCCGCTGCAAATCGTCGCATGTCCGATTGTCCGCGACACCGACGGACTGGCGCTCAGTTCGCGCAACGCGCTGCTGACACCCGCACACCGGGCCGCCGCGCCGCTGATCTACAAAGCTCTGAAGGAAGGGGTCGAAAGCGCGCGCAGCATGTCGGTGGACGAAATGAAACGCCGGGTCGTCGAACGGATCGACGCCGACCCGCTGCTGCAAGTCGAATATTTCGAAGTGGTCAACGCCGATACGCTGGAAGGGATCGACCGGTGGAGCGACACGTTCCCGATGCGCGGCTGCATCGCCGTCCAGGCCGGCAACGTGCGGCTGATCGACAATATCGCGATCTTGTAACAGGATGGTATATAAACGCTTATAATAACACGCAAACGACTGTGGCCTAAGAAAATCGCACGAGGCCGATAAAAGATTGGGGATTTAAATATATTTGTTAAATTTGCCGATCGGTAACATGTTTTTATCAGGAGAACTGCGGCCTACGCCGCACTAACTAATTGGGGAACAAAGCAATGCAGATAGAGGTATTCAAGTCCAAGATACACCGGGTGACCATAACCGAGGCCAACCTCAGTTATGTGGGGAGTATCACCATCGACGAGGATTTGCTGGATGCTGCCAATATGATCGCCGGGGAGAAAGTTCAGATCGTGAACGTCAACAACGGGGAACGTCTCGAAACTTATATCATCAAAGGGGAGCGCGGCAGCGGAGCCGTGTGCCTGAACGGGCCGGCGGCGCGCCGTTGCGTAGTCGGCGACGTAGTGATCATCATCTCGTACGCGCTGATGGACTTCGAAGAAGCCAAAACGTTCAAGCCGTGGGTCGTTTTTCCCGACACGGAGACCAACAGGCTGATCAAATAGGTTTCCGGCGAAAACGCCTGTTCGGCACAGACCGATTCCGACATACGCCGTCTGCATGAATTTCGTGTGCAGAAAAGGAGTATCGTCGGTTTTTGTTTGCCGTTTTTTCGTTAACTTTGGATACTGAAACGTTACAGGAAATATCATGTCGATTGCCGAAAAAATCACCGGGCTCCGCGCGGCGCTGCCGCAACACGTGGAACTGATCGCCGTATCGAAAACCTATCCGCCGTCAGCCGTTCTGGAAGCCTACCGGGCCGGGCAACGCGCTTTCGGAGAAAACCGCCCGCAGGAACTCGTCGAGAAGTACCATGCCCTGCCGAAGGACATCCGATGGCATCAGATCGGCGGCCTGCAATCCAATAAAGTCAAATACATCGCCCCATTCGTCGCGATGATCCATTCGGTGGAATCGGCGAAACTGCTGGACGTGATTCAGAAAGAAGCGGTCAAAAACGACCGGACGATCGACGTCCTGCTCGAAATACGCATCGCACGGGAAGCGTCGAAACACGGATGGAGCGAGAAAGACCTGGTCGACTACCTGCAAACGGGCGCCTACCGGAACCTGAACTCCGTTCGTTTCCGGGGACTTATGGGCGTCGCGACCCATACCGAGGATCAAGAGACGATCCGCGCCGAATTCACCCGTCTGCACGAATTGTTCGTCAGGTTGGGAAACGAGTATTTCGACCGCGATTTCGATACGCTTTCGATGGGCATGACCTCCGATTATCCGATCGCCGTCTCATGCGGCAGCACGATGGTGCGTATCGGAAGCTACATCTTCGGAGCGCGCAACTACCTATAAGACAAAAATGTCATAAAAACATCCGGATTCAAAGCTACTTGATTCGCAGACGCCGGCCGAGCTTCAGCACGGTTTTCGGAGTGATGTTATTCAGGCGGCATATCTGACTGACCGAAACGCCGTATTTAAGCGCCAGCCGACCGAGAATATCGCCCTGTTTGATCGTATGGTAAACGGCGTTGCTGGAACTGACGGTCGCCGTTTTAGTCTGTTGCTCCTCCTTTTTCTGGGCGGCGGCGATCCGTTCCAGAATGTCGCCGGAGGCAGTATCCCCTTCCGCAGAAGCCAGCAACGGAAAGTCGTCGTCGTCCTCTTCCAGAATTTCCGAAGCGCGGGAATGAATGTTGAAGAACTGTTTTTCGAGGGCGAAAGTCTGGTATTTCAACTGCCCCGTCTGGAAATCGACGATAAATTCGGGATCGAAGGTCTGATCGCAGTAACGCATTTCGAAATGCAGATGCGGTCCCCGGCTGCGCCCGGTCGAACCGCAGAATCCGATTACCTGCCCGCATTTAACGTAATCGTTCACCTTGACATTGAGCTTCGAAAGATGAGCATGCCAGGTTTCCAGGCCATTTTCATGCCGGACGATCACCAGATTCCCGAAACCGCCCGTATTGTACTTCGCATAACGAATTTTGCCGTCGAACGCGGCGTAAATCGGTTCGCCGATCTTCAGCGGAATATCCACGCCGTTGTGGTTGCGGCGGCCGCGCGGGCCGTATTTCGACAGCACCGAGCCGACTACCGGAGCTTTGAATCCGGACAGATCCTTTACCAGATTCAGATCCACCACCGACGGTAGATCCTCGTAAGCGATGCTTTTATAAGCGAAAACCTGCGAGGTATCCCAATGCTGCATATAGACCGGCAGCGAATCCCGCACTTTCAGCGCGGGACGGTAGTAACGCCAGGTATTATTGCTGAAAATAATGATCCGGGTTTCGGGATCGTCAGTCGCCAGCGTATCCAACGGCTGCTGCGGCAGATCTTCGATGTGCAACGTCGCCGGAACGACCGGACGGCGCCTGCGCGATTGGCCGTGGAGCGTGGTTGCGGTCAAAACAAATAACAGGGATACCGTTATCAGATATCTGAAATTCATGCTCGTTCGGAATTATATCGTTACAAAACTAACAATAATTTCCGACAATTCGGCATTTTTCGAAAGGCTGATACCCTCCGTGCACGAGAAAGCCGTTCCTCTCCCTCAGCGGACTCCGGAACAAAAGGTCAGCTCCCGGCAGTTCAGGCCACCATTTCGGGCACCCGGATAATCTCCATGCCCTTCTGTATGGCCGCTTCGTTAGCGGGGATCAGCGACGCCATCCGTTCCGGCAGCGATTTGGCCAGTCCCCGGAAAACGTTGTCGAGCGATACGACCGGCTTCACTTTCAGGTAGCCGCCCAGGATCATCGTATTGAAAACGCGTATGTTGCCCAGCCGGGCAGCCTCTTCGGTCGCCGGAATCGCATACACCCGGATATCCTTGCGCTGCGGTGGGCGCACCACCCCGTTCGGATCGTAAATCAGCACGCCGCCCGGCTTGACACGCGGTTCAAACTTATCCATGCTCTGCTGGTTCAGGATGATCGCCGTATCGTAATCGTGTACGATCGGCGAACTGATCTGCCGGTCGCTCAGGATCACCGTCACATTGGCAGTTCCGCCGCGCATTTCCGGGCCGTAAGACGGCATCCAGCTCACTTCGAGTCCCTGCATCACGCCCGAGTAGGCGAGAATTTTGCCCATCGACAGCACGCCCTGTCCGCCGAAACCGGCTATGATAATCTCTTCTTTAAACATATCTCTACGATTAAACGCGTTCGGTAAACAAATTATTATCCTTTGATATCCCCCAGCGGATACAGCGGCAGCATGTTCTGCTCCATCCACCGGTTCGCCTCGGTCGGCGACATTTTCCAGCCCGAATTGCAGGTCGCTACGAATTCGACGAACGACAGCCCTTTCCGCTGCATCGAATTCTCGAAGGCCTTACGCAACGCCTTTTTCGCTTTACGGACGGCACCGGGGGTGTGGACGCTCTGCCGCGTCAAGTAGCACACCCCGTCGAGATGCGCCAACATATCGGCCACCTTGAACGGGTAACCGTGCAACTGCGGATCGCGTCCTTCGGGAGTCGTCACGGTCTTCATGCCAAGCAGCGTCGTCGGAGCCATCTGCCCGCCGGTCATGCCGTAGATCGCATTGTTGACATAGATGATCGTGATGTTCTCGCCGCGGTTGCACGCGTGGATCGTCTCGCCGGTTCCGATCGCGGCCAGGTCGCCGTCGCCCTGGTACGTAAAGACCAGCTTCGACGGATTCAGCCGTTTGATCGCCGTAGCTACCGCCGCCGCGCGCCCGTGCGCCGCTTGCACCCAATCGATATCGACGTAGTCGTACGCCAGCACCGCGCAGCCCACCGGCGTAATGCCGATCGCGTCGTGCTCGACCTGCATTTCGTCGATCACTTCGGCGACCAGTTTGTGGATCGTTCCGTGGCTGCACCCCGGACAGAAGTGCATCACGGCATCGGTCAGCAGCCGGGGCTTCGCATAGACCCGGTTTTCCGGGATCAATTTTATTTCAGATTCAGCCATAAACTTCTACTTTAACGAAAAATTCTTTTTCAGCGCCTCCAGCACCTCGCTCGGCGAATGCACCACGCCGCCCGTGCGCCCGAAATGGAATACCGGAACGCGACACCGGGCGGCCAACTGCACGTCCTCGATCATCTGCCCGGTGCTCATTTCGACCGACAGGAAACCTTTGACGCGCTGCGACAGTTCGTCGATCGCTCCGGTCGGGAACGGATAGAGCGTAACCGGCCGTAGCAGTCCGACTTTCAGTCCCTCCTCGCGAGCCAGCTCGACCGCTTTCTGGGAAATACGCGCGGAAGACCCGTAAGCGACCAATACGTAATCGGCATCGTCGCACTGCACGGCCTCGTAGCGCACCTCATTTTCGCGGATCGTCCGATACTTTTCGGACAGTTTCAGGTTGAACCGCTCCTGGCGCAGCGGATCGAGTTCGACGGACGTAACGATGTTCCGTTTGCGGTCGGCCGGCTTGCCGGTCGTAGCCCAGCCGCCCCAGTGTTCGGCGATATAGGCGTCGCTCCAGCGCGGCCGGGGTTCGGTCAGCATCACTTTCTCCATCATCTGGCCGATCACGCCGTCCGACAGAATCATTACCGGATTGCGGTACTTGAACGCCAGTTCAAAACCCAGCGGTACGAAATCGTACATCTCCTGCACCGAATTGGGAGCCAGCACGATCAGGTGGTAGTCGCCGTGGCCGCCGCCCTTGACCGCCTGAAAATAGTCGGCCTGCGACGGCTGGATCGTCCCGAGCCCCGGCCCGCCGCGCGATACGTTCACCACCACGCACGGCAGTTCGGCGCCGGCCAGGTAACTGAGCCCCTCGCACATCAGGCTGATACCCGGACTCGACGACGAGGCCATCACCCGCCTACCGCAGGCCGCGCCGCCGTAAAGCATGTTCACCGCCGCCACTTCGCTCTCGGCCTGCAACACGACCATACCGGTCGTCTCCCACGGCCGCATCGCGGTCAGCGTTTCCAGTATTTCGGACTGGGGCGTGATCGGATAACCGAAATAGCCGTCACAACCGCAGCGCACGGCGGCTTCGGCCACCACTTCGTTCCCTTTCATCAATCGTATCTCTTCCATACCTCCTTCCTTATAAATCAAACTCCCGGATTTTTCTGCCGGTAAACCGTAATACAACAGTCGGGACATACCAGCGCGCACGACGCGCAACCCGTACAGGCGTCCGGATCGACCACCCGCGCGTAATTGTATCCCTTCGCATTCACCTCGGCCGCCAGGTCGAGCACCCGCATCGGACACGCCTCGACGCACACCCGGCAACCCTTGCAACGGTCGCGCTCGATCACTACGGTTCCTTTGATTTTAGCCATATCCAATTTTTAATTTCAGTCAAAAGTAGTACGCCGGACTGCAAAACGGAGACGCTTTCCGGACTTTGCTACGACACCAAAAATGACGCTGCGGCAGGGTTTCCCGCTTGCACTCAGCCGGGTACCGAACAAAAAACAGGAGGCTTAACGCCCCCTGTTTTCGGTAAAAAAGTATTTTCAGCCCGATTATTCCAACGAATGGATCACCAGTCCCGAACGCAGTTTCGGTTCGAACCAAGTCGTTTTCGGAGGCATGATATTGCCCGTATCGGCGATGTCGATCAGTTGCTTCATCGACACCGGATAGAGGGCGAAAGCCACCTGCATTTCACCGCTGTCGACGCGGCGCTGCAACTCGCCCAACCCGCGGATACCGCCGACGAAGTCGATCCGCTTGTCGGTGCGCAGGTCTTTGATGCCGAGCAGTTCGTCGAGCACGAGGTTCGACAGGATCGTCACGTCGAGCACGCCGATCGGATCGTTATCGTCGTACGTCCCGGCCTTGGCCGTCAGGCTGTACCAGCGGCCGCCAAGGTACATCGCGAAATTATGCAACTCGGTCGGATGATAGATTTCCGTACCTTTGTCCTCCACTGCAAAACTTTTCTCGAGCGCCGCGAGCAACTGCTCGGGCGTCAAGCCGTTCAGATCTTTTACGAGGCGATTGTAATCGATGATCTTCAATTGACTGTCCGGAAAAATAACGGCCAGGAAGAAACAATACTCCTCGTCTCCGGTATACGCCGGATTGGTCTTCATCTTCTCCTGCCCGACCCGCGCGGCGGCGGCCGTACGGTGATGCCCGTCGGCCACGTACAACGCCGGAATCTGTTCGAAAATCTCGGTAATCCGTCGCTGCACGGCCGGATCGTCGATCACCCAGAACTGATGGCGAAACCCGTCGGCCGCGGTGAAATCGTATTCGGCCGCGTTGTTTTCCACCACTCCGCGCACGATCATATCCATCTCGGCATCGGCCGGATACGAGAAGAATACCGGTTCGATATTGGCATTCTGATTGCGCACGTGGATCATCCGGTCTTCTTCTTTGTCGGGACGGGTCAGTTCGTGCTTTTTAATCTTACCGGTCAGGTAATCGTCGAAATGACAGGCGGCTACCAGCCCGTACTGCGTCCGTCCGTCCATCGTCTGGGCATAGACGTAATATTTCTCCGTATCGTCCTGCACGAGCCACCCTTTTTCACGCCATTTCTTGAAATTCTCGACAGCTTTATCGTAAACCTCGGCGCAATGTTCGTCGGCGATCGGGCTGAAATCGATCTCCGGTTTTATGATGTGCAGCAACGATTTTTCGGTCGCTTCCTTGCTCGCCTCCTCCGAATTGAGCACGTCGTACGGGCGCGACGCCACCTCGGCGGCATACTCCTTCGGCGGGCGAATCCCTTTGAACGGTTTTATTCTTACCATGAAATCACTATTTACAATTAATCCTCAATTCAATAAGACAAAAAGCCCCCGCACACTGCCGGGGGCCCTGTTGTTAAAATTCAGGTCTATTTGTTGACCTGGAAACGACGGTTGCCGTTCTTCAGGAAATCAACCACCTGATTAGCGGCGGCAAGCCCCGCGTTGACATTCGCTTCGGCAGTCTCGGCTCCCATCTTTTTCGCCGTTGCGAAAACCCGTTTACCGAACTTTTCGGCCAGTTGCGGCTGCGCATCGGCGGCAATGTCGGTGATGTATTTCAGGTCGGGGCGTTCTTCGAGCGCCTGCATCAAGCCGGCCTCGTCGATCACCTCCTTACGCGCCGTATTGACCAACGTAGCGCCCTTGGGCATCGAGATCAGCAACTTGTAACCGATCGACTTCCGAGTCTGATCGGTAGCCGGAATGTGCAGCGAAAGAAAGTCGGACGAAGCATACAGCTTTTCGACCGAATCCGCCACTTCCACGCCGTCGGCTTTGAAAACGTCGGCCGGGACGAACGGGTCGAAAGCGCACACCTTCATGCCCAACGCCTTGCCGTAACGGGCCACGATGCGGCCGACGTTGCCGTAAGCCTGGATTCCGAGCCGTTTGCCGCTGATCTCCGATCCGGTGCCGGGGGTGAACTGATTACGCGCCATAAAAACCATCATGCCCACGACCAATTCGGCCACGGCGTTCGAGTTCTGCCCCGGGGTATTCATCACGACAATCCCTTTGGCGGTGCAGGCGGCCAGGTCGACGTTGTCGTAACCGGCACCGGCGCGAACGACGATTTTCAGTTTCTCGGCGGCGGCGACTACTTCGGCCGTCACTTTGTCGCTGCGGATAATCAGCCCGTCGGCATCTTTCACGGCCGCCAGCAGATCGGCCTTGTCCGCATATTTTTCCAGCAAGGCCAGTTCGTAACCCGCCCCTTCAATGATTTCGCGTATTCCGTCGACCGCCGCTTTCGCAAACGGCTTTTCGGTAGCTACCAATATCTTCATAGTTTCTACATTAATTAACGATTGAAAAAACACGGCCTTTTTCGCCAACGTAGGTCGTAATGTCGTAACAAGGCCCATAACTTTCGTTTTTACCGATTATTTTACGTGCATTTTTTCGAATTCCCGCATACAGTCTACCAACGCCTGAACGCTTTCGATCGGCAGCGCATTGTAGATCGACGCACGGAAACCGCCCACCAGACGGTGTCCCTTGATGCCGACCATGCCTTTGCCTTTGGCGAATTCGAGGAATTCGGGAGCCAGGTCGGCGTATTTTTCCTGCATCACGAAGCAAACGTTCATCAGCGAACGGTCTTCCTTCACGGCCGTACCGACGAATACCTTGCTGTTGTCGATCGCGTCGTACAGCAGCTCAGCTTTCGCCCGGTTACGTTTCTGAATCTCTTTCACGCCGCCGATCGACTTCAACCACTTCAGGGTTTCTTTCACGACGTAGATCGCGAATACCGGGGGCGTATTGAACATCGAATCGTTGGCGATGTGGTTGCGGTAATCGACCATCGACGGAAGCGGACGGGACACCTTGCCGAGCAGGTCTTCGCGAACGATCACGAACGTCACCCCGGCGGGACCGATGTTCTTCTGCGCGCCGCCGTAAATCATGCCGTATTTCGAAACGTCCACCGGACGGCTCAGGATATCGGAACTCATGTCTGCGATCACCGGCACCGGCGAGTCGATATCGGTGTGGTATTCGGTACCGTAGATCGTATTGTTGGTCGTAATGTGCAGGTAATCCAAATCGGTCGGGATCGCATATCCTTTCGGAATATAAGTAAAGTTTTTATCCTCGGACGAGGCGAGCACCTGCACTTCGCCGAAATTTTTGGCTTCCTTGATCGCTTTTTTGGCCCATACGCCGGTGTTCACGTATCCGGCCTTCTTTTCGAGGAAATTGTACGGCACTTCGAAAAACTGCGTGCTGGCGCCGCCGCCCAAAAAGAGGATCTTATAGTTGTCGGGAATATTCAGCAATTCGCGGAACAGGGCCATGGCTTCGTTGTTGACAGCCTCGAAGTCTTTGGTACGGTGCGAAATCTCCAGCAACGACAATCCGGAACCCTCAAAATCCAAAATAGCTTTTGCCGCATTCTCAATCGCCACGCGCGGAAGAATCGAAGGACCTGCATTGAAATTGTGTTTTTTCATAGTTTTAAGACATATTAAGTTTAGTATTCGGAATCGGAATTAACAGGTTCCAAAGTTATTAAATTATTTCCAAAACACGCAAAAAAAACGTATTTTTAATCGGCTTGCGAGCTCTTTTATTTTTTTTAACCCATTTTTAAGCTACTTTTGCAAACCTCATCTAACAACGCATCCCGATGATAAAATCCATGACCGGTTACGGCAAAGCCGAAGCCGTCCTCGATCACAAAAAGATAACCGTCGAAATCCGTTCGCTGAACAGCAAGCAGCTCGACCTGACGGTAAAGGTTCCGGCCGTCTACCGGCAAAGCGAATACGAAATCCGCAACCGGATCGGCAAGCGGCTCCAGCGGGGAAAGATCGACGCCTACGTCTCTTACGAAATAACCGGCGACAGCGTCCCGGTCAACATCGACCGGAAGACCTTTACGGCTTATTTCGGGCAAATCCGCGAAATCGCCGCCGAAAACGGGATCGACTGGAACGGAAGCGCGCTGGACGCCGCCGTCGTACCCGCCGTCTTGCGGCTGCCCGAAGTGATCCAGAACGACCAGCAGACCGTTTCGGAAGCGGAAACCCAAGCGCTGAAACGGTGCGTCGAAGAGGCGGTCGACCACATGGAACAGTTCCGTATTCAGGAAGGCGCGATCCTGATCGCCGACCTGTTGCGCCGAATCGACCGGATCGAACAGCTCAAAGAGGAGATCGTCCCGTTCGAAAAGGCGCGCGCCGAGACGATCAAAACGCGCATCCGCGAAAACATCGAATCGCTCGGCATCCCGTTCGACGCGAACCGGCTCGAACAGGAGATGATCTATTATATTGAGAAACTGGATATCACCGAGGAGAAAGTACGACTTCAGAACCATTGCAAATATTTCCGCGAAGTAGCCCGCGGCGAAGAGGCTCCCGGCCGCAAGCTCGGCTTCATCGCGCAGGAACTCGGCCGCGAGATCAACACGCTCGGGTCGAAAGCCAACGAAGCCACGATCCAGAAAAAGGTCGTCGAAATGAAGGACGAACTCGAAAAAATCAAGGAGCAGGTACTCAATATCCTTTAACCATCGCTCCACAATCCCGGTTACGGCCGGTTGCTCCAAACCGGAATCGTGTCCCGGCTGAAAACGACGGGAGTCAGGCCGGTATCGACATTCAACCAGGTCGTATACGGAGTATTCGCGGGTTTGGCGGCATAGTCCTCGACGGCAACGGTATGTCCGTCGGCAGTAGCTACCCGAGCATAAAACCAATGTCCCGGCCGTTCGTCGAAGGCCAGTGCGTCGAACGATTCCGGAGTAAACCGGTATTTCACCGCTTCTTCGGAAGGCTTTGCTACGGAAAGCAATACCGGACCGTAATAAACCGACGTACGACCGGCCATGTTCCCGTCCCCGACCCAGTAGTGGACGCGCATATCCAAATCGAGTTCCACGACGTCGCCCGACCTCCACTTTCGCTCCAACCGGTAATAATGTCCCGGAGTTACGCCGCTGCACGGTACGCCGTTCACCTTCACCGAGGCCCGGGACGACCACACGGGGATTCGCAGGTTCAGTCCGAAACGTTCGGCGCGGCCGGGATCGAGCGTAATCCGTACGGAACCGCTTTTCGGGTAATCGGTTTGCTGCACGATTCCGATCGGATGCCCTTTCGGCGTAAGCGTCCGGACGTTCGACTGTCCGTAATAATTCAGATAAATATCCCGGTCGTCGTTCAGCACGCCCCACTGGGTAAACTGGCTCAGGCCCCGGTTGCCGCTCGCCTGGCAGCAGTTCATTTCGCGCCCTCCCTCATAACTGTGGGGCGCCAGTTCGATCTGCGAACTGACACGCTGCCCGTCGGACGAGTTCATGTAGACGAACTCCTTGTCGCCCAACTGACTCCCCAGCGTAGCGTTGAAATACGAAAGCTCCAGTTCGTCGGCCACGTAGGAATTTTTACTCAACTTCAGGTACTCGGTCGAAAAAGTCATCCAAGCCACCGTATTGCAGGTTTCGCTGCCCGCGCCGTAAATATCGCCGGTAGCGCCCTCGCCGGTTCCGAAACTGCCGGTATTGTGGCGGTCGTGGCTCACGATCCCCCACCACAACGACTCCATCGCGTCGGCATAATCCCGGTTGCCGGTTACTCGGTAGAGAACGGCCAGCGTGGTCAGCGTATAGAGGCTTTCCCAGCGCTTCTGCGCCGAATAACAGAAAGGGGTCCCGGCCAGGGACGACTCAAGCCAGTTGCAGGACAACGTACTGTTCGTATAAAAATCATGGTAAGGAAGCGTCCATTCGGTACGGACAATGTATTCGGCCGCTTGCAGATAGCGCGGATCGCGGGTCTGTTCGTACAGCAGGGCGAACATGTGGCTCGCGGCAAAATTGCATTCTCCCCAATTCTGCGAGGCGAAGGTCCGCTTACCCAGGATGAAATAATCGTACAGGCAATCGGCCGCCCGACAGACGACTTCCAACGCTTGTCGGTCGCCGGTCACCCGGTACCATTGATACAGTCCGTACAGGCAGTGGTAATGCCCCCAGGTATCCCATTTTTCAGGAGGATTGTCGAAACGCTCCCGGTCGGACCAGGGGCCCAGGTATCCGTCGCTGCGCTGGGAATGCGCCAGCAGTTCCGTCATCCGCCGACCGACGGTCAGCGTAGCCGGGTTCCGGGTAGCCAGGTAGGTCTGCGCCACGCCCGCAAGTATCTTACCGGGAAATTCACCGTGCCACATGCACTTGAACAACGTATTCGAATCGGGACGCAGGAACGCGCCGAACAGGTCGGGATTGTTTTCCAGCAGCGGAACGAGCCACGTCTTTTCGTTCGCAGACAACCGTTCGCCGACATGTCCTCCGACTTCGAAAGAGAGCGCCTCGTTACGCAGGATATTGGGCATCTCTTCGCCCGAAGCGGAAAAAACGGCGCAAAAAAATGCCGAACAAAACAAATGACGCAGGTATTTCATAGCAAGATAAAAAACGGGTTAGGAAAACGGTCTTTTTACAAAGATAGACGCGCTATACGAAAAAACAACCCGTTCCGCAGCAATTCCACAGATTCCGGAGCGCGAGATACGGTTTTTTTGACTTTTCGGTCAAAAGTAACTACATTTGTTTCCGAAAATCCGGCAGAAAGTTTTCTGTCGAAATCCATCGAATCCATCAGCCGGCGTTTCGGAATCGGACGTCGCGCCAACACAACTCAGGACACATGCAAACAGTCTCCGGAAAAGTACTGATTTTCTCCGCCCCGTCGGGATCGGGCAAATCGACGATCATAGGCCGTCTGCTGGAACGCTTCCCGCAGCTCGAATTTTCGATCTCGGCGACCAGCCGCGCGCCGCGCGGGACGGAAGCCGACGGACGCGAATACTATTTTCTGAGTAACGACGACTTCAAGGCGCGGGCCGCCGCCGGGGAGTTCGTCGAATGGGAAGAAGTCTATGCCGGAACGTGCTACGGCACGCTGCGCAGCGAACTGAAACGTATCTGGGACAAAGGACACGTGATCGTGTTCGACGTGGACGTCAAAGGCGGCGTCAACCTGAAACGGATTTTCGGCGCGCAGGCGCTGTCGGTATTCGTCATGCCGCCGTCGGTCGACGAACTGCAACGGCGGCTCGAAGGACGCGGCACCGACTCGCCCGAAACGATCGCCCGCCGCGTGGCGAAAGCCGAACAGGAACTCGCCTTCGCGCCGCAGTTCGACCGGGTGGTCGTCAACGACTGCTTGGCTACCGCCGTCGCCGAGGCGGAGCGGATCACCGAAGCGTTCATCGGATAACGGGCCGTTCCATGCAGGCGGAAACGATACTCTATTTCGGGTCGTTCAACCCGGTGCACCGGGGGCACGTGGCCGTGGCCGATGCCGTATTGGAATCGACGGAAGCCGAAGCGCTTTGGTTCGTCGTATCGCCGCAAAACCCGTTTAAAGCGGGCAAAGAACTCGCCCCCGAAACCGACCGAATCGAAATGGCGCGCATCGCGCTGCAAAGCGCCGTCCATAGCGACCGCATGGCCGTCTCGGACATCGAATTCCGGCTGCCGAAGCCGAACCGCACGATCCGTACGCTCGAAAAGCTACGCACGGAATATCCCGGCCGGAAGTTCAGCCTGCTGATCGGCAGCGACAACATGGCCGGTTTCCCGAAATGGGTGCATTCCCAAGAGATTCTCGACAGATACCGGGTACTGGTCTATCCGCGTCCGGGTTATCCGACACCGGAATCCGCCCGGTCGGACGGCTTTACGATCTTAACGAATCTCAAAGAACTGCCGCAGGCGGCGACCGACGTCCGGACACGGATCGCACGGGGGGAAAACCCCGGAGCGGAACTGCCCGGCGGCGTGTGGGAATATATCAAAAAACACCGGCTTTATGGATATTCCGCAGGAACTGACCGATGAAATAACAGCGCTGAACAGCGCCATCGAGCAGCGGCCCGACGACGCGAGGCTATTGATCCGACGCGGCAAATTGCTACACCGAACCGGACGATTCGACTGCGCGTTGAACGATTTCCTACGCGCGAAGCGACTCTGTCCGGACAACCCCGAAGCGGACGCCTACATTGCGCTGTTGCGCGAAATTTTCGCCTTCCGTCACTTCGATTTGTACAATCCGTAACCGGAGTTCCGGGCGAAAACATTATCTTTGCGTCGTTTCAACTCAAACCCGGATTTTATGAAAAACATCGCACTGATCGCCGGAGGAGAATCGTCCGAATGGCAGATCGCACTCGAAGGAGCCTCGCTGGTCGAACAAAATCTCGACCGCACCAAATACAACGTCTACAAAATCATCCTGCACGACGGCCGCTGGAACTACATGGACGAGGACGGCGTCGTCTCGGAACTGGATCGCAACGATTTCACGATCGAAGTAAAAGGCGAAAAGATCAGACCGGACTATGCGCTGATCCTGATTCACGGCACCCCCGGCGAGGACGGACGCCTGCAGGGATACCTCGACATGATGAAAGTCCCCTACTCTTCGTGCGGATTCGTCACATCGGTCATCACGTTCGACAAATCGGCCTGCAAACGGGCTCTCGCCGGAACAGGCATCGACCTGGCGCGGGAAATTCTGGTCGGCAGGAATACGAAAATCGACCCGGCTGCCGTTGCCGGCGAACTGGGCCTGCCGCTGTTCGTCAAACCGAACGCCAGCGGCAGCAGTTTCGGCGTAACGAAAGTCAAAAGCGCGGATCAAATCCTGCCGGCGGTCGAGAAGGCATTCGCCGAGAGCGATCACGTGCTGATCGAAGAGTATATCCGGGGACGCGAAATCAGTTGCGGCGTATTGATCGCCGGCGGCCGAGAATACCTGTTCCCGATCACCGAACTGGTATGCGAAACCGAATTTTTCGATTACGACGCCAAATACAAGGGCCTTTCGAAAGAGATCACCCCGGCCCCGCTCGACGCGGAGATCGTCCGCAAAGTGAACGCGATGACCCTGTCGGCCTATAAAACGCTCAACTGCCGCGGCGTGGTGCGGATCGATTTCATCGTCAAGGGAGACCGCCCCTACCTGATCGAAGTCAACACGATTCCGGGCATGAGCGCGCACAGCATCATTCCCCAGCAAGCGCAGGCGATGGGCATGACCGTCGGGCAACTGTACGACCTAATTATCGAAGACACTTCAAAACAGGCAGAATGATCCAGATCGACGACAAAATCGTCAGCACCGACCTGCTGACCGAAAAATTTTGCTGCGATCCGTCCCGCTGCAAAGGCGCCTGCTGCGTGGAAGGCAACGCCGGGGCTCCGCTCGAAGCCGAAGAGATCGAAATCCTCGAACGCGAATACGAAACCTACAAACCCTACCTGAAACCGGAAGGGATCGCCGCCATCGAACGACAGGGATTCATGGTCGTCGACCGCGACGGCGACTACACCACCCCGCTGATCGGCGACGCCGAATGCGCCTTCTCGTTCGAGGAGAACGGGATCACGCTGTGCGCCATCGAGCGGGCGTACAACGAAGGTCGCACCGGATTCGTCAAACCGATCTCGTGCCACCTCTACCCGATCCGGGTCGCCGTATTCGGCAACGGATCGGTCGGCCTGAATTACCACCGCTGGAACATCTGCAAAAGCGCCTGCCTGCAAGGCCGCCAATACGGCGTTCCGGTTTATCGCGCGTTGCGCACGGCGATCGTGCGCCGTTTCGGAGAACCGTTTTTCCAGGCGCTCGAAGAAGCGGAATCCCTGCTGAACCGACAGAACGATAAAAAATAACCGCCCAACGACCATATAAATATAAATAAAAAGCGTATAAATATTTGAATTAGTTTTTTTATTGTTTAATTTTATGAACGGGTTTCTAAATTCGTTCATTATGAAAAGTCTCTCCCGGCTGTTCGTGTCGGTCTGCCTGATGCTGGCGACTGATCTTTTCGCACAGATATCGGATTCGTCCGATCCTACCGACGATCTTTTACCGTCCATCGAGTCGTTTTTCCAGCGCACGGCACGCCAG
>NZ_OEPW01000009.1:0-95563 GCF_900240235.1 Alistipes sp. cv1
TGGACCGTTACGAATCGTATCTGAAAGTCGCTACGGTTCCCTACGCGTTCGACCGACCGCGCGGGTGGCTGCTGCACGAAGGCCGCCCGGTGCTGGTCGATAAGCTGACCCCGGTCGAACTGGAGTTCCTCGACTGGTCGGACATGGGGACGGGCCCCGTCGTGCGTTTCGTATTCAAAAAGGAGGAGTTCGTTTAGCTCCGGGAGCGCGCAAAAGAAGACCCTGCGGCCGCAATTCCCGTTGCGGCCGCAGGGCTTCCTGCGTTTCGGTCGTCTGAAATCCGGACGTACGGCGCGTCTGTGCCCGTGCGACCGGACGGTCAGCGGATTTCGTTCCGTCCGCTGCGAAGCGTCAGGTTCCGGTCGCCGTGGCGGTAAGTTTTTTCGAGTCCTTCGGGCAGGACGATCGCCCCGTTCTCCCGGAAAAGCCTTGCCCGTATTTCGTCTTACGAATATTTGCAGGCGTTGTCGATCTGTTTTTAGATGCAATTTTTTTGCAACTGATAATTTTTATATTTATATTGCGATAGATATGGAACGAAAAACGGGTATAACTCAGGCAATCAAGACTGCGGGACTGAAAGTCACCCCGCAGCGCAGGATGGTTTACGAGGTGATGCAGGAGCTGCGGCATGCTTCCGTCGATACGGTTATCGAGAAAGTGCGCGAACGCAATCCGGATATCACGGTGTCGACTATTTACCGGATTCTGGATTCGTTTTGTAGGGCGAAGGTGCTCTCTTCGGTTGGCAATCCCGCCGATGGGAAACATTATTTCGACATAACGGTCGGGAATCACCATCACCTGTTCGACGGACAGAAGATTGCGGACTACGACGATCCGGAGCTTACACGGCTGATTTATCGCTATCTGGCAGGAAAATTGCCCGGCGACACGAATATCGACAAGATACAGGTGCAAATTATTATTAACCATTTAAAATCCGAATGATTATGGAAAAGAAAAAAATGACTACGGCTTCCGGTCGTCCAGTGGCCGATAACCAGAACGTACAGACGGCCGGCCGGCCGGGGCCGATGCTTCTGCAAGATCCCTGGTTTTTGGAAAAGCTTTCGCATTTCGACCGCGAGGTGATCCCCGAACGGCGTATGCATGCCAAGGGTTCGGGCGCTTACGGTACGTTCACCGTGACGCACGACATTACCAAGTATACCCGCGCCTCGATCTTCTCGGAAGTAGGTAAGAAAACGGAATGCTTCGTGCGTTTTTCGACCGTCGCCGGCGAGCGCGGCGCAGCCGATGCAGAGCGCGACATTCGCGGTTTCGCCATGAAGTTCTATACCGAAACGGGCAACTGGGATCTGGTGGGCAACAACACCCCGGTTTTCTTCCTGCGCGATCCGCTGAAGTTCCCCGACCTGAACCACGTCGTCAAGCGCGATCCGCGCACCAACATGCACAGCGCCAACAGCAACTGGGACTTCTGGACTTCGTTGCCCGAAGCGCTTCATCAGGTGACTATTACCATGAGCGATCGCGGTATCCCCGCCTCGTATCGCCACATGCACGGTTTCGGCAGCCATACGTTCAGTTTTATCAACAAGGACAATGTACGCACCTGGGTGAAATTCCACTTCAAGACCCTGCAGGGGATCAAGAATCTTACCGACGAAGAGGCTATGGAATTGATCGGCCGCGACCGGGAATCGCATCAGCGGGACCTTTACGAAGCCATCGAGCGGGGCGACTTTCCGCGCTGGGAACTCAAAGTACAGTTGATGACCGAGCAGGAGGCCGACGGTTACCGCATCAATCCGTTCGACCTGACTAAGGTATGGCCGCATGCGGACTTTCCGCTGCACGATGTCGGCGTGTTGGAACTCAATCGCAATCCGGAAAACTATTTTGCCGAAGTCGAACAGTCGGCCTTTAATCCGATGAACGTGATCGACGGTATCGGTTTCTCGCCCGACAAGATGTTGCAGGGCCGCCTGTTCTCGTACCGCGACGCCCAGAACTACCGCCTCGGGGTCAACCACGGCCAGATTCCCGTGAACCGTCCCCGATGCCCGTTCCATTCGTACCACCGCGACGGGATGATGCGTACCGACGGCAACAATGGCTCGGCGATCGGTTATGAGCCCAACAGCTACGGCGAGTGGCAGGACAGCCCCGAAATGAAGGAACCGCCTTTGAAGCTGCACGGCGACGCTTACAACTACAACGAGCGCGAATACGACGAAGATTATTACAGTCAGCCGGGCGATCTGTTCCGCTTGATGTCGCCCGGACAGCAGAAGGCGCTGTTCAAGAACACGGCGGCCAACATGGGCGACTCGGAACTGTTCATCAAGCAGCGGCACGTACGGAACTGCTATAAGGCCGATCCGGCTTACGGTCGAGGCGTGGCCGAGGCGCTGGGTATTTCGCTGGAAGATGCGCTCCAATCGGCAAAGTAATATTGTGAGAACGAACTAATCTCTTTTCCTGACGGGTATGCTGGTGGCGCTACTCGTGGCCGGGGCCCATCACTGACAAAATCGATGCTATTTATTTTTACTGCAAACGGGGGTACAAATTTGTACCCCCGTTTGCAGTAAAATGCTCCGTCCTGCCGGCTTTCGAAAAGGCGGTATGCCTCCCCGATCCGGCTCAATGGAAAGCGGTGCGTAATGAGCGGCATGGTGTCGATCTTGCCCTGTCCGATCGGGCGCAGTCGCAGCCATCCATGCCGCCGATACAGAAGGTGAGGTTCTTGCCATACATATCCGCTAAAAGCAGTGTCTGCGGCCGGTCGTAAAATGCCACTGCGGTGACGACGACCTTGGGCCGAACGCACTCCCAGGGCAAGCGGAGCGTATCGACGGCTCCCGCCGCTTCCAGCGCCGCGTCAGCCCTTCCGCGATCGCTGTGGTGCAGTGCGAAATCTCGGCATACCTCCGGTTCGGTAACCAGCGCATCGGAGTAATATTCCCGCACGAAACGAATCCGTTCGGGCGACTTTTCACAGACGATGATGCGCCGGGAGTATTTCAGCAGCACGCAGAGTAGGGTGCAGTTCACAAAGCCGGGGCTTTATCGGTATAACGTTAAAATCTGTTAGGGCTCTGTGAAATCGCCGTTTTTTAAATCTGAGTATTTAGGATTATAAGCGCATTCGGTCACATTCCACCGCGTAGCATCGATATAAGGAACCAAAGCCGTGAACCCTGAGAAATCTTTCAGGCCTTTCAGGTTGTCGACGGTAACGCTGTTTACGGAAGTCAGCTTCCCGAAATCGAGCGATGTGATCGCCGTATTCGGCTTGAGAAGAGCTATGGTAGATGTCGGGCCGACAAAAAGATTTCCTCCGACGGCGGTAAGGGCCGGCATACCGATGGATTGCGGTGTGCCCGGACGTCCGGTTGCAAAAGTCATGTTGCCGCCGATCGTTTCCAGAGCAGGCAAGGTAAAAGACGTCGCTTTTGTCAAGGTGGTGATAACCGCTTCGAATTCGCCTCCCACCCGCTTCAGGTTCGGCATTTCGAAGGATGGGCAGCCGCCCATTTTGGTCAGGGTCAAATCACCGAGGATCTCTTCGACGGGCAGCGACACGGCATCGGACGGATTGGCGTTGATCGTCAATCCGCCCATTACCCGAAATCCTTCGATAACGGGCAGTTTAGTAGCCGAACTATTATTCAGGTTCAGCGTGCCTTCAAAACGGTCGGGACCGATGATCTTATCGATCAGCATACTGGAACCCGAAAGCGTGATATTGCCGGTGATGCCGGATTGGGTGAAGTCCAGTTCTCCTCCATCGACAGGAATATTGTTCAGGCCTAGACCGCCTATGTTTTTCAGAGTCCCCAGCTTGTCGAAAGAAAAGGTCAGTTCCTTCACCCCGTCCAGGCTCAGTATCCCGCCTACGGTTTCGAGTTTGCCGAATACGCCCAGATCGGACAGGGTCATCGAGGTCAAAGTAAGATCACTCGTCACGGTCGTCAGGGAGGAGAAGTCGAGCGAAGTGAGGCTGCTGTTGCAAATGATGCTCCAGGCTTTTTTCAGCGTAGGGAATTTATAGGAGGTCAATTGGCTGCACCTCTTGAAGTCGATGCTATAGGAGGTCGTCTCTTCCAGCGCCGGACAAAAGAGTTCGGTAAACTCCCTGCAATCTTCCAAATATATTCCGCCCACGATTTTCAGGGCCGGAACATCCAACTCGACCAATTGTCGTAGACTGTATAAATATAACCGTTTCCCGATGGTTTGAAGCGCGCCCAGCGAGATTTTTTGCACCTGTGCCTGGTTATTGTTGAGCTGTTGAATCTGGAGTTCTCCACCGATCGAAACGAGGGCGGACAACGATATTTCTTCCATTTTGTCGGCTTTCAGTATGAAATCCCCGTCAACCCGTGAAAGGCCCGCAAGATCCAGCGACGTGAGTTCGCCGCTGCATATTTCGGCGTTCATGCTTACGGCCTCCAGCGCGGGCAACGAAAGGCTCTGCACCTCGTCGGCCAGACTGCTCAATCGAAGGGCTCCGGTGCGCTGTAGGTTTTCGAGCTTTATTTCCGGCAGGGTACAGTATTCGCCTATGGTCAGGATGTAACGCACGTTTTTAAGGCTCTGCAATCCGTCGAGATTGGTAATGGGATCGTCTTCCGACGTTTCGGTTCCGACCGACAGGTTCCCGTCGATCGTTTCTATGCCCATCGTCGCAAACGCATCTACCGACGCCTGGGTGTTCAATACGAAATCTCCTTTCGTGTCGGCTTCTGTACGTACCAGCGAATAATGATAGGTTCGCTGCGTCTGGTTGTACGATACGGCTGTGAAATCACGGGACGCCTCCCAATCCGTAATCGAAGCCGGATCGGGCGAAACCGCCACGTGTTCGCAGGTTTCCAATACGACCGCGGCTCCGGACAGATCGGCACCGGCCGGAACGGTAACGGTTATGTTGTTATCGGCGATAATAGCCGGCCACTCCTGCTCCCCGTTTACCAGTTTAAAAGAGATGATATAGTTGTCGCTCCCTACGAAGTCGTTGTTCTCCTTTTCGCACCCTGCCAACAGCAGTGAAAAGAACGCGACGCACAGTAAATTGATCTTATTTTTCATGATATTTTGTACTGTTTGGTTAATTATTGCTTTCCGGAGTGTATTTTCCATCGAGCATATCCTGATAAGTCGGGTCGTAAACGCCTTGCCTTGTCTCCCATGTCGTCTCGTTCAGGCTCGGGATGACCTTTTTGAATGTCGAAAAATCGGTCATCCCGATGCGGCTGATATATACCGACCCGGCCGATTCAAGGTTGTCGAAATTCCAACTGGATATTCCCGTGCTTGCACCCAGATTACGGTTTATAATGGACAGTTTTCCTCCAACGGTCGTCAGGGCTGAGAAATCCAGCGATCCTGGGCCTGTTTGAGTGGATACTTCGATCTCTATACTCCCGCCTATCGAGGTCAGGGCGGGAACGGAAAATCCGTCCGGGAATATTCCTTTTATATCCAGATTGATACTGGCGTCACCGGTGATGGTTTCCAAAAGCGGGAAATTGAAAGTACGCACATCCTCCGCTTTGCTGGTGTAGAGTCCGCCGAAAGTCAGGCCGCCTATGCTGACCAGATTCTGAGCGTTTACCTTGCGGAAATATTGATGGTTCGTATATATGCGTAGTAAGCCTGTAATACGGGTAAGGTTCCCAAGGTCGGCCACCTCTATTCCCATCGTGGTGAACTGTAGGTTAAGGCTCCCGATCTGCTTGATCCCTTCGAAAAGGGGCATTTTCGTGACTCCGAAATAGTTGGTTCCGTCCATCGTAACGTCGCATTCGAGCACTTCGGGGCCGACGATCTTCGGCACGTTGAGCGTCGATCCGGTCAGTTGCAGTTTGGAAGTTACCTGAAGGTTCGTCAGGTCGAGTTCGCCGCTGATAGGGATGCGGTCGAGTATCAGTTCGCCTACGCTTTGCAGCGACTCCATTCCGTCGAAAGACTCGACCAGTTCCATATTCGTCAGGGATATTTTAGCCGCCGTTTTCAGGGACTTGAACCCGTCGAGGTTCATAATGGTCAGGGTCTGAAGGTCGAGGATGCCCACCTCGGCAAGGGCGGTGAAATCGACAAAACCTACCGTGCCGTCCAGGATATTGACGCTGCCCGCTTTTTTCAGGGTCGGAAATTGCACTTCCGACAGCGAATTGTTACCCGAGAGGGTCAGTTCCCCGGTCAGGTTTTCGAGTATCGTATTGGTCAAATTGGATATCTTGACACATCCGGTCATGCTGAATCCCCCGGCGGAGGCCAGATCAGGCAGATCGACCGCGGTCATCTGGGGAATATCCGAAAGGGAAAGCGTACCCCCCAACTCTTTCAGGGCCGGCAGGGAGAATGTCTCCAGTTTCGTACCGTTGCGGCCGGATGTAAACGAGAGGTCGCCCCGTACCGTCTCCAGCGAGGTCAGGTCTATGGCATTCAGTTCATCTGTATTGACGGTCATATTCCCGCCGACACGGACCAGTGCCGGCATTTCGATCCGCTGTATATGGGGTTGCCTGATCGTTATCCCGGATACCACTTCAGTCAGCGAGGGCAGGACGATGTTTTTCAGGTTTTTGCAGATAATATTATTGCCCCTGTCATCTGTCGTGCGCGTCAATCCGTACATGCTGCGAAGGCTTTTCAAGTTCAGGGTTTCCCCGGCGAACGTTTCGTTGACGATGACGTTATACTCGACCTCCAGCAGGTTTTCCAGTCCTTCCAGGTTGCGGATGGAATCGAAGGCCGGGCCCCCTTTTTCCGCGCCGATGATCAGGTTCCCCCGGATGACGTCTATTCCCGAACGGGCGAATGCGTCCACATCGGCCTGCGTGTTCAGTACGACGTTGCCGTCGGTGCTGACTTCGGGATGAATGATGCGGTAGCGGTAGATCCTGTCGCTGTTGTTATACGAAGTGGCGATGAACTGGTATTCTTCGCCCCAATCGGTTATGGTCGACGGATCGGGGGTCAGCCTCATGTTCTCGCACAGGACGATATCGGGTTTCCCCTGGCTCAGGTCGGTGCCTTTCGGGACGGTAAGACGGATCTCGTTATCCAGTATGACGGCCTTGTAACTTTCCGAACCCACTTTCATTTCGAACGATATGATGTGGTTGTCCGTTCCGGCGAAATCGCTCTCCTCCTTGCTGCATCCGGCCAGTATCAATCCGGCGAGCGAGGCGCAGAAAATATTTTTCAGTATATTTCTCATGGTTTAATGTTGTTAAGATTATTGAATCGCGGCTTCCGGATCGAGAGATGCGTAGCCGAATACCTCGGTCGAGTTTTCGCCCAGTGCGCCGGCCGAAACGTTCAGGGCCGTATGCACCTTGATAAAGTCGATATATTTCAGGTTTGCCGGTTTCCCGTCCGGGGTGATGGCGTCGCTGATACGGATACGGTTGCCCGAGGCAGTTTGCTGGGTCATGGGATTCTTTGTTGTTATGAGGTCTGTCGTACTGTAATTGTCCACATAGCCCCAGTCGAACGATTTGTTTTTCCAGATACCGCCTTCCTGCACCGTCCTCGGTTCGAGGCGCGTTCCGCGGAGCGTGTAGCTGTTCGGCCTGATCCATTTCGGATACATGGACGAAGTTCCGTGATTGATAAAGCCCATGCTGCCGTTGTTTCCCTGGTTGTCCGACCAGCGGATAGCGGATTTTTCGGAACGGTAATAAGTGATCGCGTAATCCTGGATCGTTTCGGGTTTGCCCGTTTCGCTGCCTTTCACTTCGTACCACGTATCGTTGGGAAGTCCGTCGCCATTCTCGTCCTGCATGACGTATACGATACCGGGTTCGGAACTTCCATCGAACGGGTTGCCGAACACACAGAAATCATAATCGCCGTTGCTGCTGACAATGCTGTGGCTGCAATATACGGTCAGGTAGCCGCCGAAACCGCCGAGGCTGACGTAGTTGCCTTCGTTCAGGCGTTTTTGGGCGTATGCATTGGCTTCTTCGTAGGTAGTCGCTTCATAACCCGCATTGACGAACTGGCCCGGAGCAGCCACGAATTCCATGACGGTAAAGCGTTCCGTGCCGGCATAAGGGCGGAAGCGGTTCATTTCATTGTCCGTACCGACGCAATTTACCTGGATCGTTGCGGATGCGGTATTGCTTTCGCTTTGGGTAAGATTCCGGGAAAGCACGGACCGGACCTGTGGCGTATGATTGGTAACGGTCAATTTTACCGTGTATTCCTTTTGTTCCGCAGGCGTGAAATTGAAATACGGGGTTGTAACGCCTTCCTGCTCGATGTCGTCCACGCTCCAACTGTAAGTCGGATCGACCGCATTGACGATAATGGGCTTGAGGAAAACGGAACGCCCTTCCATTACTGTGCGGGGAGCCGATTTGATGTGGGAAACAGGATCGGTCGTCTCGATTCTAAGCGTCGGGCTCTCTTCGACGCGGACAATCGTTTCGTACTCGGTTGTTCCGTCTTCGTTGGTAGCCACAAGCTTTACCTGGTAATCGCCCGTTTCGGTCTTGGTGAAAACCAGATCTTTGTCCGTCCCCGCCTTTCCATTGTCGATATACCACTGGTAGGTCGCCCCCTCGCTGTTCTGTACATCGGGCGAAAGGGTCAGTTCCGTATTCACATAAGTGACGATACCGCCTTCGGGCACAGCCAACGATATGACGGGAGGCGCCATCTCAAGGACGTCGACGCGCATCTCTTTTTCGGCATAACCGTTCTTTGTGTCAACCCTCAGCGTAACGTAATACTCGCCCGTTTTGTCCGAGCGGAAAATACAGACCGGTTGCGTACAGATGATTTTCCCGTCCTGTTTCCACGAATATATGCCGCCGTCGCCGTGTTCCACGGTGGCTTCAAGCACGATATCGCGGTTGACCTTTCCGGTGTAGATGCTGGTCGAACTACTCAATGTGATTTTCGGCGCGAGTGCATCGTTCACATCGTCTTTGCTACAGGCTGCGAACAAAATACAGCCGAGCAACAGGCATAACCAAGATGTTTGGTACATGTTTTTCATAGCGTAATAAATTATAAATGTTGATTATGAACTATTCCAGAGGTCGGAGTTTCCGTTTGGTAAATGCAAAATGGGCGGGAATATCCCCCGTAGTAGCCGACCATTTTTTCATGCCTTGGGGCGAGAAGCAGTATATCGTTCCCGGTGTTACGTAGTCCCGGGCATCGGTAGCGAAGATTTCACGCGTAACGGGATTGACCGCTATCCCGTATGGTGAGACTATGCTTTTTTCCGTTCCGTCTTTAATAAAATTGCGGGAGACGATCTTTTTCGTTTTGACGTTGACGATGGCATACGATTTTTTCCATGAATTGGTAACGTAGCTCCATTCGTTACTGTAAACATAAAGGGAATCGCCGCACCGGGTCATTTCACTGTTGGGAAGCAGATCCAGCACGTCGGTCACTTTATCCGTCCGGCTGTCGATAACAAGGGTTTTCGACGATGTCCCGTAATAATCTCCGCGGGACGAAACCCATATCTGGCCGTAGACATCCAATTCCATTCGGTGGAGATTGATGACGCCGGTTTCTATTTTTTTTATTTCGGTGAATGTCTCCAGGTCGACCACCGACACCGTACAATCATAATTCGGGTACCGGTATCCGCCTGAATTGGCTACGTATAGTTTATCTCCGGCCACCACCATTTCTTCGGGCTGGTATCCGACATCGCATGTACCTATTATCTCGAGGGTTGCCGTATCTACCTTGGCAATGTATCCGAGCCGGTAATTAGGATCGGATTCCACTACCGGGCCAGCATAAGAACTCACATAAGCATATTTGCCTTTGAACGCGATATAGCGGCAGTTGGGAATAGAAAAAACACCAATGTGCTTAGCCGTATTCACATCCATTACTTCGACGAAATTGGAGCAGTTGATGACGGCATACAAACGGCTGCCGTATATCTGCAAATCATTGCCCACATCGCCGAGCTCTTTCACTACTCCCGGATTGCGTTCTGCATAAATATTTTTGGTATATACTCCGGTTTCATAATCGAAATAATCGAGCGTGGCTTTATTGTTGCCCATATTGCCTTCGTTGAGCAGGAAAAAACCCTTGATCTCGCCGGGATTTGGATCCGGATAAACTACCTGTAAGGATGTCGAAGGGACAATCTCCTCCTCTTTGCGACAGGATGTAACGCACACGATTGCCGCCAGTATCAGGACATATATCAGTTTGTTGTTTTTCATATCGTTATGTTTATTTTAATTTTTAAATTCGTCCCGTGCATCAGGTAGCACTTGGGCGATCTCGTATTGTTGGTTGAAAATATTGTTGACTTCAGCCGTAATCCGTATGCCTACCCGGTTCCACTGAAAATTCTTGGACAACGACATATCGCGGGTGTACCACGGCTGTGAGTTGTTCACCGGTATAGAGGCCATAATCTTTAGCCGATTGGAACCCTGCCGAGGAATTGCCGCACGTTCTATATCCGATATCCCAAAAGGGAAATCATGATTTTTCTTTTGTTGCAAGGTGTTTATTTTCAGTTGTTTGTGTGCAAAGTTATTCGTTTATACAATTTACCTCTGCAATTGACCGAACAGAACAAACGCACTGAATGTTTGAGAAAGTCAATTACCTACCGCCCGTGTTCCCGCAGGGGTAAATCTTCGTTGTCGCAAGGCAGGTCTTCTGACTCGTTTCCTCCGCTGCGCCTTCCCAGTTTAAAACCAGTGGCAAAGAGTGCGCGAAGTTGCCCAATCAGGGCTGAAACTCACAGCAACGGGTATTGTCGCCGATTCTCACGGCATTCCCTTATTATTTCCGGCAACAGAATAACTTCCGGAAAACCTTGCGACGCAAAGTTAAAAAAATATTTGTTTTATCGCTTTAAAATACAATGGAACATATTGCCAGATATGTGGAAGAAAGACATTTTATTCAAACGAGGACTTGCCGGTATCGGCTGGTGTCTGTCTTACCTGCTACGTAACGAGCAGGTCGAAAGCGACATGAATAGTATTTTGAGGGCTACCGATGCCGTGATTTTTCGGCGAATGGTTACGATGATTCAAGAGCCGCTACTACGGGATCTGTCCCGTTCGGTCGGGATCGGACTCTATGCAGTGAACAGGGATAGTCGTTTGTTTCAGGAGTTGTTGCGACGTTATGTTCTGGAATTATGTAGTCTGAGACAAAGGATCTAAGTACTCGCACAGCCGTTTGGAACGATTGCGGGCTTTATTCGACCGAAGGGTAAAATTGCAGATAAGCATCCCGATATCGCGCATTCATTCGATGTGCAAGACTATTTTTACGATTTACTGGAAGTCATGCCTATACAGGATCTCGATCTGAAATCGCAGTTTCTTATGGTAGATAAGGAAATTTGTCGTCCCGTAGCACTGAACGAACTGAATCGCCGCGCCCGCTGGACGGTCGAAAATGTGAAAGTCCTGCAATCTGAGGGGGCCGTACAGGCATTCAATACCAGTGTAACTTCATATGTTAACAACTCTACTCGGCTGTTCCGCTCCGTTCCAGTAACTCCAGAAGCGGCGGGGCGATTTCAATCTGTTCGCATTTGAGGGACGAAATCAATTCCTTTCCCTTCGGGGTTAACGAAAAATACATCTGACGCTTGTCTTTTGTGCCTATCACGCGCTCGACCAGTCCTTTTTTCTCGATCGAGCCGATCACTTTCGAGTTATTCGACGAAGTCAGTCCCAACAGCTCGCCGATTTCTCCCGAAGAGAGGCTGCCGGCTTTGAGCAACGAACACAGCGCCATTCCTTCGTTCAAACAAATTCCGTATGTTTTTTCAAATCCTTGCTCGAATTGGTTGACCGCGCGCTGAATGTCGCGTATTTTACAGAGTCTATCCATGTCTTTGATGTTTCGGTGCATGTTGCAGTATTTTAGTTATTTACCGCATTCGGTTTTCAAAAAGTTATTCATTGTCTTTTCTCTTTTTGGAACAGTCCGAACAACAGCGCCCGTCGACGCATTCCGGGCGACGAGGCGATCAGGCTCGCAGCCTACAAGTCCTCGATAGAGATTTCCGCCGGGGGAATCGTGGCAATGCTGAGCCGGATGATCCCAAACCTGTTCATGATCCTTTCCGTTTAGAATGCAAAAGCGGCATGTATGCCGGCCGACACATGGGAGTGATCCCGCGTCCATGCGTAACCTACGACCGGGCCGAAATGAAAGCCCCCCAGATGGATCGCTTCGTAAACGGCCTCGGTGTGCAGGGAAAACTTCGCTTTGTCGACGATCGATATGCCCGGCATCAGCGACAGTTGAAGATCGTTCAGTACCTGAAATCTCGCTCCTGCGCCGATCTCCCAATGACGCTCCTCGCCGGGAATGAATTCTATTCCGGCGCCCAGGGCCCAGCGACTGTGCGGGGCGAGCGTCCTGAAATAGTGCGCGTGGATCGCCGGAGCCCACTCTTTATGCTCGATGCCGTATGCCGCGCCGAGGCTCAGTCCTGCTTCGTTTCGCGGGTGGGCGTGCTCTCCGTGTCCCGCTCGCTCTTGCGCCCGGAGACCGAGGACGGAGGTTGCCGCCGCGAGAACGACTAAAATTCCTTTTTTCATAGCATATGTCGGTTTTAGACGAACAGGTTTACATTCGCTCCTTCGGCACGCTCCATGTAGGTCGCAACGCCGCCTACGGTCGCTTCGTCCAACAGCTCTTCGCGTTTGACACCCATGACGTCCATCGACATCTGGCAGGCGATAAATTCCACGCCGCTGTCTATGGCCTGTTGCCGTAACGATTCGAGCGAGTCGATACCCTTTCGTTTCATGATGTGGCGCATCATCCGGTCGCCGATTCCCAGCATACTCATTTTGGAAAGGTGTAATTTCAGTGAACTTGACGGTAGCATCATGCCGAACATGCGTCCGAAAATATCCTTTTTTACCTTCGGCTTGGCGACTTTCTTGATCACGTTCAATCCCCAGAACGTAAAGAATATCGACACCTTCTGTCCGGTAGCCGCCGCGCCGTTGGCCAGCACGAATGTGGCCAGGGCTTTGTCCAGGTCGTCGCTGAACATGATGAGCGTTTTGGCTTTGCCGTCGCACGAGGTGGCCGTCCTGCACGCTTGGGGCGAACCTTTTTCAATGACGACCGTATATTTGCCCTTTTCTTCCGAATTGGATATCAGGATGTTTCCGGTCGTGTTGCACCATGCCTGCGCGTCGCGCGAGAATCCGGCGTCGGTGGCGACCATTTCGATTCGTTCGCCTTCGCCGATCGAGTCGATCGCCTGTTTGATCTTCATGACCGGGCCGGGGCACTGCAATCCGCAGGCGTCGATTTTCAAGGTTTTTATCCGCTCCCCGGTATGCTGCGTATCCGTTTTGCCATTCGTTCTGATCGTCGCCGTTTTATTTTCGATCGGCGCGGTCGCCGTCGCATAGGTTTTGTATCCGCCCGACAAGTTTTTGACACGGGTAAACCCGTGTCCCGTCAGAATTTTCAAGGCCAGGTATCCCCGTAGACCAACGGCGCAATAGATGTAAATCTCTTTGTCGCGCGGCAGTTCGCCGATCCGGCCGCGAAGCTCGTCCAGCGGAATGTTCACCGAACCGGGGATCGCTCCGAAGGCGTGTTCCTCGCGGGTACGCACATCCAGAAACAGCGTGTCGCAGCGATCCGCTTCCGCCATTTGCCGCCAGGTCGCCACAGGCATCGCCCCGCTGATGATGTTGCCGGCCACATAGCCGGCTATGGCGATCGGGTCTTTTGCCGATGAAAAAGGAGGGGCGTAAGCGTGCTCGACTTTTATCAGATCGTAAACCGTGCCTCCCTGCTTGATCAGCAGGGCAATCTGGTCGATACGCTTGTCCGCTCCGTCGTAGCCCACGCACTGACCGCCGTAGAGTTTGCCGCTCGCGGGGTCGAAGGTCAGCTTGAGGGTCAGCGGCAACGCATCGGGATAGTACCCCGCATGCGAGGCCGAATGGGTGGTCGAACTGGCATACGGAATGCCGAACTGTTTGAGCCGCTTGGCCGCAAGTCCGGTCGAAGCCACCGTCATATCGAACACCTTGGCGATAGAAGTTCCTATCGCCCCTTCATATCGGGTCGTATTGCCGAAGACCATGTTGTCCGCCACGATGCGTCCCTGGCGGTTGGCGGGATTGGCCAGGTAATTTAGCCAGGGTTTGCCTGTCAGCGGATGCGGAAATTCGATGGCGTCTCCCACAGCATAAACATCCGCCGCCGAAGTCTGAAGATAGTCGTCCACCCAGATGCCTCCCGTCTCGCCGATCCTGAGTCCGGCTGCTTTGGCCAGTGCCGTTTCGGGACGGACGCCGATCGAAAGGATAACCAGGTCGGTCGCGATACTCTTCCCGCTTGTGAAAAAGACCTCGATTTTGTCGTCCCGTTTTTCGAAGCGTTCGACGCTCTGCTCCAAATAAAGGTGCACCCCTTTTTGTAACAAGTGTTGGTGCACATGCGAGGCGATGGAGAAATCGACCGGCGCCATCACCTGATTGCCCATCTCTACGATCGACACTCCCGCTCCCGCGCGATGCAAGTTCTCGGCCATTTCCAATCCGATAAATCCCGCGCCCACGACGACAGCGCTGGCGACCGTTCGTGTAGTTATATAGTTTTTGATACGGTCCGTATCGTCGACGTTTCTCAGGGTGAAAATTCCTTCGCTGTCGATGCCCTTCAGCGGCGGACGCACAGGCGAAGCGCCCGGCGACAGGAGCAGCTTGTCGTAGCTTTCCGTATAGGTCGATCCATCCGCACGGCGCACTTCGACGCTCTTTGCCGCGGTATCGATGCCTACCGCCTCGTTTTCGATCCGCACGTCGATATTGAATCGTCCGCCGAACGAAGCCGGGGTCTGTAAAAAGAGTTTTTCCCGTTCGGCGATCGCGCCGCCGATATAATACGGCAGACCGCAGTTGGCGTACGAGATGTATTTGCCTTTTTCGAGTAGGACGATCTCGGCCTCCTCGTCTGCCCGACGAATCCTGGCCGCCGCGGTTGCACCTCCCGCGACGCCTCCGATAATGATATGTTTCATATAGCCTGTTTGAAAATTATTTACAATGCGATCTAATGGAAGATACTTCCGTAGGAAAGTAATGGCGCAAAGGTGCGAATTGTTTTCCGATAAAACAAGATTCCTGTGGAAAATAATTTCCGGATTTGTATCGTTGTTCTTTTAATGATTTTATAATTAGTATATTATGTCTTTTGTGGGGCGGGTATGCGTTTAAAAATAATGACGTGACAACCGATGAGGGGCGGGAAATAGGTCTTTTTGAAACGGTCAATAGGGCCGGAGCGACTTAAAATATGCTATCTTTGCGGCTCAGCCGTAAATTGACATGAAGTGAAAACAAAAAGAATTACCGAACGCGATTACGTCAAAGCCTGTCGCAGAGGAAGCCGCGAGGCCGAGATCGAGAATCACAACCGTCCGATCTGTTTCAGTCGGATACACAAATCGAAAAAGGTCTACGACCGCAAACGTCGGAAGGCAGATGATAAAAGGCATCTGCCTTCGTCGTTTTACCGGGTCGGACGAATTTGGTAAGCGGACGGTGTCGATATTAAAGATATTTTCCGTCAAGGGAATATCCCTGATTCGTTGCGTTCCGCACTTTATTCGCACAAATCCGGCAGTATAGAATCCCAAAATATTACGGCGTTTCACCGAAAAAGATCTAGGCGCTTTGTCCGTTATTCTGAGCGATCAAAAAGTCAATCGGTTTCTACCGAATTATTTTTATTAAATTTACGGTTGTAGCCGTTCGTCGGCGAAAGCCGGAGAATCGTATCGTGCGGGGCCGGGTTCTGCGGTTGCGCGTGAAACGCGCCGGGCGTCGAAAGGGATCGGTTCTTCGATTCGGCAGGACGGCGCGTTTCGTGGCAAAGTATTTGATAAGCTTGTAGTTGGTATGAATTTAAATTGAATGTTATGTTATATCGTTTTTTATTTCCCGTTAGACCGGAAGGCGCGAAGACGTCGCTGTTATTGTTGGCGGCGAGGGTTATTTTCGGCGTATTGCTGATGTCGCACGGGTTGCAGAAGTGGGCCGGATTCGCGCAGATGGCCGATGTCTTTCCCGATCCGTTGGGCGTCGGCAGCCGTTTCTCGCTGATGCTGGCCATATTCGGCGAGCTGGTTTGTTCGTTCGGTTTTTTGATCGGCTTTTTGTACCGCCTCGCGATGATCCCGATGATTTTTACGATGGCGATGGCCTTTTTCGTGATTCATAGCCAGGATGCCTTTGCCGTTCGCGAGTTGGCGTTGGTGTACCTGGTCGTTTTCGTGCTGATGTACATCGCAGGGCCGGGCAAGTTCGCCGTCGATCGGTATTTTGCGGTGAAAGAGCGCGGCCGCTGAGCCGACGAACCGGCGGCAGGCGCGCGGGGAACGGGCTTCGCTCGCTGCGCGTGTCGCGTTTCAGATAGATAAAAGATGAACTGATGGAAGAATTCGGATCGATTTGCCGGGAGGTGCTTTTGTGGCCCGAAGGCGTGCCTTCGTCCAACGGCCTTTCTGGAGCGGAGCAGACGCTCGGGCCGGGACTGATCGGCAATGTTTCCGTCCCCGTGTTATACGTTTATCCGGCCTCGCAGCCGTGCGGGCAAGCCGTTATCCTGTGTCCGGGCGGAGGATTTCGGGGCGTGGCCGTGGAGCACGAGGGCCGCGCTTTCGCATCGTGGTTCAACGAGCGGGGCATTACGCTGGCCGTATTGAAATACAGGTTGCCGAACGGCCGCCGCGAGATTCCCGGCGAGGATATCCGCCGGGCGGTACGCCTGTTGGAAGAGCGCTCCGGAGAGTTGCGCATCCGGTCTCTGGGGGTGATGGGGGCCTCCATCGGAGGCTATGTCGCGGCGTCGGCGGCCCTGTTCCCGGAGACGGGAATGCGACCGGATTTTCAAATCTTGCTTTATCCGGTTATCAGTATGCGGGACGGGCTGACGCATCTTCCCTCGCGCGAGCGGTTGATGGGGCCGCACCCTTCCGGGGATGAGATCGCCGCATGTTCGCTCGACCGGTATGTTTCCCCGGAGACGCCGGCCGCCTTTATCGCGCTGGCCGGAGACGACCAGGCCGTTACGCCCGAAAACAGCCTGCTGTATTACCGGGCCCTGATGGATAACCGGGTTCCCGCTTCGCTGCATATCTATCCCGAGGGGGGACACGGTTTCGGGTTCAGCGATACGTTCCGCTACAAGCGGCAATGGCTCGCCGAACTGGAGAAATGGCTCGACGGGTTGAGGTAGCGCTATTTTGCGACGGGCGTCCGCCATAAGAAGACCGTTGCGCGGAATGCGGCCGGAAATGCGTCTTCGTATTTTGCCGGATTCTCCCGGGGCCCGTTTATTTGCGGGGCAGGGCGATTTCGGGCAGCGGGCCGGGGGCGACCGGTTCGACGTTGATCAGCCGCAGGTTGTCGAATACGGTCTGCTGCGCCACTTGTCGCAGGTATTCCGCCTGCTGCTGCGGAACGCCCGCCCGGATATCCGAAGTATACGGTTTGCCGTAGATAACGCTGAAAATTACGTTCGCCGCGAGCAGCGTGCCCGCTTCCGACGGATGGCTTCCGTCCGGCATATACAGTTCGTATTCGGGTTTCTCGCTCCGTACCCGCATCCAGGCCAGTCCTACCGGCGCGCACCAGCCGCCGCTGCGGTAAGCCATCTCCAAGTAACTGGTCGCCAACCGCTGCTGCATACCTTCGTAGGTCGCTACCGGCGGATAGTGGTTCCCGTAAGTCTTACTGCCTTCTTTGCGTCCCCAGGTCATGTAATAGATTACCCGCGCCTGCGGACTTCCGGCGTGAACGAGGCTGTCCAGCGTCCGGGCGGGCCGGTACGTTCCCTCGGCGACCAGTTCGGTCGGCAGGGCCGGGGCTTCGCTCTGCTCCTGTAGGACGACGTAGTCCCATCCTCCGGCGGCGAGCATCCGAAGCAGTTTCCCGTTTTGCAGGTGGCCGGTAAAGCGTTGGCTGCCCTTGGTGCAGGCCGTCGCGTCGATCGGAAAGCCGACGCTTTCGCCGATTTGCGACACCAGATCGGGAAGGTTATGGTAAAAGGTATAACTGTTTCCGATGAAGAGCACTCGGATCGGTTGGGATTTCTGGGCCGCCAGGGCGGTTCCGGCAAGCAGGAAGACGAAAAGCAGAATTTTTTTCATGATAAAGGATTTTGGTGGTTACGGTAACGGTTCAAATCCCATGCCCGGCGGATCGTTCCGCCGGAGCCGCTCGTTCGCCGCATTACCGCAGGATCAGCCCCGCGGTTAGCAGTATTCCGAAAATCAAGATATTACGGGACGTTTTTCCCAGGATGAGATTCAGTTCCCGGCCTTCGCGGATTCGTACCATCCGTCGCCAGGCTGCCAGGTGAAACGGCAGGTAGGCCAGCGGGAGTAGCCCCGCCGCGAAATACCCGCCGGAGAGCAGCGTCAGACAGAGTCCTGAGGCGACTATTCCCAGCGTCAGGTACGCCAGGCTGCCCGCTTTCGGGCCGAAACGCACGACCAACGTCCGTTTGCCGCTCTGCGCATCCTGCTCGCGATCCCGGTAGTTGTTTACCATCAGCAGCGTATCGATCACCAGTCCGCAGGCCAGCGAGACGACCGTTACTTCGGTCGTCCATCCGTGACACAGCACATAGTAGGTGACTCCGACCGGAACGAAACCGAAAAAGACGATCACCAGCCCGTCGCCCCAGCCGTGGTAGGCCAGCGGGTACGGCCCGGCGGTGTACAGGAATGCGAATACGACGCAGACCGCTCCGACGACGATCAACTCGGTTCCTCCGTAAAAAAGCAGGCAAAGGCCCGTCGCGCAGGCGGTCGCGGTAATCAGGGCGATTCCCCGTTTCATGGCGCGCGGCGAAATCCAGCCCTGCGCGCAGGCTCGTTCGGGCCCGAGGCGGTCTTTGCGGTCGCTTCCTTTGCGGTAGTCGAACAGGTCGTTGATCAGGTTTGCGTCAATCTGCATCAGCAGCGCGAACAGCAGGCAGAGCAGAGCGGGAATCCACCGGAATCCGCCTTCCGCCAGCGCCAGCGCGCATCCCAGCAGTACGGGAACGGCTGCCGCGGGGAGCGTTTTCGGGCGCGCCGCAAGTATCCAGGCGCGCATCGAGTGGGGGCGGACGGTTTGTTTCATAGGGTGTGGTATATTTATGCAAATGTAGGATTAATTTTGTGATAATTAACGTTATCTTTGCTATGAATGTCTGGGTTTTCCGGATATGGAATTCAATTTATAAGATATGCGGGAAAAATCGAGTGTGGAAGAGATTCGGGAACGCTTCGATCACGATGTCGAGCGTTTTTCGAATTTGCAGAGCGGACAGGTTTCGACTGTCGATGCGGCGTTGTCGCTGGAACTGATTACCGAAGCCGCGGCGCGTCTGACGCCTTTGGCGACGGATCTGCTAGACGTGGGCTGCGGGGCGGGAAACTATACGCTCAAAATGCTTTCGAAACGGCCGGGGCTTCATTGCACGCTGCTCGACCTGAGCCGCCCGATGCTCGACCGGGCCGTCGAACGCGTTTCGGCCTGTTCGGCCGGCCGGGTCACGGCGGTGCAACGGGATGTCCGCGAGGCCGATCTGGGCGAATGCCGGTACGATATCGTGCTGTCGGGAGCCGCGCTGCATCATTTGCGCGGGGACGAGGAGTGGCTGACCGTGTTCGCCCGGTTGTACCGGAGCCTGCGTCCGGGCGGCTGCCTGATGATTTCCGACCTGGTCGCGCAGCAAACGGAGGTACTTTCCGCCTATTTTCGGGAGCGTTACGGCGATTACCTGACCGTTCTGGGCGGAACGGAGTACCGCGACAGGGTGCTGGCTTACGTGGAGCGGGAGGATTCTCCCCGGCCGTTGAACTACCAACTCGACCTGATGCGCGAAGTCGGTTTCCGCGAGGTGGAGATCCTGCATAAGAACGTATGTTTTGCGGCTTACGGCGGGGTGCGGTAACCGACGATTGCTCCTGTCCGTTTTTTCGTCCGGGAGATTTCGAAGAACTCCGGAGGAAAAGAGGATGCCGATTCTCTCGTTTTAATCCCGTTTTTGTCTTTTTGCGGAAAACGAAAAAAGGCGGGTCGTGTATTCCAGGCGGTGAAAAACGGGCTGTAAATCCCGTTTCGGTTTTGTTTTTTACGGAAAATGCGAAAAAAGTAATGAAAATGTAACGGGAATTTGTTGTTTATTTAGAAAATTAAATCTAATTTTGAAAACAGAAGTTCGTAAAAGAGGATAGAGCGAACGAAAAAGCGTCGTAACGGCGGCGATTTGTTCCGGTTTGCGAAAGTAATGAACCGAGTAAAAGTAAGAGGCGCTCTCTGTAACGGTAAAGTGCGGTTTTTGTATATTTTTAATAAATTATGAAAAACGTGGATGGCATTTGTTTTTTAACGGTTGTTTTTTTTGAAATTCGAACGGGAGAAAAATCTTTTTTAGGCAGCGCAGCTTAACCGTTTAAGTAGCAGTAATGGCGGACCGGGCCGCGAAAAAAGCAACGGATTGAATACGAGACGATACCGAATGGAGTAACAAACATAATCTATTAACCATTAATTACTTTTGGCAGAAATGCCGCTTTAAAACTTTATGCGTATGAAAAAGTATTTATTGTTGTTGGCGTCAATCGCCACGATGGGGTTCGCCGCTACTTCGTGTAGCGACGAGAAGAACGACGGCGGGGAGGACCCTGATCTGACGACTCCGATCGAGTTGTCCGGCGTCGTGATCCCGACTTTCCAGGAATCGATGAAGGGAGCCAATGTCACGATCCAGGGCAAAGGTTTTCTCGGTAAGGACAAAATCGCCCTTACGCCCCGTCCCAGCGGTACGGCCGTCGAGATCGCTCCGGCGGAAATTACGGCTTCCAAGCTGGTGTTCAAGTTCCCGAGCGATCTGGCCACCAGCGAAGAAGGTTGGACGCTGACGCTCAAGCGCGGTACGCAGAGCAAGGAAATCGGCACGATGATGCCCGAAGATCCGGAAGACCCCGAACTGACGACGCCGATCGAACTGTCGGACGTGGTGATTCCCGATTTTACCGAATCGATGAAAGGCGCCAGCGTTACGATCGACGGCAAAGGTTTCCTCGGTAAAGACAGGGTGGAACTTAAACCCGTTTCGGGCGGCGATGCCGTGGAGGTTACCAATTCCGAAGTTACCGACGCCAAACTGGTGTTCACGTTCCCCGACGACTTGGCCATCGACGAACAAGGCTGGACGCTGACGCTCAAACGCGGTACGCAGAGCAAAGAGTTCGGTACGCTCAAACCGGTCGATCCGGCGGACGATCCCGATCTGAACACCCCGATCGAACTCGCTTCCCTGTCGCTTCCTTCTTTCGTGGAATCGATGGTAGGAGGGAACGTGACGGTTACCGGCCGCGGTTTCCTGGGCAAAGATAAAATCGTTCTCCAGCCCCGGTCCGGCGGCGACGCCGTAGAGACCGTATCCGGCGAGATTACCGACGCCAAACTGGTGTTCGCGTTCCCCGCCGACCTGGCTGTCGATGCCAAAGGCTGGGTGATGACGCTCAAGCGCGGTACGCAGACGCAGGAACTGGGATGTTTCCGTTCCGCGGTAGGACGCTTTATGGTTCCCGATGCCGCATTCCGCGAATATTTGCAGAGTCTCGTTCCGGACAATAAGTACCTGTTCGACGAAAAGGGCAACGCTTACAAACCCGATGCGGCCGAAGTCGTATTCCCGGACGAAGTGAAATACGAATCTACTTATAAGACGCTGAACCTTATCGATAAAGCGGTGACTTCGGTGGAAGGCTTGGAAGGATTCCCGGATGCTGCGAACATCAAATTCTTCTCGCTGGACAATTCCAAGTTGCAGTCGCTCGACATGACGTTGTTCCCCAACTGCGAAAGACTGGAAGCCCGGAATACGGGAACGCTCGAAACCGTGAATTTCGGCGCCGTGGGAGTCGCTCCAGCCAACGAATTGCGGTATCTGCATCTGAACGGAAACAAAATCAAGAGGCTCGACGTCAGCAACGTTGTGAAGCTTTGCGAACTGACGATCATGGACAACCCGCTCGAATACCTCGATATCCGCAACATGATGGCCAATGCCGACGGATACATGTATTTGTGGAAAAAACCGGGTCGCGCGGCGGTTAATTTCGAATTTACCGAAGATACTTCCGTGGAACGTACGCTGAAAGTGGAATATTATTGGTGGAGATGCGTTTCGCAGGCCAATGTCGATACGGTGGGCGCCGAGCTTACCTGGGTGACGGATAACCCGGCCATCGATGCGCTGAATGCCGGCGTAATCGTTGAATGTTGGACCTATTGGGGCGAAAACGGGCAACCGCAGACCCTGATGCACACGCACAACAAGAACGGCGAGAACCACGAGATATGCGATTTGTATCCGGGTTCGCTCCATCCTTAACCGCGGAGATCGAAACGCTTTAAAACTGAAAAGAATGTCCGTGAGAACGGACATTCTTTTTTCCGATTTTTTTTGAAATATCCGTTGCGGATTCCTGAAGCCGGCCGAAGGCCGGAATGCACGGGGAACGGACGGAAAAAATTCGTTACACGATTTCGATATGAAGAACAAATTGATCGTATGCCTGCTGTGCGGCCTGATGTCCGTCTCTTTCACAGCGGCTAAAAAGCCCGGTTTCGCCGTATGGCAGCTTTGCGCCCAGGGGCCTTCCCAGATGAATTCCTACGTGTTCGTGACCGACCGGGGACGGGTGGTCGTGCTGGACGGGGGAACCGCTGCGGACGCGCCTTTTTTGCGGGGATTCGTGGCCGCCCTGGGCAACCGCGTCGATAAATGGATCGTCACCCATCCGCATGTGGATCACATGGGGGCGCTGACCGAAATCCTGAAAGATCCTCGACAAATGATTATCGACACGGTTTATCAGTCGCCGATGACCGACGAGCAGCTCCGCACGGACATGAACCGCAAAAAGCTTGCGGACGCTTACTACGAAGCGCTCCGGGATTCCGGCCTTCCGGTCGTAAACCTGACCGAGCCGGGACTCGAGATGAAGATCGACGGCATGAACCTGAAAGTGCTCGGCGTCGCCCATCCGTCCATCCTGACGAATGCCTACAACAATGCGAGTATCGTGCTGAGGGTGTGGGACCGGAAAAAGTCGATGGTCTTTCTGGGCGATACCGGCGTCGAGAGCGGCAAAATGCTGCTCGAAGGTCCTTACAAACCCCTGTTGGATTGCGATTACCTGCAAATGGCGCATCACGGCCAGCAGGGATGCGACGAGCATTTCTACAAATCGATCCGGTTCCGCGCCTGCCTGTGGCCTACGCCGCTGTGGGTATGGAACAACGATGTGGGCGAAGGTTTCGATACGGCCTACATGAAAACGATCGAGACCCGCCGCTGGATGGACGAGATCGGCATTACGGAACATTATATCAGTTGGCAGGGGATCGTGAAGATCGAGTAGGGGAATCTGCGGCGCGCGCGCCGTTTGGCCGCTTTGCCCGGCGGATAGCCCCGTTTTAACCGAATAAACTACTGATTGGCATGAAAAAATTGTTTTACTTGTGCGCGGCTGCGGCCGTCCTCGTTTTCTCGTGCGGCAAGGACGAAACGTCTTCGAAGGGCGGCGGCGGGCAGCGGCCCGCTCCTCCGGATACCACCGCCGTAACGCCTCCGGATACGACCGGCCGGCCCGATCCGGATCCTTTTCCCGAAAAGCTGCCTTCGCCGGGCCGGATTCCGATCGTCGCCTGGCACGGAGTGCGGGCGAGCCAGGTTAGCGTAGCCCGTTTCCGGGAAGCCGCCGAACTGGGCATCACCGTGAATTACACCCGTTTTTCGGATACCGAGACGGCTTGCAAGGCGCTCGAATACGCCGGGCAGGCCGGCGTGAAGCTGATCGTCGAGTGCGATGCGCTGTATTCGGATACCCGGCGCGAAGCGGCCGTGAAAAAACTGATGAGGTATCCGGCCCTCGAAGCCTATTTCTGCAAGGACGAGCCGCTGTGCAGCGAGTTTCCGACCATTGCCCGGATGATGAACGCGGTCCAGGCCGTCGACCCGGATCACTACTGCTATGCGAACCTGTTCCCGGCCGGGCCTGCGGAGCATTTGCAGGCCTTGGGCGTCGCTACCTACCGGGAGTACGTGCAGCGCTACTTGAACGAGGTGCCCGCCGCTTTTCTGTCGTTCGACGAATATCCGTTGGTGACTAATCCGGGTTCTTCGGTGCGTCTGATCAAAGACACTTGGTACGAGGATCTCGAAATCGTTGCCGACGAGGCCCGGAAGGCGAATAAGAAGTTTTGGGCTTTCGCGCTGACATGCCCTCACGTGGTGTATCCCGTTCCGACTTTGTCCGATCTGCGGTTGCAGTTGTACAGCGATCTGGCTTACGGGGCGCAGGTGCTGCAATACTTTACTTATTGGACGCCGACGGTGTCGGGCGACTGGAATTATCGGATGGCGCCGATCGCCGAAGACGGAGCCCGTACGGCGACGTACGATCTGGTGAAAACCGTGACGAGTGAAATTCAGCGATTGAGCGGCGTTTTCCTCGGAGCCAGGGTTGTTTCCGTACGCCATACGGGGACGTCCGTTCCGAAAGGAACCGTTCGGCTGACCGACCTGCCCGAACCGGTCAGGCGACTGGAAACCGAGGGAAGCGGAGCGGTCGTTTCACAGTTGGAAAATCAGGGGTATACGTTCCTGGTGATCGTTAACCGCGATCCGAATACTGCCATGGGGCTTCGTTTCGAAGCGGAGAGCCGGGTACGGCAGGTACTGAAGAACGGTTCGATCGTGCCGGCGGACGACATTACCGAGATGACGGTCGATCCGGGCGACGCCGTGATCTACATGTGGTAGCGGGTTCCTTGTCCGCATATACGGCTTCTTTTTTCGAGTGACGGCTCCGTGTCTTTTCGGCTGGCCGGCTATTGTTTGGCTTTCAGCGTCAGTTCCTGAACAACCTGTTTTTTAGTATCTTTGACCTTCAGGTTCAGTGCGTCGGCCGTCGCTTCGACTTCGACCGCCCGGTCGTTCGAGTTGATCAGCACCGGGAAATCGCATTCGGTTTGGCCGGCCGGCAGGTAGTGGTACGAATGCAGGTGGCCGCACAGCATCAGGTCGATCCCGGCGTCGTTGAGCACCGGCAGGAAATGCTTCTTGACGTCGAGCGGCCCGTGCCACGTGCTGTTGACCGGCGGAACGTGTATGATCGCCACCTTGAACGGGGCCGTGCGGAACGCTTCGCTCGCGACGGTTTCCTTCAGCCAGGCCACCTGATCGGCGCGGTAGCGGTCGAAGTCGGACAGCCCGTAATATTCGATGTCGCTGTCGGGCTTGTCTTCTCCGCCGTCCATCACGACGAAAAATACGGGCCCCTGGCGGAATGCGTAATACGGTTCGCCGGTCGGGGTGGGGAAGTAGTCGAGGTAATGATCCGAGAACAGGCCGCGCGTTTCGTGGTTGCCGCGTGCGAACAGGAACGGGATTTCGGCGGCGAACAGTTCGGTCGAACGGCGCAGAAAGCCGTCGATCAGTTGTTGTTCGCTGCTCATGTTGTTGACCATGTCGCCGTTGAAAAAGACGAAGTCGCGCTGCTCTTTTTTGACGTCCGACAGCAGCGTCGCCAGCATGTCGCTGTTTTCATGGATGTCGTTGACCACGGTGAACGATACGCTCTGCTGCGCGGCGTCCCGCGTTTTGAAGCGGTACGGTTTTTTGCGGTAGACGTCCGAGCAGATCGTCTGTCCGTAGCTGACTTTGTACGGTTGCAGTTCGGTCACTTCGCGCGAGCATACTCGGTAGCGGTAAAACGAGGCGGGCTTCAGTCCGGTGATCCGCACCGTATGCAGTCGTCCCACCGTCCGTTTGCCGAGCTTGGTCTGGTAATACTGCGGGCGTTCTTCGGCGTAGAAGTGGTCTTCGCCGTCGGGTGCGGCTTCGACCCACGACAGCGCGTCGGCGGAGGTTCCCCAGATTACGGTGGCTCCGTCGGCCGTCACGTTTTGTAGATAGGGGCCGAAGGTGATCTGAAACGGAGTTTGCGCTCCGGCCGACAGGCCGAGGAAAAGCGCGGTAAGTAAAATGCAAAATTTTTTCATGACGGGTTGTTGTTCAGGTTGGATTTGTCCGGGCAAAGGCGGCAGGCCTTTTGCACGGGTCGGTAAAATTAGCAAAAATGGCCGGAAAAATCCAATTCCCGCGGCAAAATTCCGGAATTCCGCTCTCGGCGGCGTCCGGAAGCGGATGCTACGGACGGTGCGGAAAAGCTGTCCCGGCGGTCGCTTTTTGCAATCGGTCCGTTTTTTGGGAGTTTAAATATTCGGCGTCCGGGTTGCTTTTTCGGAAAATAGAGTTTAACTTTATCAAATCAATCTAAAATAGTGTCGCGATGAATGGGTTAAGAAAAGGAAAAATTCTGGTGGTCGGCAGTACCAATACCGATATGGTGGTCAGAACCGAACACCTGCCGCGGCCGGGGGAAACCGTACTCGGCGGAACTTTTTTGATGAATCCCGGCGGCAAAGGGGCCAACCAGGCCGTTGCGGCGGCCCGGCTCGGGGCCGACGTGATTTTCGTTTGCAAGACCGGCAACGACATGTTCGGCATCACCACCCGCCAGCAGTTGGCTCAGGAGGGCATCGATACCCGTTTCGTGTTCATCGACGATCATAATCCGTCGGGGGTGGCGTTGATTTCTGTCGACAGCCGCGCCGAAAATACGATCGTCGTGGCTTCCGGGGCCAATGCGAATTTGCTGCCGCTGGACGTGGCCAAGGCCGAAACGGCGTTGGATGATTGCGATATCGTGCTGATGCAGCTCGAAACGCCGATGACGACGATCGAATACGTAGCCGCCGAAGCCGCCAAACGCGGTAAGCGGACGGTGCTCAATCCGGCTCCCGGCGCTGCGCTGTCGCCGCAATTGCTCAAAAGTCTTTACCTGATTACGCCGAATGAAACCGAGGCCGAGATCATTACGGGTATCCGGATCCACAATGCCGAGACCGAAGCCGAAGCGGCCCGCAGGATACGGGCGATGGGCGTGCAGAACGTGATTATCACGCTCGGTTCGCGCGGGGCGTATATCTGTAACGACCGGTTCGACGAAACGGTTCCGGCGCAGAAAGTGCGGGCGGTCGATACGACGGCAGCCGGGGACGTATTCAACGGGGCGCTGGTCGTCGCGCTGTCCGAAGGCAAAAGCCTTGAGGAAGCCGTGCGTTTCGCAAGCCGCGCATCGGCGATTTCGGTGACTCGCATGGGGGCGCAGTCGTCGATTCCGTATCGCAGCGAAGTCGATCGTTTCGTTCCGTAGCATGTCGAACTTTTAAAAACGAAATTATGTATATCGTAAACAATTACACGTTGGCCGTGATTTTCTGCGTCGTCACGATGATCTGCTGGGGATCGTGGGGAAATACGCAGAAACTGGCCGCCAAAACCTGGCGTTACGAATATTTTTACTGGGACTATGTGATCGGGTTGCTGCTGTTTTCGATCCTGTCGGCTTTTACGCTCGGTAGCGTCGGCTCCGAAGGGCGCAGTTTCCTGCCCGATCTGGCGCAGGCCGACTGGAGCAATATCGGTAGCGCGCTGCTCGGCGGCGTGGTGTTCAATGCGGCGAATATTCTGCTGGCGGCGGCTATCGCGATCTGCGGACTGTCGGTGGCGTTCCCGGTCGGGATCGGGCTGGCTTTGGTGCTCGGCGTGCTGGTCAACTATTTCGGGGCCGCGAAGGGCGCGCCGTTGTTCATTTTCATCGGGGTGGCGCTGATCGTCGTAGCCATCGTACTGAACGGACTGGCCTACCGGAAAATGCTGACCGGCTCGAAGAAGGTTCCCGCCAAGGGGATCGGGATTTCGATCGCAGCGGGCGTAATCATGGCTTTCTTTTACCGTTTCGTCGCGGCGTCGATGGATCTTACGAATTTTGCCGATCCGGCTCCCGGGAAGCTGACGCCCTATACGGCCGTATTCGTCTTTGCCGTGGGAGTGTTCGCCAGCAACTTTATCTTCAATACGATTGCGATGAAACGTCCGGTCGAGGGCGAGCCGATCTCGATCGGCGGCTATTTCCGGGGCAGTGCGAAGACGCACCTGGTCGGTATCTTGGGCGGTGTGATCTGGTGCGTCGGTCAGTCGTTCAGCATGATCGCTTCGGAACAGGCCGGGGCTGCGATTTCCTATGGACTGGGGCAGGGAGCCACGCTGGTCTCCGCCATGTGGGGTATCCTGGTCTGGAAAGAGTTCAAAGGCGCTCCGAAAGCGTCCGACCGACTGAATGCCTGGATGTTCGTGCTGTTTATCATCGGGCTCGGGTTTCTGATCTACGCGGGAGCTTGAGCGGAAAGCTGGCATCGAAGCACTAGCCTAAGAATAGATCCCGATGAGCACGATTGCGAAAAAGTTATTTTGCCTGGGGATTTATCGGATTGCTTTTGTCGTTGAAGGTGCGTAGCGACGCGTATGCTACCATTTACGACGCCGATAGATTCGTCAAATGTCCGAAGTGCGGTCGTATTTGGTGCGAAATTAGTTGGAGTTCGGACAATACGTTTAATTCGACGCTATGGTCGGATGGGAAGCTCGATGCGCCGATGCTGCCGTCGTTTGTGCAGTGGCCGGCCTGCGGAGAGTTTTTCTATCCGAAAGACAACCATCGTGAGCTTTCACAGCAGCAGGCCGACAAGGTCGAAAAAGAGTATACGAAAGCGCTTAGTTTTAGTCAGTGGGTAAGAGCGTTTCCGTTGATCGGGGACAAAAAAATAGCTTACTGGGGTATCTGGCATACTTATAACGATTTTCTCCGCAGCGGAGATAAGGCTTCGTACGATCGGTTACGCAATGTATTTGTTCTTTATGCGTCGAAATTTATCGACGAACTTGATTCGACGCGGGACAAAGACCGTCTTTTCAAAGCCGAATTGTGCCGCGAAATCGGCAGGTTCGACCGGTGTGTCGAATTGCTCGACTGTAAGCAGTTTCCCGATAATATGAAATCTTTTGCTGATAAAGTAAAACAGGCGGCCCTGCGCAAGGACCGCGTTTTGTTCAAAGTCTTCGAGCCGCAAAAAAAGTAAGGGGGAATCAACGTTCCATTTGCGACTTCTCGATCAGTTCGAGCAGCGCGTCGATGGCCTGCTCTTCGGGGATGTTGCGGCGTACCACTTCGCGGCCTTTGTACAGCGTGATCCGTCCGGGGCCGGAGCCTACGTAACCGTAGTCGGCGTCGGCCATTTCGCCGGGTCCGTTGACGATGCACCCCATCACGCCGATCTTCACGCCGACCAGGTGTCCGGTGCGCGCTTTGATCGCGGCCAGCGTTTTTTCGATGTTGTATAATGTCCGTCCGCAGCTCGGGCAGGCGATGTATTCGGGTTTCGAAATGCGTACCCGCGCCGTTTGCAAGATGTCGAGGCTCAGTGCGTCGATTTCGCTTTGCGGGATGGCCGGATTGAAGTTCTCGATCCGAATGGCGTCGCCGAATCCGTCCAGGAACAGCGGGCCGAGATCGGCCGCCGCTTTGATTTGTAAAACTTCCGGATCGCTTTCGTCGTACGTGCGTTGGATAATGACCGGGTTGGTCAGCCCGCGTCCGGCCATCGTCAGCAGCGCGGCCCGCTGCTCGGCGATGCCGTTGAGGTTGTTTGTTTTCAGCAGCACGATGCGTCCCCGGGGAATCCGGTCGACCGTCCGGATATCGGCTTCGAACAGCGTTTCGCGGACGGCGGCCGGGATTTCGCTCCAGATCGCAACCTGTGCGTCGCCGCCGATACCGCCGATTTTTTCGGACGGGCGTTTGCGGTAGCTGTAAGGCGAATACAGGGATTCGTCTACGGCAGGGATCGGCGCATGGTTTTCGCGGCCGGCGAAATAGTCCGCCAGCATCCGCGCCACCGGAATCTCGCGTTCGGGGGCTTCGGTCAGCGAAACGCGGATCGTGTCGCCGAGCCCGTCGGCCAGCAGCGCGCCGATGCCCGCAGCCGACTTGATCCGTCCTTCGCGGTCGTTGCCCGCTTCGGTGACGCCCAGGTGCAGCGGATAGCGCATCTCCTCGGCGCGCATGGCCGCCGCCAACATCCGGTAGGCCTGCACCATCACGCGGACGTTGCTCGATTTGACCGATAGCACCACCCGGTCGAACGCCGCCGCGCGGCAGCGGCGTAAGAATTCCATCGCCGAGGCGACCATTCCCTCGGGCGTATCGCCGTAGCGCTCCATGACGGCCGGGGCCAGCGAACCGTGGTTGACGCCGATACGCAGCGCGGCTCCCCGTCTTTTGCAGATGGCCAGCAGTTCGTCGAACTGACCGCCCTTGTCGTTGAAGTTGCCGGGGTTGATCCGTATTTTCTCGACATGCTCCGCCGCGACGAGCGCCGCCGACGGCAGAAAATGGATGTCGGCCACCAGCGGAACACGGCATCCGCGCCGGTCGAGTTCGGCGCGGATGGCGCCGAGGTTTTCGGCCTCGCGGCGGCCCTGCGCCGTCAGGCGTACGATTTCGCCGCCGGCGGCGGCGATCCGTTCGGTCTGCGCGACCGAAGCGGCGGTGTCGTTCGTGTCGGTATTGGTCATCGACTGGATACGGATCGGGTTGTCGCCTCCGATAGCGGTGTTTCCTATCTGAACGGCAACGGTTTCCCGCCGGCTGTACCGGGTCAGCGAATCGCAAAATTTCTCCATGGAGCGTTTAAATTTTTCGCAAAGTTACGAAACTCTGCCGCAGATTCGGTATCTTTGATCCAAATTCGCGACGGAAGATGGGTTATATTCTCGACAACGACGTCAAGTTTCTCACCGGAGTGGGGGAGCGGCGCGCCCTGCTGCTGCAAAAGGAGCTCGGTATCCGCACGCTCGGCGACCTGCTCTACTACTTTCCGTTCCGTTACATCGACCGCAGCCGCATCTGGCGCATCGGCGAGATCGCCGACGATTCGCTGACTTATATCCAACTCCGGGCACGCATCACCGGTTTCCAGCATGTAGGTTCCGGGCCGAAGAAGCGTTTTATCGCCGTCGTTGCCGACGGTAGCGGTACGGCCGAACTGGTGTGGTTCAAAGGGATCAACTGGATCGAAAAACGGCTCGAAGCGGGGCGCGAATACATTATTTTCGGACGGCCCGCTTTTTTCAACGGCGCGCTGAACCTCGTGCATCCCGAGGTGGAATCCGTGCTCGAACAGGCGAACCGTTTCCATGCCGAAGTGCAGGGAGTGTACAGTACGACCGAAAAGCTGAACAACGGGCAACTGGGCACGAAGGCGATCTATACGCTGATGTGCAATCTGTGGCCGCAGGTCGAGGGACATCTGCGCGAGACGCTGCCCGGGGACGTGATGAGCCGTTACGGGTTGGTGCCGTTGCGCGACGCGCTGTACAACATCCATTTTCCGACTTCGCAGCAGGCGTTGCGGGCGGCCGAATACCGGCTGAAGTTCGAAGAACTGTTCGGCATCCAACTGAATATACTCCGTGAGCAACGCGGTCGGAAAGCCCGTAACGACGGGTTTCTGTTTCCGGCGGTCGGTCGCTTTTTTAACGGTTTTTACAACGAAAAACTGCCGTTCCCGCTGACCGGAGCGCAGAAGCGGGTAATCCGCGAAATCCGGCAGGATACCGTCACCGGCCACCAGATGAACCGGTTGCTGCAGGGCGACGTGGGCAGCGGCAAAACGCTCGTCGCGCTGATGAGTATGCTTCTGGCATGCGACAACGGTTTTCAGGCCTGCCTGATGGCGCCGACCGAGATCCTCGCGACGCAGCATCATGCCACGCTGTCGCGGATGCTCGACGGACTCGGCGTGCGGGTGGAGTTGCTGACCGGATCGACCCGGAAAAGCGAGCGGACGGCGTTGGCCGAAGACCTGCTTTCCGGCGACGTGCATATTCTGGTCGGGACCCATGCGCTGATCGAGGATACGGTGCAGTTCAAAAACCTCGGGTTCGTGGTGATCGACGAGCAACACCGTTTCGGCGTCGAGCAGCGGGCGCGGCTGTGGAACAAAAACCGCCGGCCGCCGCACGTGCTGGTAATGACCGCCACGCCGATCCCGCGTACGCTGGCGATGACGTTGTACGGCGACCTGGACGTGTCGGTGATCGACGAACTGCCGCCGGGCCGCAAGCCGATCCGGACGCTGCACTACCGCGATGCGCACCGGTTGCAGGTGTTCGGTTTCATCCGCAACGAGATTAAGAAAGGCCGTCAGGTCTACATCGTCTATCCGCTGATCAAGGAATCCGAAAAAATGGATTATAAAGACCTTGAGGACGGTTATGCCGGTATTACGCAGGCGTTCCCGCCGCCGGAGTACGTGACGGTGGTCGTGCACGGCAAGATGAAGCCGGCCGACAAGGACTACGGCATGAACCTGTTCAAGCAGGGCGTCGCGCACATCATGATCGCCACGTCGGTGATCGAGGTCGGCGTCGACGTGCCCAATGCGTCGATCATGGTGATCGAGAGCGCCGAGCGGTTCGGACTGTCGCAGTTGCACCAGTTGCGCGGGCGTGTCGGACGCGGCGGCGAACAGTCGTACTGCATTCTGATGAGCGGCGACAAACTATCGTCCGATTCGCGCAAGCGGCTCGCGGCGATGGTGCGGACGACGGACGGTTTCGAATTGGCCGAGATGGACTTGCAATTGCGCGGTCCCGGCGATCTTTCCGGGACGCTGCAAAGCGGTTTGGCCTTTGATTTGAAGATAGCGTCGCTGGGTAAGGACGGGCAGATCCTGACGTTGGCGCGCGATGCGGCCGAACGGGTGCTGGCCGACGATCCTGAGCTTGCGAAGCCGCAAAACAAGCTGTTATGCGAATTGGCGGCAAAATATGTTTCGAAAAAAGAGACGGATTTCAGCATGATTTCATAACTTTCGGCGCGATTATCCGTTATTTTTAGGACGGAATACGCGCAGTCGGGTGATTGCGGATCCGGTTACGGAGAATTGAACCGTGGGGAAAATGTTATGAGACGATTTTTTTATCTGTTTGTGTCGGCCGTAGCGATGGCCGTTCAACTTCGGGCGCAGGATGCGTTCGACGGCAGGGCGTTCGGCGACGGCGAACGGTTGGAATATGCGGTGAGTTACAAAGTGTCGTTCGTGATGACCGACGTGGCCGAAGTGATTATCGCCACGTCTTCGAAGGATTACAAGGGGCAGCAGGCTTTTCAGGTCGATGCGCTCGGCAAGACCTATCCGTTTTACCGTTGGTTTTTCGATTTGAACGATCAGTATGTCAGTATTCTGGATTCCGTAACGCTGCGTCCGCTGGAGTTGCAGACCGAGATCCGCGAAGGCAAGTACCGCTATTCCAGCAGTTTTGTTTACGATTGGGATCAATACGTGGTGAACAATACCTTCCGGAACCATAAGAACGAGAACAGCAACCACAAACAACTGAAGCTCATCGACGGCAGTTACGATGCGCTGGCGCTTTTTTTCAATCTGCGCGGGTCGGATCTGAGCGAGTTGGAGAAGGCCGGCGGAGCCGGGACGATGAACCTTGTACTGGAGGATACGATCCGCGTGATCCGTTACAAGTTGCTCGGACGCGAGAACAAGAATGTCCGCGGTACCGGGAAATTCCGGACGCTGAAGTTCCGCTGCCAGATGGCCACTTCGACCGGCGAGTCGTTCGAGGACGGCAACGAGTTCACGCTGTGGATCACCGACGACCGCAACCGGATTCCGGTTTACGTCGAGTCGCCGATCCGCGTCGGTTCGATCCGGGCGCGGCTGCTGAAGTACGAAAATCTTAAATACCCGCTGGATAGCAAAATAAATTAAAAAGTTATTATATTTGCAACTGAAAGATATCTTTTGACGTTATGGAAGATTACAATCAACAGCAGCCGTACAATAACCAGGGTTACGGGAATCAGAACTACGGTAACCAAAACTATGGCAACCAGAACTACGGAGGCCCGAATTACGATTACAACAACAATTACGATCCTGGATACGACGGCGGCGGCCCGAACAAGTCGGTCAAAGGATTGAAGATCATGATTATCATCATGGCGGTGATCCTGGTGGCGCTGTCGGCGATCTACTTTATGCAGGTCAAGCAGATGCAAGAGGATTTCGCCATCGAACGGGATACGCTGACCAGTCAGCTCACTTCGCTGCTGAACGATTACGACACGTTGAAAACGCTGAACGATACGCTTTCGGTTCATTACGAGGGCGAACGGCAGAAAGCCGATTCGCTGTTGCAGACCCTGCAGAAGGAGCGCCGTCTGAGCTATGCGAAAATCCGCGAATACGAGAAAAAAATGACCTATATGCGCGAGGTGATGACCGGGTACATCCGTCAGATCGACTCGCTCAATACGATCAATAAAAAGTTGGTCAGCGAAAACAGCTCGATCCGAAAGAAAATCCTGGATTACCGCCTGCGCGCCGAGTCGGCCGAGGAGAAATCGCAGGAGTTGTCGACGAAGGTGCGGCAGGGTTCCGTAATCCGGGCGCGCGACATACGCCTCGTGGCGCTCAGTAAGTCCGACCGCGAAGTGTCGCGTGCGAACCGCGCGGAACGGCTCCGGGTCGATCTGGTGCTGGTAGGCAACGAACTCTCCACGCCGGGCGAGCGGAACGTTTATACGCAGATCATCGGCCCCGACGGCTATCCGCTGGTGAACGGCAGCAACGCGCTGTTCGATTTCGAAGGCAGTTCGATCACCTATTCGGCGATGCGTTCGGTAGATTACCAGAACAATGATCTGAATGTAAGTCTCTTCTATAACGGGCCGGGGATTACCAGCGGGAAATACCAGGTCAAGATCTATACCGACGGGCATATGATCGGTTCCAGCGAGATTTCGCTGCGATAAAGAAGAATAATCATATAGAAACGGGCGGGAAGTCGATACGGCTTCCCGCCTCGTTTTTTGTAGGTTCGTTCGGGGGGATACTCGGGAAACAAAGGTCGGGCCGCGGAGGTGGGATATGCGTTGCATCGGTTTTTTCTCCTTTGCAGATATCTCTGCCCATAGACTTGCCGGGGAAGATCGGAATGCGGCGGTTCTACGGGAAAGGCGCGGACGATCCTTTCGTTCGGGAGTTCTCGGAACGGACAGGTTTTGTCCGGCCGGCTCGTTTATTTGCCGTCGGCCGGCGTATGTTTCCGGCAGAAGCGTTTTAGAAACACAGGTCGGCGATCGTGAAAGCGGCGTAGCAGACGCTGGCAATGCCGTTCGTCGTTCCGAATGCCAGACCGATCCGGGAGAGGTTCTTCGGAGACACCAGCAGGTGTTGGAAGATCAGCAATCCGACGAACAGTCCCGCGCCGATCCAGTACAGCGTGCCGCCCCCGTAATACAGTCCGGCGACGACGACCGCGTAAACGCTGATCAGGTGCAGCAGAATGCTGATCAGGATGCCTCCCCGTACGCCGAAACGCGCCGGGATCGAGTGCAGCGAATGACTGCGGTCGAACTCGACGTCCTGCAGGGCGTAGATCACGTCGAACCCGCCGCACCAGGTGATGACCAGTCCGGTCAGCAGGACGGGGAAGACGGCTATTTCGCCCGTTACCGCGATGTAAGCGCCCACCGGAGCGATTCCGAGCGCGACGCCCAGCACGATGTGACACCAGGCCGTAAAACGTTTTGTAAAACTGTATCCGATCAGCACCAGCAGTGCTGCCGGCGAGAGGAAAAAAGCCAGCCGGTTGATCCACAGCGCGACGGCCAGGAACAGCGCCGCGTTGACGATCACGAAGATCAGCGCCCGGCGCGGGGTGATCACGCCCGCCGGGATCTCCCGGTTGCGGGTGCGCGGGTTCAGCGCGTCGATCCGCCGGTCGGCATACCGGTTGAATCCCATCGCCGTGTTGCGGGCGAACACCATTGCCAGCAGTACCTTTACGAGCAGCAGCAGCGAAAATTCCGCATCGGTCGTTTGCAGCGCATAGGCGTAGCCGACCAGCGCGAACGGCATGGCGAAAATCGTATGGCTGAACTTGACCATCGAGGCGTATCGGGAAACGGTTTGCGGACGAATCATAAGGGTGTTTTTTTCAGGATTCGCAAAAATAACTAACTTTGCGTAGCTTTAAAAAGAATGTATGAAGAATATCCGGAATTTTTGTATCATAGCCCATATCGACCACGGTAAAAGCACGTTGGCGGACCGTTTGCTGGAGATGACCAAGACGCTGACCGCGCGCGAGTTGCAGGCGCAGGTGCTCGACGATATGGAACTGGAGCGGGAGAAGGGGATCACCATCAAGAGCCATGCGATCCAGATGGAGTATGCCTATCGGGGCGAGAAGTACGTGCTGAACCTGATCGATACTCCGGGGCACGTCGATTTCTCGTACGAGGTATCGCGTGCGATCGCATCGTGCGAGGGGGCGTTGCTGGTGGTCGATGCTACGCAGGGGATTCAGGCTCAGACCATTTCGAACCTGTATCTTGCGCTGGAGCACGATCTGGAGATTATTCCGGTGCTGAATAAGATCGACATGGACGCTGCGATGGTCGACGAGGTGAAGGACCAGATCGTCGACCTGCTCGGGTGCGATCCCGACAGCATTCTGGCCGCTTCGGGCAAGACCGGACAGGGCGTCGAAGAGGTGCTCGGAGCCATTATCGAGCGTATTCCGGCTCCGCAAGGCGATCCGCAGGCTCCGCTGCAGGCGCTGATTTTCGACTCGGTGTTCAATCCGTTTCGAGGCATCATCGCCTATTATCGGATTTTCAACGGCTCGCTGCGCAAGGGCGAGCGTGTCAAGCTGTTCAATACCGGCAGCGAATATTCGGCCGACGAAGTGGGCGTACTGAAACTCAAGATGGCTCCGCGCGACATGATGAGTACCGGCGACGTGGGATATATTATTTCCGGGATCAAAACCTCTGCCGACGTCAAGGTCGGCGATACGATCACTGCGATTGCCAATCCGTGCAAGGAAGCCATCGCCGGGTTCGAGGATGTGAAACCGATGGTTTTTGCGGGACTCTACCCGGTCGAGACCGACCAGTACGAAGATCTGCGCGCTTCGCTCGAAAAACTGAACTTGAACGACGCCTCGCTGACTTACGAGCCCGAATCGTCGCTGGCCCTCGGGTTCGGTTTCCGCTGCGGTTTCCTGGGGTTGCTGCATATGGAGATTATTCAGGAGCGTCTGTATCGCGAATTCAATATGGACGTCATCACGACCGTGCCGAACGTGTCGTACAAGGTGCATACCAGTAAGGGCGAAGTGATCGATGTGCACAATCCGTCGGGGCTGCCCGAACCTACGCTGATCAGTTCGATCGAAGAGCCCTATATTCTCGCTCAGATCATTACGAAAGCCGAGTTTCTCGGCAGCGTTATCAAACTCTGTATCGACAAGCGGGGAACGCTGCTCAACCAGGTTTTCATCACGCAGGATCGTGTCGAGGTTAATTTCGACATGCCGCTGGCCGAAATCGTGTTCGATTTTTACGATAAGTTGAAAAGCATTTCGCGCGGTTACGCATCGTTCGATTATCACCAGACCGGTTACAAACCGAGCAAGCTGGCCAAACTCGACATTCTGCTGAACGGCGAGCCGGTCGACGCGCTGTCGTCGCTGACCTACGTCGATCATGCTTACGATTTCGGCCGAAGGATGTGCGAGAAGCTCAAAGAGTTGATTCCGCGTCAACAGTTCGATATCGCTATACAGGCTGCCATTGGCGCTAAGATCATCGCCCGCGAGACGGTCAAAGCGGTTCGCAAGGATGTGACGGCCAAGTGTTACGGCGGCGATATCAGCCGCAAGCGCAAACTGCTCGAAAAGCAGAAAAAGGGGAAGAAGCGGATGCGCCAAGTCGGTAACGTAGAAGTTCCGCAGGAAGCGTTCCTCGCCGTGCTGAAAATGGATTGACGTTTCGCTCCGGGAAAAGCGGTTTCTTCCGGGCTGTCCGTACCGGCGCCGACGGTTCGTAAACGGGGATGCCGACAGCCGGGTTGCCGTTTTTTGAGAAAATGCGTTGTTTTTGTCTGAAAATACTTGCTAAAACGGATAAAAAAACGGATATTTGCAACGCTCAATGCGGAAATAGCTCAGTTGGTAGAGCATCAGCTTCCCAAGCTGAGGGTCGCGAGTTCGAGTCTCGTTTTCCGCTCTTAAAGCCTTGATAAAGAGGCTGCAAAAGACAGAAAAATCCTTATGTATCAATGATATGTAAGGATTTTTTCTTTTTAGTCCCCTGAAAGGGAAAGCAGGAAAAAGCAGGTTCGCATAGCCTTAATCGTGACCTATTAGGCCCGAACCGGAAATAGGTCACGAATAGCGACTATTTCGCTGTCCTGCTGAATCTTATACCGTTGCATTTCTATGCTGCAAACGTAGTTTTACAAACCTAAAACCGCAGCAGTATGGAAAGAAAAACGTTCAGCGTCGTTTTCTTTTGCAAGAAAACGAAAGTTACCCGAAAAGGAAAGGCCCCGATCTACGCCCGCATTACCACGCAGGGCGTATCGACCGAGATTTACACCCAGTGCCAGATCGAACCGCAGAAGTGGAACCAACGGGCCGAACGCTCGCTGTTCCGCGATCAGGTATCGCAGCAGATCAACGACATCGTAGCCAGTTACCGGGCCAATATTCTGGCCGCTTACGACCAACTCATCAGGGAAGGCCGGGAACCGAACTGTTTTGCCATCAAACAACGCCTCGACAACCCTCATTCCGGGATGCGGATGTTTCTGGCCGAACTGGACAAGTATTGCGACAAACGGCAGAAAGAGGTCGGCGTCCGCATTACCCAACTCACGGCGAACAAATACCATCGCCTACTCCGCTATTTACGGGAATACACGCAAGCGCAATACGGCAAAGAGGATATTTCGTTGGAACAGGTAAGTTACGAGTATATCGACGCCTTCAACACGTTCCTGCAAACGGCGCATAACTGCCATCACAACGGAGCCGTCAATCTGTTGGATTGCATGAAAAACTTCATGCTCTATTGCCAGCGGAACGAATGGATCGAAAAGAATCCGTTTCAGCACTACAAGTTGAAAGAGCAGCACAACAAAGCGAAAGACCACCTGACCAAAACGGAACTCGATACGCTGATCCGAAAACAGATGCCCAACGAACGTTTGGAACGCATCCGCGACGTGTTCGTATTCTGTTGCCTGACAGGACTGGCCTTTACCGACGTGGATCATCTGCGGAAAGAACATCTTTCGACCGATGACAAAGGAACGGTCTGGATTCACAAACCCCGCGAAAAGACCGCCGTAATGAGCCGTATACCGCTACTCTCCTACCCGGTCGAATTACTAAAGAAATACGAGCACGACACGGAATTGCAGGCCAAGGGCAAGCTACTGCCCGTGCCGAGCAACCAGAAGATGAACAGTTACCTGAAGGAACTGACCGTGATCTGCAACATCGACAAGAACCTGACGACGCATTGCGCCCGACACACATTCGCCTGCCTCGCTATCGAATATGGGATGCCGATCGACGTCATCGCCAAAATCCTCGGCCACACCAATACGAATATGACGCGGCATTACGCGAAGATTTCGGAGAACAACATCAGCCGTGAAATGATGAAAATAGGCAACCTGATGAACCGACCGTAAAAGAGTATAAACTGCACGCGGTCAGGGCAATAAAAAAGCGGGGGCTTCCGGGATTTTTGGCGATCCCCGAAGCCCCCGCTTTTTTATTGAACGCCTACGGTTCGTTACGCCGTATCGTATGGTATTTACGAATCGTTCCGACAATGTTTCCAACCCGGCTCAGCGGGAAGCGTCCGCAGATTCCTGCACATCCTTTCCATCCCGGCGGCTTTATAGCTGTAAAATGCCGAGTCTTTGAACGGCCTCTCTTAGCAGCGGGAGCATTTCGGGCAGGGCTTTGAAATGCAGAATAGGAAGCGGTATGAAAAAATAATTCCGCTTCTGCAGCTCCACGATATAATGCAGGGTTTCCTGAAACAGAAAGAAATCTTCGATGATCTTTTCGGAGGGTGTCCGGTACGAATCGTCTTTGAGCTTGGCGGCATAAATCTGGTCGTGATAACCGTAGGCGCACGAATAAACGGCGAACGGCAGGGTGCTGTCCGGATCGGCCTTCCCGTGGGCCATGTCGGAAAGTAATTGCTGCGGATCGGGCGCGACCCATGCCAGCAGCAAATCGTCGGGAATGTAGCCATATCCGACGGTCGTAACATCGTGGTTCCTAAAAAATGCGACGCTTCGTTTATAATAAGCGACAGCGACCGACGAACCTTTGAATTGTGTTTTTTTTGTTTTCATAATTTTTTATATAAAATGAGTGTTCTGGCGTTTATCTGATCTTCATAATTTCGGTAATCAGCCGGTCGTTTACATTGTGGTTATACCGGCGGGCGGCCCGGTGTCCGCAGATATTCAGTATTTGCATTTCCCGGTTCCGGGCATCGAAAACCGTACTGGCCGTGCCGCCGGATTCGCCGTTGAAGTAACAAACCAGCATCGAGGCGTGGTCGAGCATCGCCCGGTTGCGGTCGATATAATCCCGGTTGGACGTATAGCGGTCGTACAGGCAAATGCTGTGATCCGTTTCGTCCATGATCTCGTAGTATAGTCTTTTGTCTGAATCCGGGTACTTCACTTCCTGTCCCCGGAACGGCATAACGGCGATCAGCCGCACACCGGGAAAGTCCGCTTTTACCGACAGCACGGCCCACGCCGCCCAGAGGTCGAAGCCCATCGCCATGCCGCACAGGAATGTGTCGTACCCCTGAGCGCACAGTAGCCGCACGGCCCGTTCGGTGCGGGCGATAACGATCTGCTGTACCCGGCGGCGGTTCTCTCCGCGTGCCGAGGCATATATTTTATAGGAACGGTGTCCGGTAAAAGCCACTGTCCGCGCGGGATCAATAAAAGTTCCGAATGTTCGATCATCTTGTAGAGCCGCTTCCAATTTGCATTGGTCGTTCTTTTCACGGCTTCTCATTTTAAGATGCGATCGAAAGGTTGAAGATGCCGAATGACGGCGAACCGCTTAGCGATAATGTCTTGTATTTGCACAGGCATGGATGCAGAATTTAAATAGGTTGGAAAATATGCGCCCACGATACCGCCGTTGCAGAACAGATTTGTCTTGTGCAGGGATAAAAAAAGAAGGCGCGGTGTCAGCTCCTTTTGGCAGGTCTTTGGGAACCTTGAATCGGAAGCTGTCCTGCGCCCAAGTTAGTCCTACCCGTTTTCGGGTAGAACATAACGAGGACTGACAACTTTTATACCCGATTCAAACAACCTCCGAAGAGGCCCCAAAGTTTGCCAAAAGTATGAAGAGTTGTTTACCTTATTTATAATGCGATCAATGCCGCTATGTAGTGTTATTCAAATACAAAAGTAACATAATTTTTTGTTTTTTATTAATGAAGTCTGTTATCGCAGACCTACTCCGTTATCAAAAGCAAATATATATAAAATAAATTTCAATGACAAATACATGAAAGTAGAATATGTCATTATTCAGGTTCTTTGTTATATGAGAAAGCAAAGACGCAATGACATATTACTCGGGATGATCGCGAAAAAGCTTGTCGATCTGCGTGAAAACGAAAATCTGTCACAACAGAAAGTTTATATTCATACCGGAATAGACATGGATATGGTCGAACGGGGAGAGTATAATATTACGTTGAGTACGCTTGCCGATCTTTGCGATTATTATAACATATCATTGGAAGATTTCTTTAAAGGCATGCCTAATCCATAAAGAATAAAATTATGAATAATCAAAGACATAATGAATTCTTGATGACCCAAGTGGCGAAAAAGCTGAAAGAGTTGCGAAGTGTGAAAAAATTGACGCAAGCAGAAGTTTACCGACAAACTAAGATACATATAGGGCGCATAGAATCGGGAAATTCTAATATTACAATGAGTTCTTTATCCGAGTTATGTAAATTCTATCAGATTTCTTTTGAAGATTTTTTCAAGGAGATTAGAACGAAATAAGAAACGGCGGACTGAAAAGTCCGCCGTTTCGTTTGTTTACCGCTCCTTGTTTGATCGGTAGTTCTGTTTCAACACTTCCCGTATTCCCGCTTCGGGATAGAGGAACACCCGCCCGCTGACCGCCGTGTAAGGGATCTGCCGCGTGTCGCGGAGCGTCTGGAGCGTCCGGGGCGAAAGGTGCAGATACTGGCACACCTCGCCCCCGCTGAGGTAACGTTCTTTGCGGATCGACGGCGTGTAGTTGTCCGCCGCCGTTTTCATAGCCCGTTCGGCCTCGCCGATCAGCGCGAAGGCTTGCCGCACTTCGTCGCTGTCCATCGTCAGATAATCCAATGCCATCGTTTACGCTTTCTTCCGTTTGGTTTTCGATTCCAGATAGGCCGCCACGTCCGCCTCTTTGTAGAAGTATTTGCCGCCCACGCTGGAAAAGGGAATGATCCCCCTTTCGCGGTAGGTTTGCAGCGTCCGTTTGCCGATGTCCAGCATGAAGCACACATCCTGAGAGTCGATTCAGCTACTGTCCGTCCCCGGAGCGTATTTGCGTTCCAACTGCCGCGCCTGCGCCGACAGCGATTCCAGTTTCCTGACGAGGGCTATTCATACCTTCTCGTCGATGCAGATTGCATTCATAATTTAAAGTTTTAAGTGAATAAATAAGTAATTTATGTAAGGCTTCCGCCCGTTACAATAGTAACCGTTCTTGCGTTCGCTTAGTACACCCTGTCCCCCGTAGTCCCTTCCAGACCGTTCGGGGCCGTCCGCGCGGCCAATATAAGCCGGTTTTCCGCATACCCGCCGCATCCGCTCCCCCGTGTCGTGTAAAGTCACGTTTTGTCCGGAATTGACCGAATTGAATTCCGAAAAAAACGAATCGCCCCCCGGAATCAACCGTTTAAATAGATCGGTAACAAGCTATTCGGATAGCTAAATAGCTAAGTATCTAACCATCTTTCCGGCTATCCGGAAATCTTTGCAAACGGACATCCGTGTGTTGTGTCGGCGCGTTTGCCCGTGTGTAGTCGTGTAGCGTCCGACTACACGCACGCCGTTTCGCCTCGCATGCCGTATTCGCCGTGTACCCCTGTTTCCGTTCGTCCGTACAAATAAAGCGCGCGAATCGGCGGATTGTTTACCCCTTCCGACTGTTTCCGGTTATTTCCGGCGGTTTTGCCGTTCGCATCCTTGTTTGCCTGCCGGATCGGAAAGATAAAGCGTCCGGCAGCAATCGTGTCCGTACCGGGTGCGGGGCGAAATAATCCGCTCGGTACGTTCGTATCTTTGCTGAAACCTAAAACGCAATCTTATGCCGATGCAACTTTATTTCCCCGCCGACGCTTCCCGCGTTCCGGCATGAAGGGCAGCGCAAGCCCCTGCTCTGAATCCCGATCTTCACACCTGGTCCGTTTCGGGCTACTGAATCCCGTTCCGCTACCGCCCGTTCTCCGGCGGGAGCACCGATGCCGCACGTCCCGCACTCGCCGCCCTTTGTTCGCGCCGACTCTGCGCGGCGCAACAAGCGGGGCGGCTTCGGCGTGCCGTGAGCAGGGCTGACGCCCCGGCATCGAACGCTCCCGAAACCGGAGGAAGCAAGGTTGTACCCGGAGGCCCTCGAAACTCCCAGCCGGGAGCTTCTCGGACACTTCCGGGCAACCTTGCCCTGCGGGGCTGTCCCGTTCGGCGCGCTCCCTGCGGTCGCACGACGAACCATCCCCCGCTTCCGTCGGTCGCAGGGGATTCGGGACTTTCGATGTCTGCGACATCGGCGGACGGCTCCCGTCGCTACGCTCGGTCGCTCGACCGCAATTCCGGCTGTCGCCACCGTTCCTTTAGTTTGTCTCTAAACACCGGACGCGATGACAGAGGGTAGGAACAAAGGCGGCAGACCGCCCGTAGGCAAGGCCCAAAAACGTTCCGAAGAAGTCAAATTCCACGTTACGCCGGACGTGAAACGCCGACTGCAAAACGAAGCAAAAGCGGCGGGCGTCGATCTGGCGACTTACTGCCGGGAAAAAGTGCTGACCGGACGACCGCCCCGGCGCGTTCCGCCCGAAGTGCTCACGGCAATCGCCGAACTCGCCCGGCAGGGGAACAATCTGAATCAACTGGCACGGATCGCAAACTCCGAAAAAAGCGTTGCCGGAGTCGTACCCCGGTTGGTCGGACTGTTGGATTTTTACGACGGTGTGGTAAAACGGATAAAAGGATATTTCCATGATCGGTAAAATAGTAACCGGAAAGAGTTTCAAAGGCGCGGTCGGGTACGTGATGAACAAACCCGACGCGCGGCTTCTTTCGTCGGACGGCGTGAATACGTCCGATACGCGGGAAGCGATCCGCAGCTTCAATTTCCAGCGCAAAGCCCGGCCCGAAAAGGCCGAGGTCGTGGGGCATGTCTCGTTGTCGTTCCATGCGGACGATGCGCCGAGGCTGACCGACGATCTGATGCGGCAGTTGGCCGGGGAGTATATGCAGCGGATGAACATAACCGATACGCAGTATATCGTCGTGCGGCACGGCGATACCGAACATCCGCACCTGCATATTATCTACAACCGGGTAAAGTACGATGCGAAGCTCGTCCGCAAGCATAACGAGCGAATCCGGAACGTGGCGGTCTGCAAGGCCATGAAACAAAAATACGCGCTGACTTTTTCGGAAGGCAAAAAAAACGTCGATGTCGAAAAACTGCACGGGCCCGATCAGGTCAAGTATGCGATTTACGAAGCGATCAAAGACGTATTGCCCCGCATGCAGTCCGTCGAGGCGTTGGCCGAAGAACTGGAACGGCAGGGAATCGCAACGACGTTCGTACACCGGGGCGGCGATCCGGGAAAGGAGGTGCAGGGACTGACTTTTACCTGCGACGGCATCACGTTCAAAGCCTCGCAGGTAGACCGGAAATTCAGCTATGCCAACCTGACCAAAACCGTCGAACAGAACAAAGCCGAAGCGGAGCGAAAACAAAAGGCCGAGGAACAACGCCAACGCAAAGCCCGGCAGCGAAAGGAAGCCGCCGAACGCCGCAGGCTGGAAAAACACGAAGCCTTCGAAAAAAAGTGGAAGGAGTTTATAAAAGACAGCATCATAGAACCCCATGTAGGGCCGGACACGGAAGAACCGGATAACCGGGCCGAAGGGCAGGAACAGAAACCGGAGTGCGATCCCGTATTCCGGATGCAGATACCGATACCAACACCGATACCAACACCTATGCCGGACACACTGGATATACCGGATATTCCGGATACGCGCATTACCCAGATCGAAGGCCGGAAGCTGACGCCGCAACAGCAGGACAAATTGTATTCTCCGCAGGGATTCACGTTTACCTACCGAAAGAACGGTTACGAACGCACCGTTTGTTTTCGGCCTTTTGCGCAGGAGAACGGCCCCGACATACTTACCCACGAAATCCTGTCCGAGCGAAAGATCAGTAACAATCCTCTTGTTTTCGGGGTGCAGCTTACCGACGAACACGTCCGGAAAATCAGGGACGGCCAGTACGTTTATATCGAAAACATGAAACGAGGCGATGAAACCGTTTTTTCGGGTTATCTCGTGATGGACGACAGGCTAAAACACGGATGGGTATTCAAACAAGCCCCAGACAACTGGATAAAGTTCGGAAAGTACGAAATGCGGGAAATGGACAAAACCCTGATCGAAGCGGGATACGTTGCCCGTGCCCTCGTAAAGTGGTACGGAATCGGACAAACCGCGAGGCCGTTCCTCTGGAAAGAAAATCCGACCGATACCACCTATAAAGAATCATGGAACGATCCCAGAAAACCGAAACAAAACGAGAAACTAACCGTAAAGCAAGTGCCGCCTATTCAATCCCGGCAAGAGAAAAAGGTCGATCAGGATGAGCAAACGCCACGACGCAGGAAAGGTTGGAGGATATAATCCCTCTTTCCAATCCAAAATCTTGGGGCTGGACATTATAGGATGAAAAGGGCGAAATTCTAAGAACTATTCAGTTCTATAAATGCTAACTACCCACGATATGGGATTTTTGAAACACGAACTTCTATATTCTTGTAATCATATCCATTTATAGCTAAAAAATGGATACTTGATTGCAAACTAAGTTGAGAGTTATTGGTTGGCCCTATGATAATCTTTTTTAAAACAGATTTTGGCATACGTAAATTTACATATGGTACAATAATACCATTTTTCTCTCTGAAACAAACATTTGTTTGATTTCCGTTATAATACACACATCTAACCTCACGTTCATTACGAAACGATTCATGTTTAGATCCTAAACATATAGTCAAATATAGATTATTCTTTGCGATATCGTCAAATTCTAATTTTTCGACAGGCGCCTTGCTTTCCGGACTATTTGGGAAAAAGACTTTTGATCCATTTTTGTATAGATTCATGAAACCACTCAAGTTTTGGTCAATTTTGTTAGCACCATAAGTGCAACGTGCTAATATCCCATAATATTTTTGTACTTCATTCATATCAAAGCCGATAGCACAACCAGTCCCATTAGCTGCATACATTCCCCACATTGAAAGTTCATCATCCGAATCAGAAAATGATGTCACATAATAATTTCTAAAAGCCCCTTCTTGGAGTTCAACATTTGCAACTCTTTTTACAGAATCTATGCCTTCTTTAATTTCACGAGAATCATTAAGATACAAACAATTTGTGGCTCTTAATGTAATATAGTCTTTCCCTAAAATGTGTATCAAAGCATTTATATCTGTATAGTGATATGAAATAAAACTTTGTGATGTAAATATGTCTTGCATATAAATCATTATTTGACTTGTTATTAGCAAATATACGATTTAAAATTTAGGAATATTCAATAGTTTTACCTACAAAATTATCTATTAGTTTATCATCATAAAGAAAGTTCGGTACAGCATTCTCTAATCTTCATTAATAACATCAGTATAAAATTTATTATCTTTGAAAAACAAGATAATAGATGCTGATTGATATAGAATAAATATTCTAAATTTAATAAAGTAATATTATGGTAAACGAAGAGAAACATTATGAGATTAAGGTTCCGGTGTACGTTTCTGAACCTATCGTTAGAAATCCGAATGGATTTGCAAATGTAACATATGAAAATATGATAGATTTAATTACAAAAAGGATTGATGAACACAATGCATCAGAAAAAAAGATAGTAGCTCAACAAAGAAAGAAAACAAAAAAGAAAGAGATCGCAGAACTTAATTACGTTAAACGTTCCTTTAATGATGTGCCGGCATTATTCGTGCGAATGAATGCCGGCAATACAAATTTATATGATACATATATACAGCGAGAAGAATTTATAGAGCTTGGCAAAACTGACAAAGTTGGTAGTGAAAATAATTGGTTATTATTATACCCTCAAATTAAGGGAATAGACCCAAATCACTATACCTGTTATTGGTTAATTTTTGTATATGCTGACCCTCATAAGGATTTTAACGATATTACACAATCGGCCAAACTATTTGTTCGTTATATTTTACAATTAAGATTAAGACACATTAAAACTCAAGATGTTTTAAAAGAACTAAAAGATTTGGGAACAACGCCCGAATTGAAAATAAAATATACTTATATTGCATCTGGGAATAACGATGTTATGCCTAAATATCAGAATTATGTAATTTGTGATAAATTCAAAAAAGAAAAATTAGAATCTTTTGCCAATATGCCATTCGATTATACAGAGGAAATAATCTCTGATGAATCATATAAATCCGAATATCACAATAAAGACATCTATATAACTGTTGGTAAAAAAGAATATAAAATTATCAAGAAAGCTCAATTAGATGAAGCAAAGAAACTTTTAGAAGACGTAGTTGAAGAAACATTTAATATGACAAGTTATGTAACAGGCGAATATCTAGAAACAAATACTTTATATAGCATTGATTTTATGACAGAAAAACTTAAACCTGTCATAGAAAACTATTTAGCAAGTTATGCTTGATCAGACAAATACCATACAGGATATTTCAAATTTGAACTTGTCTTTATTTGGGATAGGTATTACGTTATTAACTGTATTAATATCTTTTACCATTAGTAAAAAAGATGAGGTTAAAGTTTATTCTGATGTCTATAAAACATCAAGTATGGACTTAAGTCTTAAAGGAAAAATAGTTTACTCAATAAAATATATAAAACGGTTACGAAAGGCAATAATTCATATAGGATTAATAAGCGCAATGTCTATATTGTCTTATATGATGTATTGGATAGATAAGTTTTTAGATATAGGCTGGATTGTATATGCAATGATTATTATCACTTTCATTTGTTTGGTATATATTATTACATTGATTATAAATACATTATTGTTCTTTTGGAGATATACCAACACATAAAAAAATCAAATTATCGTACCGGAGAGTTTTATATAAAATCGCCCAGTATCTCCTGCTGTATAATAGTTTGACAATCGGACTATTAATGCACAAAAATAGGCTATAATCGAGATTTGTGCATTGAAATTTCCACAAACAATCATCATAGATTGATTGTTTCTAATACCATTTATTACTATCTTTATACTTAGTATAGAAATGCAATGCGGTGCAAAGTCACAACTCCTTATTAGTGATCTAAAAAGTTAAGACTCGCGTTAAAACGTTGATATATAACGGATAAAAACCGAAGGTTCGGTTCTCGTTTTCCGCTCTTAAAGCCCTGATAAAGAGGCTGCAAAAGACAGAAAAATCCTTATGTATCCATGATATGTAAGGATTTTTTCTTTTTAGGCCCCCGAAAGGAAAAGCAGGAAAAGACCGGGGTACGTAACTTGGTTTATTCCGACTTCAGGTTGTTGACCGGATTCTCGTTGGCTACTTTCCAGGTGCGGTAAACCACGCAGGCGGTGACGATGATGCAAACGCTCAGGCCGCCCGCGATAAAAAACAAAGGGTTCTGCGGAACTTTCTCGGCAAATTGCCGTTGCCAGTATTCCGAAACGAAGTAGGAAATGCCGCAACCCAGCAGGGCTGCCGGGAGGGTTATCCTCAGAATGTCCCCGAGGAAAATCCGGAGAATGGTTCGTACCGATGCGCCGTTTATCTTGCGGATGGCTATTTCCTTGCGGCGGCGGTTGATCTCATCATTCGTATAACCGATTAGGCCGATCAGCGAGATGATTACCGTAATCAGACCTCCGATCGTAACATAGATCCAAAGCATACGCGAACTCTCGTACAGTCCGGCTATTCTCGAGGAGTAAAGCGTCAGCTCCAGTTCCGCATCCGGCATCAATTCTTGCAATCTGGAATCCGCTTTTTCTACGGCTTGCGCCGTCATCCTGCGAAACTTCACGAGCAGGTATCTCGACGGAATGCGCCGATCCTGGCGGCCGTAGAGCATGACGGAGGGCCGATCGTCCAGGTTGCCGGCCAACGATCCGATGCGGTAATTCTCGTATACGCCGCAGATCGTAAAGTCTCTCTGCTCGTGCCCCGTGATCGAGATCCGCTTGCCGACCGCACCGTCGGGCCAATCCGCGAAATCCTTCATCCGATCGACGAAAGAGCGGCTTACCATAATTTCATTGGAATGGGATACTTCTTCCGTAAACGAACGTCCTTCGACGACCGGAATTTCCATCAGGGCCAGAAATCCGTCGCCGACGCGGAAATGATCGGCGATCTCGAAACAGGTCTGGTCCGTGCCGGGTAACATCGCCGCGCCGCCCGGCATTTGGCCGAACGGCAGTCTTATGCAGGAAGACACTTGTTCCACTTCCGGAAGTTTTTCGATTTCGTCGGTCAACATCGTTCGAGCCGTCGAATCCAGATCGGTGACCGCGCAGTAAGCCAGGCGATCGTACGAGTATCCCGGATCGCTGTTCAGCATATGCCGGTGTTGTTCGCCGATTACGATCAGCAGCGAAACCAGCAGCGCCGAGGCCGTAAATTCCATGAACAGCAATCCCTGCTTCCAATGCCGCTGGTTTTCCTTGAAATTGCGGAAGGCGGACGCTACCGGAATGCGGGCGAACAGCATGCCGGGGACGAACCCGGTTACGAAAAATACAATGGCGCAAATGCCCGACAGGATGAAAGCTCCTTTGGAGAAGAACAAGGCGGCAAGCGAAACGTTCAGCAATCCTTCGACGGTGTCCCGGCACGCGAGGATCAGCAGGACGGCCAGAGTGAGCGAAAGAATCAGATGTACCAGCGTTTCCGACATCGTCATACGGTGGATGTCGGTCCCGGATGCGCCGTACGATTTAGTCAGGGCGATTTCTTTGCTACGGTTCACGATCGCCGAGATCGCGATCAGGATATAGTTCATCACGGCCGTGAACAGCAGCGCGAAAGCGAGGATCGCCAACATGACGGTCATGTTCCGGATATTGGCTTCGCCGGTATGCACTTCCCTTATAGGTTTCAGGAAAAATGCCAATCGGTCGACGCCGGCATTTTGCAGGGCTTGGGGGACGATGTGTTTTTGTTGCATCCGGTCGATGGCCGGACGCAGGGTTTCGGGCGTGACGCCGGGGGACAGAAGCACATAGGTTAGGTAGTGGCGGCCGAACCAGGCCAGGAAGCCTCCGTCGTCCGCTTCCTCCAATGTGACCAGTACGTCGTAGCGCAAGTGCGAGTTTTCCGGCGGATCTTCGAATACGCCTCCGATGGTCAGCGTCATCTCCGGTTTGTTGTCGGAAGCGATGACCGTGCCTTCTGCCCGGTCGATTCCTCCGAGCTTTTCGGCGAACGAGCGCGAAATCATCGCATAGCCGGGCCGGGCCAATACCTTTTTCGGATCGCCCGACAGTACCGGACGCGGCAGCACGTCGAACAGGCAACTGTCGGCCATCAGGATGCCGCCGATCGAGTAGCGCCGCTTATCGGACGTTATGAATTTGTTCCTGTCTCCGCCGATATGGGTCAGCCGGGTTGCGGCTTCGATGCCCGGTACTTCCTCTTTCATGGTCGGAGCGACGATTGCCGAAACGGATTCGCTGACCTTCGACTCGTTTTCGTTGCTCGTGTAGCCCGTCAAACGATAGATCCTATCCGCATTCGGATAAAACGAGTCGTAGGATTGTTCGAAATAGATCTTGGCAATCAGTACCAGACCGATGGCCAATCCGATACTCAGCGAGACGATTTTTGTTACGTTATGCCGTCCCCTTTTGAAGAGCGAGCGTATGGCGATGTTCAGATCCCTCATATTGGTCGTCGGTTTTTATTTTTCCGCTTTGGATCCGGCGGAGTGCTTTTTCAATCGATACAGCAATGTTCGAAAATAATGCCGCGATGTGCTAATGTTTGTAATACAGGATTTTATGTTGTGTGGTTCGATCCGGGTGTGTAAAATTAATGGACACTGTTGAATGAATCCTTTACAGATGAGGGCAAAAGAGTGTTAAGAACCTGCTCGGAAGTCGGATGGATTGAAAATGAACGGATGGAAAAACGTGGAGCCTGGAAAGACGCAAGAAACTGGCCGGACTGCCCTCGAAATACGGCGTCGCGGTACAGGAAGACAATCCGTACGGCGAGCTAAGATTCGAAGGAGCGTCTTTGCCGTCGGTAAAGTCTTTCGACACGACCGGCAACGTCCCGTGCACGGGACGTTTTTCTAAAATTTTCTGCCCCGGATTCCGGATCGGCTGGATCGCCGGAGACAAGGACATCATCCGCAAGTACGTCCTGGTTGGTCAAACAGGGAACCGACCTGCAATACGATGGCCCAGATGACCATCGTCCGGTATCTACAACGGTACGACATCGACCGGCATATCGGAAAGATAGTCGAAGTGTACAAAAGGCGCAGGGACGTTGCGGTCGGATCCATCGAACGTTACTTCCCCGCGAACATAAGATTCATTCGGCCCGAAGGCGGACTATTTATCTGGATCGAACTTCCGACAGGGATTTCGGCGCGCGAAATTTTAAACAAATGCCTCGAAAAAAAATAGCTTTCGTTCCGGGCGGCTCTTTTTTCCGAACGAGCATAAAGAGAATATCCTCAGGATCAATTATTCCAATATACCCGGAGACCGGATCGAGAAAGGACTTAAAATCTTCGGGGAGGTCGTCAAAGAATATATCGGCAAATCCGAATGACCTTTTCCGGCGACCGTCCCGGCGCGCAAACCTCGAAAAACGCTCTTCCCGAAGGGAGTTTTTTATTTGCCTTTCTCGCCCGAAAAAGTTCGCAGGTTGCCCTAAAATATCGCGGCGGATCTATTTTAATTAATTTTAAAAACTTATCTTTGCCTCGGAATCGGTTCCGGGGGCGCTTTTCTGTCGTCCGGATTAAAAGGGAATCGGGTGAAAATCCCGGACAGTCCCGCTGCTGTGAAGCTCCGTTTACGCTTTGATCATACGATACCACTGGTTTCGAAAGGGGCCGGGAAGGTTTCAAAGCGGGAGTCAGTCAGAAGACCTGCCGTTCGTAAAAGGCTGTTTTTGCTCGTGGGTTTAGAAAAATAGCGAAAAAAATTATCCTCGTTTTGAGAAATATACGGATGAGAAAGTATGTCAGCGTCGTAGTGGAACTTTTGAACACCGGCACGGCAATGCCGGTTTGTCGGATGTAAAGAGAGGCGGTTATGGAAAAGACATCACAGTATTCGGAAAAACTTTTGCACCGGAAGCTCGACCTGCTGCTGCGTACGGGCAAGCTATTGATGGAAAGCGCGGCGGACACGAGCCGCATCATGCGCAACATGAAACGCACGGCGGCCTACCTGGGACTGCCCGACGAACACCTGCATATTTACATCAACTACAACATGCTGATGGTAAACCTGGGCGACGAAGAACATTCGTTTTCCAAATTCCAGAGTTGCGAAAAACACGGCATCAACATGACTGCTATTTCCGCCGTCAGCAAACTCTCCTGGAGAGCCATCCGCGAGGATTATTCGCTGGAAAAATACGAGGAGGAGCTGGAAAAAATCCGTACCCGCAAACGTAACTACACCCCCTGGCAGGTAGCCGTCGGCGCGGGATTCGCCTGCGGCGGGTTCTGCATCCAGTTCGGTTGCGACTGGCCGGCCTTCTTCTACGCTTCGGTGGCCGCTATCCTGGGGTTCCGTTTGCGTGCGGTGCTCAATGATCTGGGTTCCAATCACTTTATGAATATTGCCGTCGCCGCCTTCGTCTCAACGTTGCTGGCATGGGTTTCCACGTTCATATCGACGCTCGCACTGCCCGGACCGCTCCATGCCGTTCTCCATTCCGATACGCCGTGGCATCCGCTGATGGCCTGCGCTCTTTTCATCGTCCCCGGCGTCCCGCTGATTAATTTTGTAAGCGACATGCTGGATAACTACGTGCAGGTGGGTATCACACGGGCCGTCAATACATTGCTCATCGTGGTCGCCATGTCGTTCGGCATCGCGCTGGCCATCCACGTCTGCGGGATCGACAACTTCGTGAAGGATCTGAGCATGACGCCGCATCACACCTATTTCGAATTCGCCGTAGCGGCCGCCATATCGGCCGTAGGATTTTCGATGATCTTCAATATCCCGCGCCGGTTGCTCTGGGTGGTGGCCGTAGGAGGCGTCATCGCCGTTTGCTCCCGCAACTTTGTCAATCTTGGCCCGAGCAACCACAATATCGGACTGGACATGGGACCGGTGATCGGTTCTTTGGTCGGCTCGGCCCTTATCAGCATCATCGTAACGCGGGCGGTGCATTGGTTCCACACCCCTCACCATTGCCTATCGATTCCCAGCGTCATCCCGATGATCCCGGGCGTGCTGATGTATCGGGCGCTGTTTGCTTTCATCGATATGCGCGGCGTGGTGGGCGAAGTCACCGTAGCGATGAACAATGCCATCCAGGCCTCGCTTATGATCCTTTGCATCGCTATCGGCGTGGCCATCCCGAACATTTTTGCACGCCGCTGGATCACTCCCAAACGTCAAAAACAGTTGAAACTGCTCATCGAGCGGCGCAGGCTGCACGGTAAGTTCGTCAACCTGACGGACATCGGCTAAACGAGAAGACGCGACAGCGGCCGGCCGCCTACAATGCGGTCCCTTTTTTCGGAACGAACAATCCCGACATTTCCGCCCGTTCGAGATTCAGAAGCCGCACTTTCCGCGTAATGCCGCCCGCATAACCCGTCAGGCTTCCGTTGCTCCCGACGACGCGGTGGCAGGGCACGACGATGCTGACGGGATTGTGCCCCACGGCGCCGCCTACGGCCTGCGCCGATACGTTCCGTACTCCCTGTCGCCGGGCGATCTCCCGGGCGATCTCCCCGTAAGTGACGGTTTCCCCGTACGGGATTTGCCGCAGCACGTCCCAGACGGCGAGCCGAAACGGCGAACCTTGTAGGTGCACCGGCGGCGTAAAACCGGGGATGCCGCCGCCGAAATAACAGTCCAACCATTCCCTGACCTGCCCGAATACCGGCAGCATTTTCTCTTCGTGCCGGGCCGACAGCGTGTCGGCAAAATATTTCTGCCCGTCGAACCACAGCCCCGTCAGGCCTTCGTCGTCGGCTGCGATCGTGATCCCGCCGAGGGGCGACCGGTATTTAAAAGTGTACTGCATCGCTGATTTATTTATTGGTTTTCTTCGATTCGATATTAGGCAGAAAGCCCGTTATTACACCCAGCAAAGGCAACAACGTACTGATCTGAAAAATATACTCGATGCTGGTTTTGTCCGCCAGCCAGCCGAAAAAGGCGGAACCGAGTCCCCCCAGCCCGAACATCAGTCCGAAAAATACTCCGGCGATCATGCCGACCTTTCCCGGCATCAGGTCGGTCGCATAGACCAGAATCGCCGAAAACGCCGACGAGATGACAAGGCCGATCACGACCGCCAGTACGATGGTGCAGGCCAGGTTGGCATAGGGAAGCATCAGCGTGAAGGGAGCGGCCCCCAGAATGGAACCCCAGATCACGTATTTCCGTCCGATGCGGTCGCCCAGCGGCCCGCCGAAGAATGTTCCGACCGCCGAAGCCGCCAGAAATGCGAAAAGACAGTACTGCGCCCCCTGTACCGACATCGAAAATTTATCCATCAAAAAGAACGTGAAATAGTTGGTCATACAGGCGATGTAAAAATATTTCGAAAATACCAATACGCCCAGGATAATGAGCGCGGCCCGGATTTTTCGCTTCGTAAGTCCGTGAGCCGGCGCCGCCGCCGTTGCGACGGTCTTGCGTGCCGCTACGGCCAGCCGCCGTTTGTACCAGTTCCCGATCTTAATAAGTATGAAAATAGCCAGCAGCGCGGCCAATGCGAACCAGCCGATCGAAGCCTGACCGAACGGAATCACGATCAAAGCCGCCAACAACGGCCCCATAGCGCTTCCCGCGTTGCCGCCGACCTGAAAGATCGACTGTGCCAGTCCTTTGCGCCCGCCCGAGGCGAGCTGCGCTACCCGCGAGGATTCAGGATGGAAAACCGACGAACCGCAGCCGATCAGGCCGACCGCCGCCAAAATAAAGACAAAGCCGGGGGCTACGGACAGCGCGAGCAGTCCGGCCAGCGTGAAACACATCCCTACAGCTAGCGAGTAGGGCCTCGGATGACGGTCCGCCAGACGTCCGGCGAAAGGCTGCAAAAGCGACGAAGTCATCTGAAAAACCAGCGTGATGACGCCGATTTGTGCGAATGTAAAGCCGAATTTCTCTTTGAGAAGCGGATAGACCGCCGGAATGACGGACTGCATCATGTCGTTGAGCAGATGAGTGGTGCAAACCATCAACAGGATCGGATAAACTGTCCGGTTCATCGGATTACGGAGCGGCCGCGCGCAGGAGGAGTTCGTATTCATGGGTTACGGTTCTTTCAGGATAATGCCGATCGTATGCAGCGCCTTCCGGGCATCCCGGGCGATTATATCCCGTACCAACCGTTCGTGCGTAGGCTGCGATGCGAGAAAATAGCCCGTATCGACGTAAATGTGTTCGAAACCTTTTTGCAGGTGGATGGTCGCCGACCGGTAGAGTTCGTACAAAATCTCGTTGTGCGTAGCTTCCGCCAAAGCGACATGAAACCGGATATCCGCTTCGATACACGCCTCCAACCGCCCCGCCGCTGCCGTCGCGCCGCGTTCCGCAAGGAATCTTTCGATCTTTTCGATATCCTGCTCCGTACGCCGTCCGGCAGCCCGCTCGACGATGGCGACCTCCAGTATTCTCCGCACTTCGTCCAGGTCGCGGATGTCGGCACGGCGGAGACGTTGCGCCATCGGGTCGTCCGCCGCCGCCCGGCTCTCGACAAACGTCCCGGCTCCTTGTTGCACTTTCAGGAACCCCATGTTAACCAGTATCTTCACAGCTTCGCGCACCGTCGAACGGCCGACGCCGAAAATACGCATCAGTTCCGGCTCGGCCGGCAGTTTTTCGCCTACCTCGAATTGCCCGTCCGTAATCCGTTGGCGGAGCCGTTCGGCCAACTCTTCGGCCAGCGATCTTTTCCGTATGACCGAATCCGGTCGCTCTTTCATCATATCATCTGATGTTTCTTGCAAAGATAACCGTTTATTCGGAACCGGAGAATTTTTCCGGTATTTTCCTCCAAAATCATTATAATGGCGGCGGCTCGTTTTCGATAACCGAATGCGAAAAATAGCTTTAAAAGCGAATCCCGGAATCTATACGAAAGAGATGCAGGATGATCCCCAAGGGCTGGGTATCAATGTTTTCTTTGTTGCGGATCGCTGTTGGTAATTTATAGGTTTAGGATGTTTCTTTGTAAGAGACGGCATGGAATAATAAAATACTGTAAACAAGTGTAATAAACAATGAGAGAGTAGCATTTAATACATCATTCAGGATAAGAGATATATAAATTGGGCAATGGGATCGTCGATTCGATAACGTATTCCGAACTTTTCCGGAGTAAATGCTGTTGCGATTTGAAAGTCACGTATATAATTATATAAATCAATGTGTTAGTAATACATAAAAACGCGCGAAATAGCTATAAATGATGATGGAATATTTGGCCGTTAGATTTATATTTCCAATATTTGTACCCATAAAGTGCCGTCTCTTACAAAGAAACGATACTGATACGAAAGTGCGTATTTAGAATTTTAGTTTCCAATGACCTTAGTATTAGTGATATAGGTGATATTAGGGGATTCAGAGTTATGTCCATAGCTCAAATTTAGCGATGATTAAGCCTGAAAGCAGAGAGAATTCGAATGTCACAATGCATGGAGGAAGAACGACTCGTTTGGTATGTAATGCGTTTTCTGTATAATCGCAAATCGGATACGCGGGACCGTCTCGATAAAGCTTCTGTCGAAACATTCGTTCCTATGCGTTGCGAGATTAAAAATCGAAATGGTAAGAAAATACGCGCTTACGTTCCTGTAATATGGGATTTGCTGTTCGTTCATTCTACCGAAAAAGTTTTAGCTCCTTTTTTGGAAGCCGATAATTATTTCCAATATCGGTACCGCCGGGGCGGCAGACAGGCAGAACCTCTTATTATTCCCGACAGCCAGATGGAACAGTTTATCAATGCGGTGAAAGGATCGGAACGTCCCATTTATTTTACGCCTCAGGAGTTGAATATCGATAAAGGAACCCGAATCCGAATTCACGGAGGGCCGTTTGATGGAATTGAAGGCATATTTATGAAGGTAAAAGGCGCAAAGGCCAAACGGCTGGTGATAGAGTTGCCCAATACTTTGGCTGTCGCGGTTGAAGTCAATCCCGATCTGATCGAAATTTTATCCGAATAGACAGCGGTCGTTTCATCCCGTTCATCTCTTATTTTAACAGCCATAACCGGAATTTCCATGACCGAAACAGATTTACAGGTATTGCTTCCGTTTTTGTGTAATCACCGCATAAAAGGACAAAGCGAAGTACGTATCGATGCTCTTCTTCGTATGTATTTGTCGATTAGTATGTTGTGTTGTGTTGCGTCGTCTTGTGATTATTTGAATTGCAATAAAATTATCCGCAAGATGGACATTCTTTATCAGATCATGGATCGTACCTCGGTTAATGGTTTGTGCCGGATGTATCGCCTGGTTAAAGAATCCGCATGGGGCGTTTACGGAAAAAAAGACGAAGAATGTAGCGGATTATATTACCGACTTTTAGACAGTTATTTGAAAGATCCCGATCCAGGACAGGAGTTGGATGTACTGCGCTGTATAGCTTATGAGTTGGGAAATGTTATGGGTGATAATACGGAATTGGATTATTACCCGTTTTACCGAGCAAAGTGCGGGCAATGGGTCGGCGAACTGGATACGAAGGGTTGCTGGAGAAGACTTCCTCAGGAAATAGCCGTACGTAGGATCGAGTTGCTGCAAAATTATAGCGATGCTTTCCGGGACGATCGTTTTCACGATGCGGTGTTGCGTGCGTATAACTATTATAAGAAACGTTTGGTTCTTCCTGAGAACGCTGTCGCCGAACAACTTCCGTTGTTGACGGCATGGTATGATCTGTTGCGGATTTCCGGTGCGTTCCCTTGTGAGCACGATCTGCCGAAGCGGATTGCCGGATTGATCGAAGGGGTGGCGAATACTGTCGAGACTCGTACCGATACATGGTATCTTGCTACCAGTTACGCCGTCGAGCAATGTTGCTCCGATATTATGGACAGGGTGCAGCATGAAATAATGCAGGAGGCCGAATGAATTTGCCTGTACGTATTGGGGTAATCCCGTGTCTTTCGGGCGGTACGAGACATTCGTACCGGCCTTATAGGGATATGATATTGGGTGTGTTTCGAGAATGTCTCCTCGCTTTATGCGTCGGTGCTGGATGCAATATCTGTTACAAAAGATTTATTTTTCGGACATAGTAATGGGTAAAATCCGATGGTCGTAAATCAACTGAAAGCCGGAGCCGTTCTAAATTACGTAGTGATCGGGCTGAACTCGCTGGTCGGGCTGCTTTATACGCCCTATATGCTGCGGATGATGGGGCAGAGCGAATACGGTCTTTATTCGCTCGTGGCGTCTGTGATCGCCTATCTGACGATCATGGATTTCGGCTTTGGAAATGCTATTATCCGTTATACGGCTAAATTTCGCGCGGAAGGCAGACAGCAGGAGCAATACGCCATGTTCGGAATGTTTCTGATCCTCTATTCGGTGATCGGTGTACTTGCATTCGGAGCCGGCTTGGGACTGTATTTCAATGTCGAAGCATTGTTCGGAGATACGATGACCGTCGTTGAGGTCGAACGGGCTAAGGTGTTGATGATCATTTTGATTTTTAATTTGGCCGTCACTTTTCCTCTGAGTATTTTCGGAGCCGTTGTTACGGCTTACGAAGATTTTATTTTTCAGAAAGTCGTTCAGATCGTCCGCATCTTGCTGAACACCGTCGTGATGATCTGTTTGTTGAAAATGGGGTATCGGGCTGTAGCGATGGTAGTCGTGCAAACGCTGTTCAATCTCGTTACACTGTTGTTGAATTATTATTACTGTCGTCGCAAAATCGGGATACGGATCGTTTTCGGACGTTTTCGCTGGGGGTTTCTCCGGGAAGTAACCGTTTATTCGTTTTGGATATTTCTGAATGCGATTATGGACCGCATTTACTGGGGTACGGGGCAGTTTGTGTTGGGAGCCACCGTCGGCACCGCAGCCGTGGCCGTTTTTGCCGTAGCGATTTACCTGAAAGATATGTACTATTCGTTTTCGACCTCGATATCCGGCGTTTTCCTACCCAAAGTTACGGCAATGATCACTACCGGCGCGTCGGAGCAGACCGTATCCGATCTGTTTATTCGTATCGGACGTATCCAGTACATCGTACTGGCATATGTCCTGTCTGCTTTTATTCTGTTGGGGCGGCCGTTTATCGCGTTGTGGGCCGGCGAAGGGTATGACGAAACTTATGTTATCGCGTTGATGTTTTTTGCTTCGACCCTGATTCCGATGATTCAGAATCTGGGAATTACGATTCTTCAGGCGAGGAATGAAATGAAATACAGGTCGATCCTTATTCTGGCGGTTTCCGCGGCGAGTCTGGCTGCGGCCATCCCGGCAGCCAGACAGTTCGGAGCTTTCGGTGTGGCGGCGGTAACTTCCGTAGCGGTCGTGCTGGGACATGGCATCCTGTTGAATATCTATTATAAGCGCAAAATTCATTTGGATATACCGCTTTTCTGGACGGAGATCGCGCGGATGAGTGTCGCTCCGTTGATCATTACTGTCGGCGCGTTCATCTTGTTGAAATACGTATCGGTAGACAGCGTACTCTCTTTCCTGTGTGTTGCGGTTGTTTTTTCGTTGATATATTTTCCCTGTATCTATCGGTTCTCAATGAATCAGTATGAACGCGACCTGTTCATAAAGCCTATTCGCAAAATAGTACGGCTCTGAGTAGTCCGGTTGATGCCTCGTAGACAGGCGTCTGTTGAATGGTTCTTCATTTCGGTATTTTTTAAGAAGAAATTCTCGGCGGAGACTCCTTGTAGAATACATGTCCGGATTATTTCATTCCGAATTGACAGGCCGGTAAAATGTCTGAAAAAGTATGCGGATTTTAATTATGGGAGGTACCGGCGCCATGGGATCGCACCTGGTCGGGATCCTTGCGGCCGATCCTGCGAATGAACTGACGGTTACCACCCGCAAAGAATTTCCCTCCGTCGAAAACGGTTGTATACGGTACGTACGGGGAAATGCCCATGATATCGGCTTTGTCCGATCGCTTGTCCCTGTGGGGGCGAAGTGGGACTGCATCGTGGATTTTATGGTTTATACGCCCGACGAATTCAGGGAGCGCGTGGATTTCTTGTTGTCGGTATGCAAACAATATGTTTTTTTGAGTTCGGCCCGGGTTTATGCCGGATCGAACGAGCCGATCGTCGAAACCTCGCCGAGGTTGTTGGATACCGTAAACGATGAAGTTTACCTGCGAACCGACGAATACGCCCTTGCAAAGGCCCGCGAAGAAAATTTACTGTCGCAGTCCGGAAAAACGAACTGGGTGATCGTCCGCCCTTATATAACTTACAGCGAAATACGGTTGCAACTGGGCGTACTGGAAAAAGAGCAGTGGCTATACCGGGCTATGAACGGTAGAAAAATCGTTTTTCCGAAAGATATCGCGGAAAAAATGACTACGTTGACCTATGGTTACGATGTGGCGTGCGGTATAGCCGCTGTTGCCGGAAAACCGGCGGCTAACGGCCGTGCGTTTCATGTTACTGCTGCGGAGGCGATCAGATGGAGCGATGTGCTGGGAATATACCTCGATGTACTTGAAACTCATCTGGGGACACGTCCCGGAGTGGTGATGCCTGACGCGGCTCCCAACCTGAAAAATCCGGAAACGCAATATCAGGTGCGATATGACAGATGGTATGATCGCAAATTCGACAATACGCAAATCGACCGGTTCTGCGACACGGCCGGTTTTACGAAACCGGCCGACGGATTGCGGTTCTGTCTGGAACGTTTTGTTCGGAATCCGCGGTTCGCGCAGATCGTTTGGACGGCGGAAGCCCGTTGCGACAGAATCACGGGCGAACGGACTCCGCTTCGTGAGATTCCGTCCGTAAAATTCCGCTTGGCGTATCTGGCGGCAAGGTATATGCCCCGTAATTTATTTGAACTCATACGAAAACTTATCAAACGGTAATTGATCCTTTTTTCGATAATCGTCAGACAAATATCATGGAAAAGTATTACACCTCCGAACGCAATGCGCAGATCGTGATCGCTCTGTTGAAAGCTAATAACATCCGTAAAATCATAGCATCTCCGGGCGCTACGAACATAACGTTCGTCGCTTCGATACAGCAGGATCCCTATTTCGAGATCTATTCTTCGGTCGATGAGCGTTCGGCGGCCTATATGGCGTGCGGTCTGGCGGCAGAGTCCGGCGAGCCGGTCGTCTTGAGCTGTACGGGCGCTACAGCTTCGAGAAATTACCTTCCTGGGCTGACCGAAGCCTTTTACCGGAAGTTGCCCGTACTGGCGATCACGTCGACGCAGTACGAAGGCAGGGTCGGGCATCATATACCTCAGGTAATCGATCGCAGCAGACCGCTCAACGATATCGTTCATGTAAGCGTTTCGCTTCCGGCCGTAAGGGACGAGGAAGAAGCGTGGAGTTGCGAAATAAATGCCAATAAGGCGATCCTGGCCCTCAAGCATCGCGGCGGCGGTCCGGCGCATATCAATTTGGCGACCACTTACAGCAGGGATTATTCGGTGAAGGAACTGCCGTCCGTCCGCGTGATCGACAGGATTTGTGCAGGAGACCGGTTTCCGGAATTTCCTGAAGGTAAAGTTGCCGTTTTCGTCGGTTCCCATCCGAAATGGACTTCGGAGCAGACCGAGGCGGTCGATCGATTCTGCGAGGCGCACGATGCCGTCGTTTTCTGCGATCATACGAGTAATTACAAAGGGAGATACAGGGTTCTTTATTCGTTGGTGCAGAATCAAAAGATGCTTACAACCGAAACCAACAGCGTCGATTTGCTGATTCATATCGGAGAGGTATCCGCGTCTTACTATCCTTCGGCTCGGACTGTATGGCGCGTCAGCGAGGACGGCGAGATCCGCGATACCTTTCATAAACTGCGTTATGTATTCGAAATGTCCGAGCAGAATTTTTTCGGGCATTATGCCGGTGTATCCGATAGGCATTCCGATGAATATCTGAAAAACTGTCGGGCGCTTTATCAAAAAGTTTACGACGCTATTCCGCAGAATTTGCCCTTTTCGAATGTTTGGACGGCGTATAAAATGGCGCCTCTTCTTCCGGAGAACTCCGTGTTGCATTTCGGCATTCTGAATACGCTGCGATCGTGGAATTTCTTCGAAATACCGAAGTCCGTGTTTTCCGATTCGAACGTCGGCGGGTTCGGGATCGACGGCGGCGTCTCTTCGCTGATCGGGGCTTCGTTGGCCGACCCGACCCGACTTTGTTTCGGTATTTTCGGCGATCTTGCGTTTTTCTACGATATGAATGCGGTCGGAAATCGTCATGTCGGCAACAATGTCCGGATTTTGATAATCAATAACGGCCGGGGAACCGAATTTCGTCAGTATGACCATCCTGGAGCTCTTTTCGGAGACGAAGCCGATCCTTATATCGCAGCGGCAGGGCATTTTGGCAACAAATCGCAGGCATTGATCCGGCACTATGCGGAAGATCTCGGATTCGAATACATGTGCGCTTCGGACAAAAATGAATTCGAAGCGCTGTACGAGCGGTTCCTCTCTCCTGAACCGGCCGCCCGGCCGATGCTTTTCGAAGTGTTTACCGACAGCGGGGACGAGAGCGATGCCCTTCGCGCCATTCGCTCCGTCGAACAGAATACGACAGGGAAGTTGGTGGATTTCGCACGATCGGTTATGAGCGAAAAACAAAAAAGTTTCATCAAAAAAACGCTGGGCCGGTAACTATTGGCTTTTTGTCTCATAAGAATATTTGCAGAATATGAAAATTGGAATCGTAACTTTCTGGAACAGCGAGGATAATTACGGTCAAATACTTCAGTGTTATGCTCTTCAGCGTTTTCTGCGGGATAAAGGGCACGATGCTTTTCTGATAAGATATGCGCCCGGACGGAAAATAAACCTGAAATGGGTTTTGTCTCTTCCGTGTAGAATCGTCAGGAAGATCTCGCTACGGTTATTCCGTCGGAAGGAATTCCGTTTTTCGCAGCGATTTAAAGAAATGAACCGGATCGTGAGGCAGGAGAATGCTGCCCATCCGCGTCATTTTTCGACATTCAAAGAGCGCTTTATTGCGGTCACTTCGAGAGTCTATGATCAATATGATATTTTCACCGATCCGCCCGGGGCGGATGCATACATCGCCGGAAGCGATCAGGTCTGGGGATCGGTCGATCCGGTCTATTACCTGATGTTCGTGCCGGAAGGTTGCAAAAAAATTGCTTATGCGCCGTCGTTCGGCGGTATGAAACTCGCCGGGAGCCTCCGGAAAAAGATTAAACGGTACATATCCGGGTTCGACGTACTGGCATTGCGGGAGCGACAGGGCGTGGAAATATGCAGGGAGTTGGGACGCAGCGACGCTTCATTGGTACCCGATCCTACTTTGCTGTTGTCCGTGCACGATTATTCGTCGATAGCCGCCCCGTGCCTATATTCGCAGGATTACCTGCTGCTTTACCTGCTCGGCAATGAAATCGATTTCGATGTGGCCGAAGTTTATGCTTGGGCTCGAAGCCGGCATATCGAGGTGAAATACGTCGCAAGTCAGGGACGGCAGGACGCATACGACAAAATCTATCCCAATGTGGACGAGTGGCTCAGTCTGATCCGGAATGCCCGGTACGTCGTCACCAATTCGTTCCATGGAATGGTGTTCAGTATTATTTTCAATAAACCGTTCGTCGTCATTCCGTTGGCCGGGTCTTTTACGCGGATGAACGATCGTATCTTCGATACGCTGTCGGCGGTGCATCTGACCGAAAGGATTTATAAAAATTCACTCGATATTTTACTCGACCCGCTGGACATCCGGGCGATCAACGATTATTTGAAACAAACGGGGAACGACATATCCCTAAAATTCGACTATTGGCTGGGAGCGTAAATAGTGCCCGGCATATATGCCTCGAAGTCGTCTGTCGACGTCGGTTCCGGGGAATTCGGGGCAGGCTGTACGTTCTCCCCATAAGATTGATCAAAAGCATCGGCCGCATGGCGAACGCTTGCCGTAATCGATAGAGCGGCATTTATTCGGATGTACTACCTCATTTTTTTCTTATTTATCGTCGTATGCTGCAGCCTCTCGCTGCACGGTCGTTTGTCTCCGGAAACTAAACGGGGATTGCAATTTTTGTTGTTTATCTTTTTCTGGTTTACGGCCGGATGGAGGTATGAAACGGGGACGGATTACCTGGCGTATGTCCGGATTTTCGACAGTTCCTCCGATCTCAGCCATTTATTGCATACGGGTACGTTCGATGTGCCGATGATCGAACCGGGGTATCTGTTTATTAATTCCATATTCATTTCGTTGGGAGTGGATGTCAATTACATGTTTCTGTTTATCTCTTTCTGTACGACTTTACTGTTATTCCGTTCATTCGAAGATTATCTGCCCGATTATAAATACCTCGGATTGTTGACTTACTTCGCTTTCATCTATTTTCAAATGGATATGAGCGGATTGAGACAGGCCATCGCATTGAATGTATTTTTCGTGGCGCTTCGATATATTTACAGGCGCCAGTTTTGGCGTTATACGCTTTGTATCCTGTTAGCTGCGACTTTTCATGTGTCGGTGATCATCGTTTATCCGTTATATTTCTTTTTGAATAAAAAAATATCGTCCCGGCTGATCGTGGGAACGTCCGTGGCAGGATTGCTGGTAATCGGTTTGCAGTTGCCGATTATAGGTTGGATAACCGAATATCTGATTTCACCGCTTTTCTCGTCGAATATACTATACAAGGTATTGTATTATACGACTTCCGATATAGAACCCTGGCCGATCAATATTAAAGTATTCTTCTACCTGGCCATACTCTTTGTCATCGTATATAACCGAAATAAACTGGCGGAACGTTTTCCTTATTTCAATATTATATTGAATCTGCTTTTCCTTTTTGTGCTGCTCAGAAACGTATTGTGGGAATCCGTCGAACTGGATATGCGATTGGGCTTTTACATGTCGTTGGGCATGACGATGGGATTTCCGCTGTTATTCGAGATCGTATCCCGGAAATTGATCCGGCAGTTGACCTTCGTAGTTTTCGTTTTTGTCAACTGGTATCAATGTCAGAATTATTTCTTTTCGATCCCGACTTTTTCGCCGTACCAGAATTACATCGTGCATAAAATCTTTAAGCTCCCCAGTAACGGCGAGGAGCGTTTGTACGAATTGATGAATCGTGAAAATAATGACTAAAACCCGGCTCCTCATCGTCGCGCATTCGGGTTATATGGGAGGGGCGGAGACCGTGCTGGCGCACGCGATCAACAACGTGTTGTCGGATTCTTCCCGGTATGAAACGGATGTATATTACCCGCTGGGAACGGGTTCCCTTTTCAGAACAGCGCTTCGTTCGGAAACCGTAAGGCGATGTTGCGCATTGCCTTACCGGAATATAGCTTCGGGCTCATTAAAGACATTGATTGTTCTCCTGTACAGCCTTCCGACGATTTTGTGGCTTATCGCTGTCTGCCTGTTCCGCAAGACCGATCGGATTTATGTGAACAGCGCTGTTAATTTCCCCGGAGCATGGGTCGCTTACATTACGGGGAAACGCTGTCTGTGGCATATTCATGAGCAGCCCAATGCACATACCGATTACCTCCCCCGCTGGATGATTTCGACCTATCGAAAACTGTTTACGGCATCCAATATCACTCCCGTATTCGTGACCGAACGGTGCCGTAGGTTATGGAGTCAAAAATTAGCGTGCGATTTCCCCGTTTACAGGATTGCTTATCCTCCGTTGAAAGAGCTGCCTTTAACGGTTTCGAAGAAAACAGGAACGGCTCTCACGATCGGTTATCTGGGGGCTTTGATTCCGGGGAAGAACGTCGCTGCGCTCGTGCGGTCTTATGCGCGGTTGCATACTTCTCATCCGCAGGATCCTCCTTATTTGCTGATATGCGGAAGCGGGCCTTGCCTGCATGAATTGCAGGATTTGGCCCGTACGCTTCATGTAGAGACGTTTACCGAGTTCCGGGCTTTTCAAAACGATGTGTCCGGCTTTTTTGCCGATATCGATATGCTTGTCCAGCCTTCGCTGAACGAATCGTGGGGATTGACTGTTTTGGAAGCCATGAGCCAGCGGAAAGCGGTCATTACGACGACGGAAACCGGTTTGCACGAGATACTGACCGGAGAAGAGTGCCTGTTTTTCGACCCGTCCGACGAAGACGAATTGTATAAGTGTTTGGAAGCATTACAGGAGGAAGGGCTTCGCAACAGGCTGTCTTCTAACGGATATGATAAAGTCCGCCTTCTAAATCTCAATCATCAGTTTGAACTAACGATAAAAGACATATTATGACTATTCCGAAACTTATTGCATTTTATTTCCCTCAGTTTCACGCTATTCCGGAAAACGACGTGTGGTGGGGGGCCGGATTTCATGATTGGCAACTGGTGCAAAATGCAAAACCGCTGTTTAACGGACACTATCAACCCCGTATCCCCATAGATGGAAACTATTACAACCCCTGTGATAAAGAGACGCTTGCCAAACAGGCTCGGCTGGCTTCGGAATACGGTGTCGGAGGATTTTCTTTTTATCATTATTGGTTCGACGGTAAATTGATGCTGGAGAAGCCGCTGGAGACTTTTCTGGAACATAAGCAGATTGATATTCCGTTTTGTCTGACCTGGGCCAACGAGACCTGGACACGGGCATGGATAGGACATCCCGAAGCGGTATTGATACAACAGAATCATACGGACAATGTAGATCTGTGGCGCAGGCATTTCGATTACCTGTTGCCGTTTTTCAAAGACGAGCGGGCAATCCGCATCGACAATAAGCCTTTATTGTTGATTTATCAGCCGTTTATTATTGCGAATACGCAGGAAATGTTCGGATACTGGCGTAAATGGGCGGAAGAAAGCGGCCTGCCCGGTTTATACCTGATGGCCGTCAAAGGACACCAATATCCTTCCTGCGATTTTCTAAAATCGTATGATGGTTTGTTAAAAACGCAGCCACGGGAAGCCTTCGGTTCGAAACATTTCAAACATCAGAATCTAACGGATCGTTTTTACTGGCTGCGCAAACTCCCGGAAAGCATTCAAAATTATTTGCGTAAAATCAATCAAAGTATACGCAGCTATCAAATCATCGATGCGAATGAATTGTGGGAGGTGATTTTAAAAAATGCTTATTGTCCCGAATTCAAAGAGTCTGTCGATATTTATGAAACGGCGTTTTTTGACTGGGATAATACGGCCCGCTACAAAAACAAGGCAAAAATATACCGGGGGCTCTCTTTCGACTCCATGGAAAACAACCTGACCGAACTCATGAAAAAGGCGCGGGAGCACGACTCTCCTTATGTGTTTTTCAATGCATGGAACGAATGGTCGGAAGGCGCTTATCTTGAACCCGACTTGAGAAACGGTTACCGTTATCTGGAGATCGTAAAGCGTGTGAATCAAAATCTGAGTGCGCTGTAGGATGCGCAGGTTGCCGATTGAATCTCTGTTATGACTTTCGGTATTCTGTTTCGCTAGTTATTGTCCCTGTTTACATTCGGCTTTAAAATTCAATCGAACAAATAATACCGGATAGTCCTGTATCGGCGCCGCGTTGTTGCTGCCCGTATAGGACTGTTCGGTGCATATATCAATTATGAAAACAAAAATTCTGCACATTCAGGTGCTTCCGAAATTATCCGGCGTACAACGCGTATCTCTGGAGATTATGAAGAGTCTGCCCGATAGCCAGTATGACAAATGGATACTTTTCAGCGATTCGACGGACGTCGGCGATCGGGAGCAGTGTGAAAGAGAATTCCGGAGAGCCGGCGTTCGGGTTATCTACTCGAATAAAATGAAGCGAGCGATCGGATTGTCGGATATCGGAGCTGTCCGGGAGATTTATCGGTTATGCCGGCGGGAAAGATTTGACATCGTACATACCCATTCCACGAAACCGGGTGTGGTCGGGCGCATAGCGGCGACGTTGGCCCGTACGCCGCGGGTAATACATACCGTGCACGGACTGGCCTTTCATAAATTCGTCGGGCTTCCCCGGTGGCTGTTTTACTGGGGATGCGAGATGTTTGCGTCGTTGTTTTGCGACAGAATCATCCTGGTCAACCGTTATTACAGCAAATATTTCAAATGGTGCGCCCGTAAAGTTTCGACCGTTTATAACGGGATAGATTTTTCCGCTTATCCGGGACATCTTCCGGTTTCTCAGAAAGGAACGACGCCCCGGATTCTTTTTGTCGGCAGGCTGGATACGCCGAAAGACCCTCTGACTTTTCTCGAAGCGGCGAAAATCCTTATCGGGGAATACCCCGACGCAAAGTTTACTATGGTCGGAGACGGCGAAAAATACGGGGAGTGCAAGCGTTTTATCCGAGACAATGGTTTGACGGCCAGTATCGATTTGGCCGGATGGCAGCAAGATGTTTCATCGTTCTATGTTTCGCACGATATTTTTGCGATGTCTTCGATCTACGAATCTTTCGGATTGATTTTCGTCGAAGCCGCCCATTACGGGCTTCCGGTAGTTGCGACCAACGTGGAAGGTATTCCCGAGGTCGTTTCGGACGGAGAAACCGGACTGTTATGCAATCCGCGTGATCCGCAGGCTTTGGCGAAAAATATGATGACCCTGATCCGGCACCCGGAACTTCGGGATTCTTTCGGACAAGCGGCCCGCAAACGGGCATATGCCCTGTTTACGAGCGAACTTATGACCGATCGTTACAAAAAAGTTTATCGGGAACAGCGTAAAATGCCGGTGACATGAGGGCGTCCCGAACGGGCCGGCTTGTATATCCGACTTGAGGGCGGTTCCGCTCAGTGGGCAAAATATTCGTATTTATTTTTTCCGGTATGCGGATCAAAATCGCCTGAGGCCATCGGCCTCAGGCGATTTTGATTGATCGTCGTTTGTAAATCGGGTTAAAATACGAAGCTATATTCGCCGGACAGCACTTCGAACACCTGTTTGCCGTTTACGGTGCCCCGATACCTGATGTTTTCGTCGTCCGCCGCGACGGTATGTCCCGATTCGGTGATCTTTTCCCTCGCCGCTGCGGGGAAGTGCACCTCGGCGCTGCAATTGGCCGGTATCCGGATATTCCATTCCGTTTTTTTGCGCTTCGTCCGCCGCCACCTGCTCTCTATTTTTCCGGAAACCGAATGGTGGGACGCTTCGACGAAGTCGAGTCCTTCGGGAAAGTCGGGATTCATGACGATCCGCCGGAAGGCCGGTTTCGCGGGATCGGTTCGGATGCCTGCAAGGTTCTCGTAAAACCATACCAGCAGGTCGCCGAGCATCATCACGTGGTTTTGCGAATTCATATCGGGTGCGGCCGTATCGAAATTCCAGAGCTCCCAGATCGTCGTGGCGCCATGCGTTATCATATAACCCCAACTCGGGTAGGTCTTTTTGAGGGCGATGCCGAGCGCGAGATCCGGACGGCCGATGCCCGAAAGCGTTTTCATCAGCCATTGGGTGCCGATGACGCCCGTACTCAGGTGGCCCCGATTCTTCACCTCGACGAGGTCGCCGACGTAAGCGGTCACGCGGGGCAGTTCTTCCGCCGGCACCATTCCGAACGCTACCGGCAACAGGTTGGATGTGAGTTCCCCATTGTCGTAATAGCCGTCCTCGGAACGGTAGAACCTGCGGTTGAATCCGTTTTTGATGTTTTCGCCCAGCTCGGCGTAATAGGCTTTATCCTGCGGCCTGCCGGTCAGTTCGGCGAATTTTTGCATCAGTCCGGTGAAATGATAATAGTATGCCGTGGATAGGAGCGGGTTCGGTTTTTTTACGTTCCCGCTCAATCCTTTCCCGGCCTCGGCCGTAGAGGGAGGCGCGCACCAGTCGCCGTAGACGTCCCTGCTGACGATATACTCCGCGGTCATGTAACGCCCTTTCATGTAGGCCAGCCATTTCTTCATGGCATCGTAATGATCCGATACGGCGGAGAGGTCTCCCGTCTGGGTATAAAGCATGTCCGCTATGATCAGCATGACTCCGGGCCAGGTCATGTTGTCGCTGAAATAGCGCCAGAAGTCGGGCGCCAGGTCCGGCAGCGAACCGTCCGCTTTCTGCGCCCTTTTCAGGTCGTCGAGCAACTTGCGATAGAGCTTTGCATTGTCGAACACGAAATTCTCTCCCAGAGCGGCTACTCCCCGGTCGCCCAGCCACGGCTGTTTTTCGTTGCGCTGCGGACAATCCACCGGCATTCCCTTGTAGTTGCCCGCAATGCCCCACCAGGCATTGCGGTAGATCCTGTTGAGCAACTCGTCCGAGGTTTTGAAACTGCCTACCGTACGCATATCGTCGGAGACCATGCAGGCCGTGAAATCGGACGGGTCGCATTGTCCGGGATAACCGGAGACTTCGACGAATCGGAAACCGTAGTACGTAAAAGCCGGTTCGTAGGTTTCTCGTTCGCCGCCCCGCAGGGTGTACAACCCTTCGGCTTTGGCGCTCCGGAGGTTGGCCGTGAATAGCTCTCCGTTTTCGTCGAGCGATTCGGCGTATCTCAGCCGGACAGTCTGTCCGCGCTCTCCGCGGACGCTGAAACGCATCCATCCCGTCAGGTTTTGCCCGAAATCGACGATGAACCGGCCGTCCGTTTTCTCCGTTACGGAGACGGGGGCGAGTTCTTTTACGACCTTCATCGGGTCGGTCGTCTGCGCCTCGTAGGTTCCGCCCGGCTCCTGGACGAACTCGGCCTGCAGCCATCCGCCGTCGTCGAATCCCGGCGCGTCCCAGCCCGGAAACTCCCGGGTCGCGTCGTACTCTTCGCCGTCGTACAGGTTGTTGGCCCGGATGGGGCCGTCGGCCGTTCCCTTCCACGAGTCGTTCGTGAAGATCACTCTCGAGGAGCCGTCGGCGTAGGTGATCGCCAGGTTGAACAGTACTTTCGGATAGCCGAAGTTTTTTATTTTGAACGCTTGCTGGAACTGCTGCATCGTGAAATACATACCGTTTCCGAGGACTATGCCGATCGCGTTGCGGCCGCGTTTCAGCGCGTCCGTTACGTCGAATGCATTGTACTTTACGTTTTTGGTAAATTCGGTCTGTACGGGAGCCAGTACCCGGTCGCCTATTTTTCGGCCGTTGATGCGAAGTTCGTAAAATCCGAGCCCGATGATATAAGCCGTCGCCGAACGGATCTCCTTGTCGCAGTCGAACTCTTTGCGGAAGTAGCGTGCGGAGAGTCGCGAACCTTGCGGATCGCCGTCCCACGGGAAGCGGCGGTCGAAACCGATCCATTGGCCGACCCAGTCTTGGAATTGAAGAAGCCCGACCTGCCATAGCGCCGGTTCGCTCCATGCCGTTTCTCCTTTGTTGGTATTCGCTTTTACCTTCCAGTAGTAATAGCTGTTGCGCTGCAGCGGCTTTCCCGCATATTTTATCCCCGACGTCGCGTCGCTTTCGATCTCTCCCGAATCCCACATGTCGCCCTGGTCGCGGTCGAGCAGAGTCTTGTCCGTAGCGACGAGGATCCGGTAAGCCGTCTGAAGCACGCCCCGCCGGTCGGATTCGAGTTCCCAGCTCAGCCGCGGCTGCAATACGTCGATCCCGATCGGGTCGGTCATCTCTTCGCAGCGGAGGCGGGCTATGCGCTCGTTCGCAAATAGGCTGCCGGTCAGTAGCAGCAGGGCGGATAACAATAGTTTTTTCATGGGTAAATGATTATCGGGCCTCCAGAGCATCGTTTGCGAACTCCCAAAAAACGATGCGTTGCCGGTTCCACGTGTAAGTGACCGCCACACGGTCTCCGTGGGCGATAATCGCCGGGTAGGAATACTCCGCCGGCGGATTGTCGTTTTCGAGCGCGATTGTCTTCGGCCACGTTTTGCCGTTGTCGAACGATACGGCCAAGTTGAGCAGCGACCTCGACCCCGCATCGCCGCCGACCGGATTGTATGCCAGAACCAGCGCGCCGTCCGGGAGTTTTATCAGGTCGATGCCGCTGTTGTTGTTCGGCATGTCGGTCGGGTAGAGCGGACACCAGGATTTTCCGTAGTCTTTCGAGTCGCTCCGGTAGATGCGGGCGTTGCTACTGCGTACGAGCATGTGGACGATTCCCGGCTCCGATTCCCAGAGCGTGGGCTGGATGACCCCGTGTCCCCTGAAATTGCTGCGGTCCAGTTCCAGAAAGGGCGTCGCCTTCCATGTTCTGCCGTTGTTGCTGCTGCGGTCGACGAATACGTCCCAGTGTTTGTCGCCCGTCTCGCTTTCGAACGATGCGCCGGCCAGCCATACGCCGTTCGATAGGACGATGGGCTTATTGCGAACAGGGCCCCGGCCTCCCCGGTCGCCTTTGACGAGTTCGACGGGTTTCGACCAGGTCGTTCCGTCGTCCGACGAAGTCGTCCACCATGTCTCCCATTCGGTTATTTTTTTCCCCGCTTTGAAAAAAAGATAAACTTTTCCCTTCCCGTCGCGGAACAGCACCGGGTTCCAGTGGGCGTCGTCGCGGATTTTCGCGACTCGGCGAGGCGCCGACCAGTTGCCCGGCTTGCCTTTGGACAGCCATATGGCTACGTTGTCCGCGCTCTCCTTGTCTCCGCCGAACCATGCTACCAGGAAATTGCCGTCGTCGAGTCCTACCAGCGTGGATGCATGGCACTGTTTGAAAGGACGGTCGTCGCCGAACAGGAAATCCCGTTCCGTCAGGGCCGCGTCTTTCCCTTCGACGTTCACGGCGCGTTCCGGTTCCGTTTGTAGCGCCGGTTCCGCCGGGATTTTCGGATAAGCGGCTTTCGGGCCGGCAATGCAGAAAAAAAGGAGGACGGGTAAAAGCAGTCGATAAGGTTTTTGCATACTGGGCTTCGTTTTATTGTACGTCGGATATTCCGGATGTCCGGCTGACAGTCGGCCTATCGCGGATAAAAATACGAATAAAATTCGAGATGTCGAATTTTCGGCGGCGTTCTCCGAAGCGACGGCTATATTCCTTTGATCGGCAGTACGCGGCGGAGCGTCGCCCGCGTGAGTATCCTGCGGTTCAGAAAACTGACGATGTATCCCGTGCTGCAAGCGGCGATCAGTGTTCCTTCGCGCACGCCTTCGATGCGCCGTGCCAGCAGGAGCGACAGCAGCGTGGCAACCGTTACGAGCGAGATGTCGAAAGCGACTTTGAATTTTCCGAAATCCGTATTATAGCGCCGCGAGGCGTAGTTGACGAATCCTTCGGCGCTCATCATGACCACGCGGGGTTTGATCTCCAGTACGACGCCGATCGACTGCACGATACAGCCGGCCAACAGCAGTACGATCGCCGCTGCGTAGTTCGGCGGCAGCAGATGTTGCGTCAGTACCATGTTGAAATCGATGAACAGCCCGAAAAGCAACGAAAAAGGCATCTGTAACAGGATTTCGACCGTGTCGCGTCGCGTCATGCGGTCGCGAATAAACCAGAACTGTCCGGCGATAAGCAGCATGTTTATCACGAATGTCCAGGTTCCCAACGTCAGCGCGCTGTTGAGGCTCAACACGTAGTTCACGCTCGATATCGGGGTTGTCCCCAACGACGAACGCAGGATCAGCACGATTCCGGCGGCCAGGAAATAAAGCCCGGTCACGAACAACAGGTATCTGCCCACAAGATTTTTCATCGATACGAAAAACAACGACGCGAATTTACGAAAGATTTTCGTATTTCGCACCGACGCGGCGTCGGCGATCCGGCAGGCGATCTTCGTGGGAGCGTAAGGCGTGTCGTCCGCATTCGGATTCTCGGGAATCCGAATGTTTAGAATTCGAGCCGTATTTCAGTCTCTCCGTCGAAAGGGCGGACGACGACCGTTTCGTCGTCCGCGTTATATGTGCCGCCCGTTACCCGCACGGGTTTTTTCCCTTCGGGATGCGGCAGCCTGATTTTCACGCAGGCGGGTTTCCGGGCCGGGTCGCATCGAACGCTGGCTTCGATCCGGTTGTTGCGGACGTTCGATACCGCCCGGACGTTCAGCGGCCCGAAATAGCTTTGCACGCCGCTCAGTTCGATTCGATCGCCGTCCGCCATCCACCGGCGCGGAATTACCCGGAAGAGATTCAGCGTATCCGCATCCTCCATATAAAGCATCCAGCGGGTTTCCATCAGGAAGTTGGCTTCTTCGTGGGTCTTGTGGGGACTCAGTTTGTAGAGATGCTCCCAGAACGTATAGGTTCCCGGATCGGCGTAGGGGGCCATGGTGTGGTAATAGGTGCTTAGGAAAGGTTTTACCATTCCTTTTTTCGCTTGCAACCAGTTGTGACGGCTGTAATACGGTTGGCTGAAAGTCGAATTTTCCTGGAACATCAGTTCGCTGTGATATTTCAACAACAGATTCGAAACGGGCTCTGCCGGGTCGATTACCTCGCAAAAAACCAGGTACATCGGCCCCAGCATGGCATCCGGGACGGTAAAGGTGCCGTGAGAGCGGAAACATTCGGCCTGTTGGTACAGCAGGCGCGGTCCCGGAGCTTCCGTCCAGGGAGGCGCGGTCGGGCTCCACGTTCCGTCTCCCAGCGGAACGACCGGCGAAAGAGCCATCGTCCGTTCGAGCGATTCGCGGATGTCGTTTCTCCAGTCGGCCGCTTCCTTCTGCAGGCTTTCGGCCTCTTCCGCTCCGATGGCTTCGAATACTTCTCCCATGCGTTTCATGCCGAGGTAACCGTAGCCGTTCAGCATGAATTGGTGGAAATAGTCTTCCGGATCGGCGACCTTTCCGTCGATCATGCCGTATCCGCGTCCTCTGAGGCTGTCCTTTTTACTGCGGTTTCTCCATTCGGTCAGGTAGCGGCAGGCTTTCAGCAAGGCCGGTTTGATTTCCCCGATCCATTCCTTGTCCCGGGTGTAGCGGAAGTATTCGCCCACCGACCACAAAACGGCCCCCGTTTCGACCATATAGCCGTTGTAATTCTCGATTTTTCCATTCTCCTGCTGGGTTTCGATAAAGTAGTTCAATGCCCGCCGGGCCAGGTCGTTCAACCCCATCGAGGCGTAAAATTGAATGATCGGGGCGCTTTCCGTTCCGATCGGAGAGTAAACGCCCACGTTAGCGGCCAGCGTCCCGTCCGGCTCCTGCCCGAAAGTCACCAGGTCCAAATGCAGCAGGCCCGCGCGGACCATCTCGTCGATCCTTTTTTCCGGGACATGGATACGGGCGGCGCGCTCCAGTTTCCCGTTCCAATAGGCCCTGCACGCTTCGTAGCGTTTTTCGAACGACTGTGCGGCCAGTTCTTCGGCCCGCTGTCGGGAGACGGGTTCGTGCGGAATGTAAAAGTTCACTTCGATCCGTTCCCCGGGTTGGAGCAGTACGGCGAGTTCCTCGTTACACAGCGGTTTCCCTTTGATTGTGGAAATACAGAATACCCGGTCCTCCGAGAAAAATGAAAATCCTTTTTCCCGGTCGAATTGATAAGCCGCTCCGATATACAGATTGTTGGTGGGCATTGCCGGGCGGGGGGCCTTGATCCAGGCGTAGCGGGGAACGGCTCCTTCGTTTTCGATTTCCGTCCGGATGTAGAGGACGGCTTCCTCGTCGGCGGGCGGGATCGCGGCCTGTATGTCGGCCAACTGTTTCTGCTGCGTTTCGGTAAATACCCTTCCTCCGGAACGGCTGTCCGAGATCAGGAAGTGGGTTCCCTGCACGTTGCCGGCGTTCAACTCCGACTTTTCGAGCGACACGAACGATACGCTGTGGTAACGGACATCGTCGTCCGTGAGTTCGGAGTGGTAAATGGGAAGTACGCCCTCATCCAGATGCCGGGCGATGTTATCCATGACTCCCACGCCGCGTCCCAGCGCGTACCGGTAGTAGAGCGCCGAAGGGGCCGTTTCCGGCAGTACGACGGGGGAAGAAGAGAAAATCGGACGGATCAGTTTGTCCTCTAATGTGCCGTCCGGCAGCTCTTCCGATATTTCGAACATGCGGATGTCTCTTCCCATGCCGAGCCAGATCGGAACGTTCGACCGGCGGGCGCGTGCCGCCGCGGTTTCGAAAGAGACTTCCGGCTCGGTTTCGATCCGTTCGATCTTGGTACGGCTTTTTCGGGAAAGGATCTCTCGCTCGACCTCCGCATAACAACGGCCGTCTCCGGCCGGGAGTACCGTTACTTTGTAATTCGGAATGTAGATCGGCGTATTCCGGTTTAAGTCCCTCAGGAAAAAGGAGAAGGAACCCTGCGGAGCTTCGACGTGGATCAGAGTCGCCTCCGGTCCGATTTTCGTATCGGCGCTGTCGACGAAGCATTCCAGCCGAGCTCCGGAAGCGTTCCGGATGCGGTAGGCGTTCCCGTCGATCCGGACATTCCCTTTTACGGCTTCGATCCGGGCGATTTTCCCGTTCGTAGCCGAAATGCTTCCCGTTCCGGTTCCCCCTTCCCATTCGATGGTAAAGGAGCCGGTCGTTTTATTTTCGGTTTGTGAAGACAGTTTTCCTCCGACAATCAAAAAAAAACAGAGCGCAACGAGTACTTTTTCCTTCATTTTGTTTAGATTAAGTATTCTACAAAAATAATATTATTTTCGGTTCGTCGCGAATGCGGAACCGAATATTGTCGAATCGGCGGAATTATGTGCGTCCTGCATTCCGCTCGCGTCCTTTCCGGCGGCGGAAACGGCGAAATTCGGACGGATTACCGATAAAAGCTTCGTTGTCGGTACGGGCAAATGATTTTCGTACCGATATTTACACTATATTTGAATGTGCTTTGTCGAACGGGGACGCATGTTTTGTCCGTCGATCCCGAATCATGAAAAGATGACCCGTTGCCCGATCGTCGATTATGCACCCGAGCGGCTTGTGCCGGTTCGGAATACGGATGAATTCCGGTAAACAGAAAAAACTACTAAACTATGTCCCACACTCTATTCGGAGCGCGGCTGATGTTGATCGCCGCCGTGTTTTTAACGGGTTGCCGCAGCGATGCGGGAACCGTTGCTTCGTCCATGCTCGAACGGGGATTCGTCGCCCCGCCCGATTCGGTAAAAATCAGTACGTATTGGTATTGGATTTCCGGAAACGTATCGAAAGAAGGTGTAGCCGAAGACCTGCGATCGATGAAAGCAGCCGGAATCGACCGCGCCTATATCGGCAACATCGGTCACGACGACGTTCCTTACGGGCCGGTCGAGCTGATGAGCGAGCCGTGGTGGGAGATACTGCATACGGCCCTCAAGACCGCGACGGAACTGGATATGGAGATCGGCATTTTCAACTCTCCGGGGTGGAGTCAGTCCGGCGGTCCCTGGGTGAAGCCGGAAGAGTCGATGCGTTATCTGTGCAGTTCGCAGGTGCGGGTCGAGGGCCCTTCGAAGTTTTCGGGCAGGTTGCCGAAGCCCGAAGGGATGATTCAGGACGTGCGCGTGATCGCCTATCCGGTGCCGAAAAACGACGGAGTGCTGCTGAACGGCGCGTCCGGAACGGTGCGTTCCGTACCGGCTTTGCCCGGTATCGGACGGTTGGCCGACGGGGATACGCTTACGTCCGTCCGGCTCCCCGTCGGGAAAACCGCGATCGTTTTCGAGTCGCCGGAGCTTTTTACCGCCCGCAGCATCACCGTACGTCCGGAACACCGCCCGATCGTAGCGAATGCCGTCCTCGAGGCTTTGGACGGGAGCGACTACCGGCCGGTGGCGGAGTTCGATATCAGTCGGTTCAACGAAATGCCCAATGTCGGGTTCGATGTTTATGCTCCCGTTACGATCTCTTTCCCGGCCACGTCTTCCCGGGCGTTCCGCCTTTCGGTCGATAATGCCGGCGGACCCGCCGCCCTGCGCGAGGTGGAACTTTCGGCAGCGGCGCGGGTCGAACGTTACAGCGAAAAAAGTCTGGCTAAAATGCACCAGACTCCTCTGCCGTACTGGAAGGACTACCTTTGGCCCGCTCCGGCCGAAACGGACGATCCTTCGCTGGCGGTCGATCCTGCCGCCGTGCGGGATATCACGGAGTTCGTATCCGGGGACGGAATGTTGACATGGGACGTCCCGGCCGGGGAGTGGGCGATCCTGCGTACCGGAATGGCTTCCACGGGCGTTACGAACAGTCCCGCCGCCCCGGAGGCTACGGGGCTGGAGATCGACAAAATGAACAGGGAGCATGTCCGTACCCATTTCGACGCTTTTATCGGTAAGATTCTCGAGCGGATTCCGGAGGCCGACCGCCGGTCGTTCAAAGTGGTGGTGCAGGATAGTTACGAAACCGGCGGGCAGAATTTTACGGACGATTTCATCGCCCGGTTCGAAAAATGTTACGGATACGATCCGGTGCCGTTTTTGCCGGTGTTCGAAGGCGTCGTGGTCGGAAGCGCCGAAACTTCGGAGCGTTTTCTGTGGGATGTGCGCAGGATGGTGGCCGACGCCGTGTCGTACGAATATGTAGGCGGCATGCGCGAAGTCTGTCACGAACACGGGCTTACCACATGGCTCGAAAATTACGGGCACTGGGGATTTCCGGGCGAGTTCCTGCAGTACGGCGGACAGTCGGACGACGTGGCCGGCGAGTTTTGGAGCGAGGGCGAACTGGGCGATATCGAGAACCGGGCGGCTTCGTCCTGCGCGCATATTTACGGCAAGTCCAGGGTGTATGCCGAGTCGTTTACATGTGCGGGGGCGGCTTTCAGCCGTTATCCGGCCAATATGAAACAGCGTTGCGACCGTTTTTTCGCCGAAGGGATCAACAGCACCCTGCTGACGCTGTTCATCTCGCAGCTCGACGACGGCCGGCTTCCGGGCGTGAATGCCGCTTACGGAAACGAATTCAACCGCAACAACACGTGGTATCCCCAGTTGAATACTTTTATCGAGTACCTGCGTCGCTGCAATTTCATGTTGCAACAGGGGCTGAATATAGCCGACGTGGCCTATTTTGTCGGCGAGGACGCTCCGAAGATGACCGGCGTCGCCGATCCCGCGTTACCTGCCGGTTATCAGTTCGACTATATCAACGGGGAGGTGCTGCGCGACCGGGCGTCTGTGCGCGACGGGTTGCTGACTCTGCCGCACGGAACGCAGTACAGATTGCTGGTGCTTCCCGAACTCGAAACCATGCGGCCGGAACTGCTGACGAAGATCGCCCGGTTGGTAAGGGACGGGGCCGTCGTGCTCGGCCCGTGTCCCGACCGTTCGCCCAGCTTGCAGGGACAGCCCGGCGCCGACCTGCTGGTGCGTGCGCTCGCTTCCGAAATGTGGGCGGAGGTGGACGGAGTGACCCGGAAGTCCCGGCGGTACGGCAAAGGAGCGGTGTTGTCCGGCATGAGCATGGAGGAGGCCCTGGCCTATGTCGACTGCCCGCCGGATCTGAAAACCGATTGCCGCGATATCGTATACGGGCATCGCAGGGTGGGGGAGACGGATATCTATTTCGTGGCGAACCAATCCGCCCGTCCGGTTGCGTTCGAGGCCGGTTTTCGCGTTAGGGGGCTTCGACCGGAGCTGTGGCTTCCCGTTTCGGGTGCGATGCGCCCGCTTCCCGAGTTTACGGTTTCGGACAGGAGCGTTTCGGTTCCGTTGAAGCTGGAGCCTTACGAAAGCGCGTTCGTCGTTTTCCGTGAGCCTGCGCAGGCGTCGGACGCTTCCCGCGGGGGAGTCAACTATCCGGAGCCGGTTCCGGTCGTCGAGATAACCGCTCCCTGGACGGTGGCTTTCGACGCCGCCCGGCGCGGACCCGGAGAGTCCGTAACGATGGATTCCCTGACCGACTGGGCGCTCAGCGACGACGACCGGATCCGGTTCTATTCGGGAACGGCTTCGTATAAGAACCGGTTTACCTGGCAGGCGGCCGATCCTTCCCGGCGGTTGTTGCTCGACCTGGGGTGCGTCGCCGCGATGGCCCGGGTCAGGCTGAACGGACGCGACGTCGGAGGGGTGTGGACTTATCCGTACCGGCTGGACGTAACCGACTTCGTAAAAGAGGGCGGGAACGATCTGGAAATCGAGGTCGTCAATACCTGGGTCAACCGTCTGATCGGCGACAGCGCGTTGCCCGCCGGCGAACGTCCGACGTGGTCTCCGCACAATCCGTGGACCCCGTCGTCGCCGTTGCAGACATCCGGGCTGCTGGGCCCCGTACGTATAGAAAGCGTTTGTTATCAATAAGTCGTAAGAATGTGAGGACGGAAAATATTCACCTGGTATATTTCAGCGCGACTTATACGACCCGGAAGGTCATGAGACAGATCGCCGCGCAAATCGAAGGACGGAAGACGGAGTACGACATTACCCGGAGCGCGCCCGGGGCGGAAGTAACGATGGACGACGGCGACCTGCTGGTAGTGGGTATGCCCGTCTATTCCGGACGCATTCCCGCATCCGCGCTGCCGGCGCTCCGCAAGTTCCGGGGAAACGGGACGCCTGCCGTCGTCGTATGCGTTTACGGCAACCGGGATTACGACGATGCGTTGCTCGAACTGACCGATGTTGTCGGAGAAAACGGATTCAGGGTCGCCGCCGCCGCCGCGTTCGTCGCGCAACACTCCATATTTCCGCAGGTCGGAACGAATCGTCCGGATGAGGAAGACATACGGCGGATCGCCGCATTCGTTCGGCAGTTCCGTCGGAAAATCGATTCTGCGGCCGATTCCGCCTCTTTGCAGGAAGTCGTGCCTCCGGGCGGCCGTCCTTATAAAACGCCGGGGAAAGTGCCGTTGCGACCGACGGGCGGCCGCAAGTGCACGGGGTGCGGCGTATGCGTCGAACGATGCCCCGTACAGGCCATTCCTGCCGGCCGTCCCCGGCAAACGGATCCGCAGAAGTGTATCGCCTGCGGCCGCTGCATCGTCGTATGTCCGGCCCGCGCCCGCCGTTTCGGGGGATTGCTGTATAAAATCGTCCGCCGGAAATTCGTGAAAGCTTATTCCGTGCGGAAGGAGCCGGATATTTATGTGTAGTTCCGCGACCGTCCGGATATTTCGTTATCTTTGTATCCTTACTCAATTCGGATAGGCATGGAAGATATCATACGGTTTCTGGAACAGTTGAGGCGCCATAACAACCGGGAATGGTTCGAAGCGAACAAGCTTTGGTACCGCGACGTAAAGGCCCGGTTCGACGGTTTGGTCGCCCGGCTGATCGACGCGATCGCCGCTTTCGATCCTTCGGTCGCTGGGCTTGCGGTGAAGGACTGCACTTATCGGATTTACCGGGATACGCGGTTCAGTCCGAACAAAGAACCCTACAAAACCCATTTCGGGGCTTATTTTTGTCCTCGCGGGAAAAAGTCGGGGTATGCCGGTTATTATTTCCATGTGGAGCCGCAGGGCGACGGGCTGATCGGCGGTCACCTGCTTTCGGCCGGATTGTATATGCCGGAACCGAACGTGTTGAAAAGCGTCCGGGACGAGATCTTCGATAACGGGGAACGTTTCGCCGCCGCTGTCCGGGGAGCGTCCGGTTTTTCGTTGAACGCGGAGAACCGGCTGAAACGGGCGCCGGCCGGTTTTCCGTCCGACAGTCCGTATGTCGAATACCTGAAACTGAAGGACGTCTATTTGGAAAAGTTCGTCGACGACCGTTTTATGTTGCAGGCGGATCTGGTCGAAAGCGTTGCCCGCGAGTTCCGCGCGACGATGCCTTTCATCGCTCTGTTGAACAGGGCCGTGGATTATGCCCGTGAGGAGATGTAGTCGCCGGTTTGCTAATAGCCCAGATCCTCGTTGATCAGGATGACGGCGATCCGCTCTTTCGGAAAACACTTTTCGAGGATCAACCAGCCGTTGCAAATCCGGTCGGGACTGTTGCAGTCGTGACACCGGGCGGTCGTCCGGCAGGGCGTTTTGAATGTCGCATGAGCGAGGGCGTTCATCGGGGCGGCGAGGGTCTTGATCCGCTGGCGGGCCGATTCGAGGTCGGGAGTCAACTTGTTCCGCCCGATGAACAACAGGACGTGTTCTGGCCCGAATGCGACCGCCGCGATGCGGTTGCCGATCATATCCAGCCATACCAATTCCCCCTTTTCTGTCACGGCATTCGCTCCGGTCAAAAACAGATCGGACAGCAGGGCCTGCCGTCTGGTCAGGAGATTCTCGGCGCGTTCTTTCGACGGGTCGAATCCGTCGATCAGCGTGCGCCGGTCGTCCTGCCGGATGACGTTCAGGATTCCGCTGCGGTGCATGGTGCGCGAATCGGCATAACCTATCGTACGGGGAGCCAGCTTTTCGATGATCTCCGCCGCCGCGTTTGCCGCATCTTCGATCCGGTCTACGACGATTGCCGAGAATCCGTTTTTAGTCAGCGCTTTCGCACAACTTTCCAGGCGTGTCAGCCAGTATTTTTCGGATGGATTCATGTTTTTCGTATTCTGGTTTCAGATCCGGAAACGATTCGGACGTTGCAATGTTAGGGATTTCCGCCTGAAAAAACAAATAGAGGCGGGGATAACGAAAAACTCCGCGAAGAGATCCTCTTCGCGGAGTTTTCATACCGGTGTACGGCCGGATGTTATTTTTTATCCGGCTTCACGATCCCTTCGCGCATGTGGGTGTCGGCCTGGATGTTCTGTATTTTGTAGTAATCCATCACGCCGAGATTGCCGTTGCGGAAGGCTTCCGCGATCGCCATCGGGATTTCAGCCTCGGCCAGGATGACTTTGGCCCGCGCTTCCTGCGCTTTGGCTTTCATCTCTTGTTCCAGCGCTACGGCCATCGCCCGTTTCTCTTCGGCTTTGGCCTGCGCGATGTTCTTGTCGGCATTGGCCTGGTCCATCTGCAAGAAAGCGCCGATGTTCTTGCCCACGTCGATATCGGCGATGTCGATCGACAGGATTTCGAAGGCGGTTCCCGCATCCAGTCCCTTTTCGAGTACTACCCGCGAGATGAAATCCGGATTCTCAAGCACGGTCTTGTGCGACGTCGACGAACCGATCGACGATACGATCCCTTCGCCCACGCGGGCCAGCACGGTGTCCTCGCCGGCGCCTCCGACCAGTTGTTTGATATTCGCCCGTACCGTTACGCGGGCTTTGGCGATCAGTTGGATGCCGTCTTTGGCTACGGCCGCTACCGGAGGGGTGTTGATCACTTTCGGGTTGACCGACATCTGTACGGCTTCCGCCACGTTACGGCCGGCCAGGTCGATGGCCGCCGCCATCCGGAAGTCGAGCGTAATGTTGGCTTTTTGCGCCGAGATCAGAGCCGTCACGACGTTGGGCACGTTGCCGCCCGCCAGGAAGTGCGCTTCCAGGTCGTTGGAGGTCAGATGCAGACCCGCTTTGGTTCCGGCGATCATCTGGTTGACGATGACCGAGGGCGGCACCTTGCGGAACCGCATCAGCACCAGTTGCAGCAGACTGATGCGTACTCCCGATACGAGGGCCGAAAACCATAGCCCGATCGGAATAAAGTATAAAATGAACCATAACAGAACGAGCGCGACGAACGCAATCACCCAAATACCAAATCCTTCCATAGTCATATTTTTAGTGTTTTTGTGTTTTTAATCGAGCGGTTCGGAAAATGTTCCCCGGTATCCGGCCGCGGAATCAACCCGCCTTACGATGACGGCGGTATTGTCGTAGCCGATCACTTCGATCGCCTGGTGCGGGTCGATGTAGGCGTCCACGGATTTTGCTTCGATGGTCACTTCGCCGAGCTGCACTTTACCCATCGGAGCGAGTCGGGTCAGCGTTTCGCCCCGTTGTCCGACATGGATGTCCTGCTGTTCGGGGGTAGGGGTAGACGTGCTGTCCACGGTCGCTTTCAGCGAGAAACGGCGCCATGTATTGGCTCTGAGCGAAACGACTACCGCGATGACGCAGAGGATCACGATCGTTGCGAGGATCAGTGCGCCGCCCATTACGCCGTATTGCATGAAACCGTAAAATGCGGCCGCCAGAAATGCGACGAATGCTCCGATCCCGGCGACACTGATTCCCGGCAGCAGTACCAGTTCCGCTACCAGCAACAGTACGCCCACGACGATCAGCGCGACGATTAACCACATAAGCCTGTTTTTATCAGATTTTATCCCGGGCGGGAAATTCTTTTCCAAGGTACGGATTTTTTGGAAACCTGCAAAAGAACCGGTCGAAAATAAGGTGAAAAACAAATGCCTTCCGTTTTTTACCGGGGAAGGCATCGTTTTTAGGGGGCGCGGAACCGGTCGCTAATAGTCGAGGGCCAATACGGTCGCGCTACCCTGCGAGACTGCATTGATAGCCCGGCACAGCGAATCGGCGGCTTCCTTGCTGTCGAAATTCCCGATCGAATAGAGGTAAGATCCGTCGTCGTTCGTGGCGCGCGAGAGTTCCTTGCCGGCCGCCTGGCTGTCGGTCACTTCTTTGATCGCCTCGCTAATGGTTTCGCCCTGCCCGGCGATCTCTACGCGGTACAGGGTGGAAAGCTCGCCGGCCGTTCCTTCGCCGCCCGTTTCACCGGGAATTTCGAAGCGGCCGTCACGCCATACGACGATTTCCGGTTTGCGGAATCCCATGCTTTTCAGCTTGGCCAGTCCGGCGTCGGCGGCGGCCGCATCGCGGAACGCCCCGGCGAAGTAGCGGAATTTCCCGTCTTCGCTCTTCTCGTAACACAGCGGATAGACTCCCTTGAAGAGCGAAACCGCTTGCTTCTGGGTGAAAGCGCCCAGTTGGATGCGGTATACGGTTCCCTGTCGGTATACTTCCATTTCCGGGATCGGGTTTGAGGCGTTGTATTTCGACGGGCTGGCCCGTTCGATATCGGCGTATTCGATGAAAATACGCTCTTTAGGAGCTATTTTCGGCAGGTCGTAGTGCAGTTTGCCGAAAATTTCGGCCTGTTTGTTCACCGAGTCCCGGGCCGCCGTGTATCCGAGGATTCCGGCCAGGGCCTCCTCGTAGCCGAGCAGCAGCCGTTTGTTCAGCGGGTAGCCGTAAACGGTTTCCGAGGCTACGCTGTCCTGCATCGCGGCGATTTGCTGGCGGTTGTTGCGGAATTGCGTGCCGAATTTGTCCAGCATCTCGTTCTTGCCCATCTTGTCGAGCAGGTAGTTGTAAGCGTAGGTCTTGTTGTCGTAAATGTAATTCCAGACATGCGACAGCGAGTCGCTGAGCGCCCGGTTCAGCGATCCGATCGATTCCAGTTGCGCATAGGTCTCTTCGGCCAGCGTTTTGTTGGCGGTCGTGTCGTACAGGGTTGCCAGCGAGTCTGCTTTCCGGTAGTTTTCCAGATAGGTTCCCAGCAGTTTCAGCGGCAGCGGTTCGAGTTCCTGCGCGTGCCGCAGCGCTTTGTAATCCTGCTCCGACAGGTTTTCTTTGAAGTAGACGTTGTAGACCAGATTCGGAGTTTGTTTTCCGCCCGCCGGAGCCGGAGTGCCGGCTGCCGCCGGATTTTCGGCCGTGCCGTTCAGATTCTTTAGGATGAAGTCCTGCTCGATCGCTCCGATTTCATTGGCCGTGACTCCCTGCTGATTCCGGATTTCGAAGAGTTCTTTTTCGAGTTGCAGGATTTTGGTTCCGAGCTGTTCTTTTTCCGAATCGGTGGTTTCGGCGGTAAAAAGTTTGCGCGTGTCGTTGATGACCTGCACGACCGAATCTTCGGTTCGGTGCAGACGCTGTTCCTGTTCGAGCAGGGACATGTATTTCGCATTGCTTTCCAGTCCCGCTACGCGCGCCGTGACCTGCTGTCCTTGCAGTCCGGTCGAGAGGGCAACCGCAAACAACGTAACAAATAGCTGACTCAGTCTGTACATGGCAATATCAATCTAACTGCAAAAATATATTTTTTAACGACACGGACATACGGCCCGGCGTCATTTCCACTTGTTCAAAAAGAAAAGCTGGATGAATCCGAAAATTTCGAACCGTCCCAGCAGCATCATGATCGTGGCGATGAATTTCACCATCCCCGGCATCTCGTGGTAGTTGCCCATCGAACCGACCTGCCCGAACCCGGCTCCTGCATTCGCCATGCTGGCTACCGTCATGCTGAAGCTGGTTTCAAGATCGATGCCGAAAGCGGCTACCACGACCGTTCCGATCCCCAGCAGCATCAGGTACAGCACGATAAAAAGCATCGCCATGTTGACCGTATTGTTCTCCTGGATCACTCCATTGAGTTTCACCCGGATGATGGCGTTCGGATGTTGCCGCTGAATGATGGCGGCTTTCATCGCTTTGAACGACAGTAGAATACGGTCGCATTTGATGCCGCCTGCGGTCGACCCGGCGCAGGCGCACTGGATCGTGAACAGCATCAGCACGACGATGGCAAGCGGCGTCCATACCGACGAGTCGGCCGTGGCGAAACCGGTGGTCGAGGCGACCGATATAATCTGGAATAGGCTGTATCTTAGTGAAATCCATATATTCGGATAGATGTCCGTCAGCCACAGGCTGATCGCAATGACGACGCCTCCCGCGAGTGTCGAAAAAATGTAGTATTTGCTGATTTCCGATTTGAAGATGTTGTTGTTCTTGCCGGTCAGCGTGCCGTATATCAGGCCGAAATGCAGTCCGGAGACCAGCATGAAGAACATCACGATGAATTCGACCCCGGCGTTGTTGAACGACGCGATGCTCGAATTGCGGGTGCAGAACCCGCCGGTAGCGATGGTCGAGAACGAGTTGCAGACCGCGTCGAACCAGCCCATCCCGACGATCTTCAGCAGCACGGTCTGGATCAGCGTCAATCCGACGTAAACGACGATCAGGATTTGCAGCGTTTTCTGGGTGCGGTACCGGAAATTGTCCTTGGCCATCGACGACAGTTCGACGCTCGAAAGTCGCATCTTGGTCGAGCCCATCGACGGCAGCACGACCAGAACGAACATCACGACCCCGACGCCTCCCAACCAGTGTGTCGACGCCCTCCAGAACAGCAGTCCTTTGGGTAGCGCTTCGACGTTGCTCAGCGACGTAGACCCGGTCGTCGTGAAGCCCGAAACGCTTTCGAACCATGCGTCGGCCAGCGTGAATTCGCCGCCCCAGAGCATGTAGGGCAGCATACACATCAGGCACGACATCAGCCACGCCCCGACCACCACGCCATAGCCTTCGGAGCTCGATATCTGTTCGCCGCCCTGCACGAAGATCAGCGGGAAGGCTCCGAGGATCGCCGTCAGCAGGAAACTCTGCAACAGCGGGTAGAAAGCGGTATCCATGCCGTTCAGCAGCGAAACGCAAGCCGACAGCAGCAGGAACGCCGCGTTCAGCAGCAAGATGAGACCGATGTATCTGAGTACGATGTTCAACCGCATGTCCGACTATTCGTTTCGTTTGCTTTTTTGCTGATCGATCAGTTTTTCGATGGATTCCTTCAGCCGGAACATTTCATCCCGGCCCTCGACGTTCACCTTGAACGGGATTTTCGAATTCAGGTAATTTTTCAGCGCGTCGGTGATTTTCAGCACCGGGGAGATGTAGTACAGGTTGATGAAATAGAAAAATACCACGACGATCAGAATGCCGATCAGCAGCGCGATGAAGCCCGGCATCGTAGCGCGGTAGGCGTTGTCTTCGAGCCGCTGGGCTTTGACGTCCATGATGCGCTGCGAGGAGACCATGAAATTTTTGATCGACGTGGTCAGGTCGGCATACGACGTTTCGTAGATGTTGACGTACCAGCCGACGCTGTTTTTGTGCAGGCTGTCGCTGAGGTAGGCGTCGACGATCCGGTTGTAGGCGACGTTGGCGGCGTAGATCGAGTCGAACCCTTGTAGGTCGCGGATCAGCACGTTGGCTTCGCGCATCGACGAATCGAATTTTTGCCGGCCGACGATCAGCATCGAGTCGCTGTTGCGGCTGCCCGAGACGATCATCTGCAGCAGTGCGGTGTTCTGATCCTGCACGGCGTCCAGCATCGTTTTCGACAGTTCCATGTTGCGGAAGCTGGCTCCCAGCATACTGTGCGTCGAATGGCTCAGCCTGCTGAGCTCGAAGTAGGAAATGATTCCCGAAAAGAAAAGCAGCAGGGCCAACGAAAGGAAGCCCAACCGTATTTTGTTTTTCAAACCCATGCCCGATTGTCGTTGTTCAAGATTACAAATATAAACAATTTGGCGTACTTACGCTATTCCCGGCCGAGAATAGCCGCATCCATTACCTCTTCACCGTCCGTCGCAGTCAGTTTCACCGGCGTGATCGTATTGATTAGCGCACGGTCGAACGGCGTGCGGACTTTGACGTAGTTGCCTGTGTATCCGTACATATATCCGTTGCGACGCGTGCTTTCCCACAATACTCGCGCTTGCGTTCCGACCTGCTTTTCGTAAAAAGCGCGGTGCAAACGTTCCGACAGCGCGCCGAGCTCGGCGGCCCGTCGTTCGGCGACCGGCGGCGGAACCCGGTTCGGGAATCCGGCGGCGGGGGTGTCGGGACGCGCGGAGTAGGGGAAAACGTGCAGGAATGCCGGGGCGAGACGTTCGAGGAAACGGTAGGTGTCGGCGAAGTCTTCGTCCGTTTCGCCCGGGAATCCGACGATCACGTCGATACCGAGGAATACGTCCGGCACGGCGCGGCGCACCGCAGCGATCCGGTCGGCGAACTGCGCCGTGTCGTACCGGCGGCGCATCAGCGCCAGGATGCGGTCGCTTCCGCTCTGGATCGGAATGTGAAAATGCGGCTGGAATCGTTTCGAAGCCGCTGTGAAAGCGATGACCTCGTCGGTCAGCAGGTTCGGCTCGATCGACGAAATGCGGTAGCGATCGATGCCTTCGACCCGGTCGAGGGCCCGCAACAGGTCGATGAACGGTTCGCCGGTCGTTCGGCCGAAATCGCCGGTGTTGATACCCGTCAGTACGATTTCGCGTTGACCCTGCGCGGCGATTCGCTGCGCTTCGGCCGCGAGATCGGCGATCGGGAGGTTGCGGCTGGCGCCGCGCGCCAGCGGAATCGTGCAGTAGCTGCAATGGTAATTGCACCCGTCCTGTACTTTCAGGAACGAGCGGGTGCGGTCGCCGGTCGAGAACGCGGCGAAAAAGTTCGTCAGTTCGCCGGCTTCGCAGGTGTGTACCGATGCTTTGCGTTTGGCGCCGAGTGCGGATACCCGTTCGTAGATCGAGCCTTTGTCGTTGTTGCCGATCACCAGGTCGACCCCGTCGATGGCGGCCAGATCCTGCGGTCGCAGCTGGGCGTAGCATCCGGTGACCGCGACGATGGCATCGGGATTCGTCCGGACGATCCGGCGCACGATGTTGCGGCACTTTTTGTCGGCATGTTCAGTGACCGAACAGCTGTTGACGACATATACGTCGGCGGTTTCCCCTTGCCGGGCGCGTACGAAGCCGCCCGCTTCGAATTCGCGGGCGATGGTCGACGTCTCGGAGAAATTGAGCTTGCAGCCCAATGTGTAAAAACCTACTTTTTTAGCGGATGACATGGCGTTGTATTTCGATACCGGCGCAAAGGTACAAAACCGCCGCCTAATTTTTGCCGCTTATGCCGCATTGTGGAAGAATTCCCGAAAAAAACGCGTAGCTTTGTAGTTCGATCGACGGTTTATGGATTTCTTTTACGAACTTTTTCAGTACAGGTTTCTGACCCATGCGACGCTCGCCTGCCTGTTGTGCGGTCTGGCCTGCGGCATGGTCGGTACGTACGTGGTGTGCCGCCGGCTGGTTTTCCTCAGCGGCGGGATCACCCATTCGTCGTTCGGCGGGATCGGGATCGCCTACTATTTCGGGCTGAATCCGATTGCCGGCGCGTTCTGTTTCGCGGTGCTGTCGGCGTTCGGGATCGAAGCCTTTACGGCCGGCAAACGGATCCGCGAGGATTCGGCGATCGGCCTGATCTGGTCGCTCGGCATGGCCGTCGGGATTATCTTCGTATACCTGACGCCGGGATACGCTCCGAACCTGATGAGTTTCCTGTTCGGGAATATACTGAGCGTCACCTCCTCCGACCTGATCTGGATGGGGATCGTCGACCTGGCGATCGTGATCGTTTTCGCCGTCTGGTACCGGCCGATCTTGTACGTGGCTTTCGACCGGGAGTATGCCCGCAGCCAGAATATGCCGACGCGGTTGATCGGTTACCTGATGTCGGCGCTGATCGCCGTGACGATCGTCATTTCGATCCGCGTGGTGGGGATCGTTCTGCTGATCTCGCTGCTGACCATGCCCGCGGTGATCGCCAACCAGCTGACCCGCTCGTTCGGACGGATCATGGCCGGGGCTTCGGCGATCGGCGTGCTCGGTTCGTTCGCCGGGCTTTATGTCAGCTACAAGGGCGATATTCCGTCGGGCGCGTCTACAATATTTATACTGACCGTTACGCTTATTATTGTAAAACTATTACCTTTGCGTGACTTTATGCGGAAGCGGGATGAAAACGGTACATAAGCTCATATTGAAATCGTACGTAGGGCCGATGGTGCTCACCTTCTTCATCGTCCTGTTCGTTTTTATCATGCAGTTCATGTGGCGCTATATCGACGAACTGGTCGGCAAGGGGCTCGGCATGGGCGTGATTATGGAGCTGATGATGTACGCCGCCATCACGCTGATACCGATGGTGTTGCCGCTTGCGACGCTGTTCGCCGCCGTGATGACGATGGGCAACATGGGGGAAAATTACGAGTTGCTCGCGCTGAAATCCGCCGGCGTATCGCTGCCGAGGATCATGCGGCCGCTGATCGTACTGGTCTTTTTCGTCGCCGTCGGCAGTTTTTTCGTCGCCAACAATCTGGTGCCGATGGCGATGCGGAAGATGTCGGCGCTGATCTACGACATCCGGCAGCAGAAACAGGTCATCGAGTTCAAGGACGGGCTCTTTTTCAATCTCGACAACGACATGAGCATCCGGGTCGACCACCAGGACCCGAAGACGAAGCTGCTGACCGATATCCTGATCTACGATACGCGCAATACCAATATAAACGGCAAGATGGGGACGATCGTAGCCGACTCCGGCTACATTTCGCTGTCCGACGACAAGCGTTTTCTGCTGGCCACGCTGTATAACGGCGAGATGCACGAAGAGGTGCGCAACTACCAGTGGATGAAAGATAATACGCTGGAACGCCGTTATTTCGACGTTTACAACATGGTGATCCCGATGTCGGGTTTCGATTTTTCCCGAACCGACATGTCGCTGTTCAACAACAGCCAGACCAAAAATACGAAAGAACTTTCGGCCGGGATCGACTCGCTGGAGAAAGTCAGCGCGGCGGCGGCCAGCGCCTCCTACCAGCCGCTGATCACCACCTTCATTTTCCCTTTCGACCAGGGACTCGGCGCCGATTCGATCGCTCCGTTGCACGGGCGGCCCGTTTATCTGAATGCTCACATCGACAGCATGGGCCTGAAAGACCGGCAACGGATTTACAACGAGGCGCTCAACAAAGCGCGCAACTCCCGCAGTTTTTACTCCTTCGACGAGGTGACCTCGAAAGACGCCCTCACGCAGCTCTACAAATTTAAGGTCGAGTGGCATAAAAAAATGGCCCTGCCGGTTTCGATCATGATCTTTTTCCTGATCGGAGCGCCTTTGGGAGCGATCATCCGCAAAGGGGGGCTGGGGATGCCGGTCGTCGTATCGGTCGGTTTCTTCGTAATCTATTACATCATTACGATCACCGGCGAGAAGATGGCGCGCGAGGGCTCGTGGAACTCTTTTATCGGGATGTGGATCGCTACGTTCATCCTACTGCCGATTTCCGTCTACCTGACCTATAAAGCGACCAACGATTCGAACCTGTTCAACGCCGAATGGTACCTCGCCCATACCCGGAAGATCCGCGGATTTTTTAAACGGATATTCCCGCGAAAACGGCGTATGCAGCCGGAGAACCGGTAACCGTACGAAAACCGAAAATTAAAAATACAAAATCGAAATATCATGTCACAAGAACAAAACAACGAAAAGATTCTCAGCAGTGTGGACGAAGCGATCGAAGATATCCGCGCGGGCAAAGTCGTCATCGTGGTCGATGACGAGGATCGGGAGAACGAAGGCGATTTTATCGTCGCCGGCGAAAAGATCACCCCGGAGATCGTCAATTTCATGCTTCACAACGGCCGCGGCGTGTTGTGCGCTCCGTTGACCGAAGACCGCTGTCGGGAACTGGATCTGGAGATGCAGGTTGCCAACAATACGTCGCTGCTCGGTACGCCTTTCACGGTGTCGGTCGATTTGCTCGGACACGGTTGTACGACCGGCGTGGCTGCGACCGACCGCGCGGCTACGGTGCGGGCGCTGGTCGATCCTGCCACCAAGGCGTCCGATCTGGGCCGTCCGGGGCATATTTTCCCGCTCCGGGCGCGTAACAAAGGGGTGCTCCGCCGTCCGGGTCATACCGAAGCGGTGATCGACCTGACGCGGATGGCCGGACTGACTCCCGGCGGCGCGCTGATCGAGATCATGAACGAAGACGGTACGATGGCCCGTCTGGGCGATTTGCGGAAAATCGCTCAGCAATTCGGCCTGAAGATCGTTTCGATCGCCGATATCATCGCTTACCGCCTGAAAACCGAATCGATCGTAGAGCGGGGCGAAATGGTGGATATGCCGACGGCATGGGGACATTTCAAGCTGATCCCGTTCCGCCAGACGAGCAACGGGCTGGATCATGTGGCCTTGATCAAAGGGGAGTGGGAGCCGGACGAACCGGTGCTGGTGCGCGTGCATTCTTCGTGCGTGACGGGCGATATTTTCGGTTCGTGCCGCTGCGATTGCGGAGCCCAGTTGCACGAAGCGATGAAAATGGTCGAGCAGGAAGGAAAAGGCGCGGTCGTCTATCTGAATCAGGAGGGCCGGGGAATCGGCTTTTTCAATAAAATGAAAGCCTATAAATTGCAGGAAGAAGGGTACGATACCGCCGAAGCCAATGTCAAACTGGGTTTCGGGGTCGACGAGCGCGATTACGGAGTCGGAGCCAGCATTCTGCGCGAGATCGGTATCCGGAACATGCGGCTGATGACCAACAATCCGCAGAAACGCGCCGGGCTGGAAGGCTACGGCCTGCGAATCGTCGAGAATGTCCCGATCGTGATCGCTCCGAATCCGTACGACGAAAAATACCTTCGCACCAAAGAGCAGGTGATGGGGCACCGGCTCGGATTGTTTAAGTAATAACGGATAATACGCTGTGGTCTAATGGGAATAGCTGTTGCTCATATAGCGCTTTGGACGAACCGTCTGGAAGAACTGCGGGATTTTTACGTGCGTTATTTCGACGGGGAGAGCGGCCCCGTATACCGTAATCCGGCCAAGGGATTCGAGTCTTTTTTCGTCCGTTTCGAAGGTGGCGTCGCGTTGGAACTGATGCGGAGGACGGATGTCCGGGATTCGGACGAAGGCGAGCATACCGGCTTTTGTCACGTCGCGTTCGGCGTCGGCAGCCGCGAAGCGGTGTGCAGCCTGACCGAACGGTTGCGGCGGGACGGGTATCGGATCGCCGGCGAACCGAGGCAGACCGGGGACGGATACTTCGAGAGCGTCGTTTGCGACCCCGACGGCAACCGGATCGAGATCGTAGCTTAACGGGATATTTAGAGATATGGACAGCAAGAAACTGCGTATCGTTTATATGGGTACCCCCGATTTTGCGGTGGCCCCGTTGCGGAGATTGGTGGAAGCGGGTTATCACGTCGTCGGCGTCGTGACGATGCCCGACAAACCGGCAGGACGCGGGCTGCATTTGCAGCAGTCGGCCGTCAAGCGGTATGCCGTGGAAGTCGGGTTGCCGGTTTTGCAGCCCGAAAAATTGAAAGATCCGCAGTTCGTCGAGACGTTCCGGGCGTTGCGGCCCGACCTGGGAATCGTGATCGCTTTCCGGATGCTGCCTGAAATTATTTGGTCGATGCCTGAGCTGGGGACGTTTAACCTGCATGCGTCGTTGTTGCCGCAGTACCGGGGGGCCGCGCCGATCAACTGGGCGATTATCAACGGCGAGACGGAGAGCGGCGTCACTACCTTTATGCTGAACCACGAGATAGACAAAGGAGATATCCTGTGCCGGAGCCGTGTCCCGATCGGGCCGGACGAGTGCGCAGGAACCCTGCATGACAAACTGATGGTCGCGGGGACGGATTTGGTCGTCGAGACGGTCGAGAAAATCGCGGCGGGAGACATCGTACCTGTCGGACAGGATGGCATAGCGCCTGCCGAAATCCGGGAGGCGCCGAAAATATTCAAAGACACCTGTCGGATCGACTGGAAGTCCGACCGCCGGACGGTGTTTAACCTGATCCGCGGACTGAGTCCCTATCCGGCCGCATGGAGCGAACTCCGCAGGGACGATGCGGCTCCGCTTGCCGTCAAGATTTACCGTGCTCATCCCGATCCGGATGCGGGAGCGAGGAGCGCTCCCGGAACGATCCTTTCCGACGGAAAAACCTTTCTGAAAGTAGCCTGTGCGGACGGATACGTTTTTCTCGACGAACTGCAGGTGGCCGGTAAAAAGCGTATGCCCGTAGCCGATCTGCTGCGCGGTTTTCAGCGAATCGACGCTTGCGTATTCGTGTAGGAAACAGAAAATGCCGCCGTCGTATTTACCGGGCGGATATATCTTTTCGGTAGCGGCATGTTTTTCCGTCGGGCGTTATTCCCTCGATAGCGATATCGTATTGCTGGTTTTTATGATCGTTTGAGTAGAACTCGATTTGGGCGGTGCCGTCCGGGCCGATTTGCAGATAAGGGTTCCAGTACAGCGTAGTACGGATATCGGGTTTTTCGTCGGCGATCTTTTCGGGCGTATCGTATACCGGACTGTAGAACTCGACGCTTTCGGCATAACCGATCGTGCGGTACATTTTTATTTCGGATCTAATAGCAGAAACCCCTTCTTTTAGGATGATTTCTATGTGGTACGGATACTCTCCTATCATTGCTGTTTCTGTTTTGTGTATATGGTTGATATATAGGACATCATCAACGGTGTAGTCAGTTAAATCACTCAAAGCGCATCCCTTTCCGTTAAGCGATAATGAAACGGGAGCATAAAACATATCAAAAGCCAACTCTTGAGGCATTGGCAATCCTTTTCTTTTTACAAACAAACCTCCCCCCACCCTTACCACTCCCGGCAAGAACATCATGTAGTTATACAGGGACATGGGCTTATATTTAGCGAGCGCAGCAGTGTCGAGTAATGTTCCGTAAGTATTCCCTTTTGGTTTTCTAGGGTCCACAGCCCTTACGACTGCCCCGGGGAGTTCGTATACCTTTT